>CAZRKA010000127.1:0-10181 GCA_964600345.1 uncultured Chitinophaga sp. | reverse complement strand
TCGCTGATGGTCTTCCAGACATAGGTCATCGGATAACCCGGAATTCTGCCGCCTTTGTTTAAATACAGAGCCAGCTGGTCTGAGCTCATGGAATCGTTGTTAATAATATGCGTCCCGTTCACTTCAGGGTTGAATTTCACGGCTACAAAATACTGGTTCATTTTTTTGATAACCCCCGGGTCGGTATATGTTTTCTGGTCCATTACCTTACACCAGTAACACCAGTCTGTGTAGACATCCACAACAAGCATTTTCTTTTCTTTTTTAGCTTTTTTATATCCATCAGACATATTGTACCACACTATTTTAGGCAATCCTTCTGGTTTTTTTGCAGTTGTTTTTTTAACGGCTTTCTTTTTTGGTTTTGCCTGTTCTGTGAAAGCTGCGCTGCCAATAGCAACTAACAATAAGGCAGCGATTGATAATACTACAGTGTAACGTTTCATTTGGAATTTCTGAATATACAAATATAGACAAAAATAAAGCCAAAATTGTTGTCCGGGGAGGCAATTGTCATTTTTTCGTCGTTTAAGATATGAATTAAGGCCATAATCCGTTATTTTTGTATTGCGCAATAGAATGTTACCATATGCCGGATAATTCTTCAATTCTGAAACACAAAATAGATGAGTTCATTAAAAAGTATTATCTGAACC
This sequence comes from uncultured Chitinophaga sp., assembly GCA_964600345.1. GTDB lineage: Bacteria > Bacteroidota > Bacteroidia > NS11-12g > UBA955 > JABMMZ01. Next base: position 9,525 of record CAZRKA010000127.1, on the reverse strand, counting down.
GGCTATTACAGGGTCTTCTGCTGGGAGCCGGCGGGTTGATGGCATATATTCTGCTTGCTGCACTGATAGAGTACTTCGGCCACTTCGGCACTGCTGTCAGAACTGTCATGTTTTTTGTCTTTGTCTGCTTTACGGGTTTTGTTCTGCTTGCATTCATCATTCTCCCTTTGTTGAAAAGATGGCGTATTGCAAGAACGATTTCTTATAAACATGCTTCAGAAATGATAGGACAGCATTTCCCTGAAATAAAGGATAAGCTGTTAAATACCCTTCAGTTGCAGGAGCAAGCCTCTCAAAGTGATAACGAATTATTGCTTGCCAGTGTTAATCAACGAATTGAAAAACTGAGTCCTTTTCGTTTTTCGACTGCCATAAATTTAAATTCATCGGCAAAGCGTTACGGACGTTATACTTTATTGCCCCTTGTGCTGATACTTCTTATTCTGATATTTCAGAGCAATATTCTGACAAAGCCGGCCGAAAGGATTATCAGCTACCGAAAGGAATTTGTCAAGGAAGCACCTTACAATTTCATCCTGAAAAACAGTTCACTGAACGTTCTTAGGAATTCAGATTTTAACATTGAGTTATTGCTGAAAGGGAAAGAAATTCCTTCAGTAATGTACGTCAGTATAGACGGTAAAATGATAAAGATGGAGGGCAAGGGAAAGAATTTATTTATGCATCAGTTGTACAATCTTGGTTCTGATCATGTCATTCAGTTTTCAGATGGTGAATTTGAGTCGCAGTCTTATCATTTAAAAGTATTGCCAAATCCTACTCTCAGCAGATTCAAGGTTAAGTTACAGTATCCTGCATACACAGGTAAAAAAAGCGAGGGAATTGATAATATAGGTGATTTTACTGTGCCGGAAGGAAGCAGGGCGGAATGGATTTTCAAAACTGCGGACGCCGAAGAAATGGACTTTAATATTTTCGGCAGAAATGCGACGGTTGTAAAAAACGATGAAGGTTTTACCGTAAGCGAAGTGATAAAGTCTAATACCAGCTACTATCTGCAACTCAGAAATAAATTCATAAGCAGAAAAGATACTATCCGCTACCTGATCCAGACAATACCTGACAGATTTCCGGGAATTATTGCCGAACAGACAGCCGATTCGCTGAACCCATTCAGATTTTATTTCTACGGCAAGGCAGACGACGACTACGGTATAAGCAAGCTGCAGTTTGTTTACAGGACAGGTGACGGAGTATTAAAATCACTTCCGGTCAATATAGGCAAGACCACTGATGAGATCTTTTATTATATGATAGATCTGAAGTCGCTTTCCGTTTCAGACGGCGAAGAATTTGAGTATTATTTTGAAGTTTGGGATAATGATGGAGTCAATGGCAGAAAATCATCCAGAAGTCAGGTGTTCCGGACAGCTGCCCCTTCTGTTAAAGAGCTTAAGGCTGAAGCTGAAAACAGCAGTTCAGCAATGAAAAGCAAGATAAATGAGACGATGAAGGAGATAAAAAGTCTTCAGGAAAAAAGCAGCAGTCTGCGGAAAATGCTAATGGATAATGAAAGTATGGATTGGATGCAGCAACAAAAGCTGAAAGAATTTATCGATGAGCAGAAAAAACTGGAACAGAAGCTGGAAGAGATGAAAAAAGAGAATCTCAACAACAATGAGAAACAAAAGCAGCTCGACCCATTGGACCAGGATCTGATAGATAAACAAAAAGAACTCGAGAAATTATTCAACGAAATAATGAGTCCCGAACTTAAGGATTTGCTCAAAAAACTTGAAGAAATGCTGAAGCAGCAAAACAAGGAAGCCATTCAACAGCAACTCGAGAAAATGAATCAGAGCAATGAGGATATTAAGAAACAGCTTGACCGGACACTGGAACAATACAAACAACTTGAACTCGAGAAAAGAATAAACCGCGAAATAGATGAGCTTAAGAAACTATCGCAGGAACAGGAGGAACTGGCCAAAAAAACTCAGGAAAAATCGGCTCCCAAAGAAGAATTATTGAAACAACAGGAAGAAATTAACAAGAAGTTTGAGGATTTAAAGAAGGAAATGGAAAAGACTCAGGAAAAGAACAAGCAACTCGAGTCGCCAATGAATTTAGATGAACTTAAAAAGGAGCAGGAATCACTGCAGGAGAATTTGGAGCAAAGTTCAGAAAGTATTGATAAGAAACAGAACAAGAAAGCATCGGAGAGCCAGAAAAAGGCTGCTGATCAGATGGATGAAATGGCAGAGAAGATGAAGAAATCGCTTGAAAAATCGCAGGAGGAACAAGCTGAAGAGGATTATTACACACTGAGGCAGATTCTCGAGAATCTGATTGAATTGAGTGTACAACAGGAAAATCTGATGACAGCAATGCGTGATCTCCGTTCATATAGTCCTAAATTTGTGGAACTGAGCGCTCAGCAAAGAAAGCTGAAGGAAAATGCAAAGATGGTCGAAGATTCTTTGTTGGCACTATCTAAAAGGCAAATCCACATAAAAAGTTTTGTAAACAAGGAAATAGGCAATATCAATTACAATATGGATGGCAGCATAGAACATTTCAGTAAAGTCCAGATACCAAGTGGTGTTGCACGTCAGCAATATGTCATGACCGGGCTGAACAATCTTGCCGTTATGCTGAGTGAGAGCCTTAAACAAATGCAGGAGAACATGAAGGAAAGCAAGAATAAAAGCAGTTCACAGTGTCAGAATCCGGGTAAGAAACCCGGTAAGCCCGGACAATCCGGTAAACCTAAAATGAGTGGACTAAAGCAAATGCAGGATGATATCAATAAGCAATTGCAGGAAATGAAGAATGGCAAACAACAAGGCAAAAATCCGGGTGCTGAGCAGTTTGCAAAAATTGCCGCGCAGCAGGAAGCGTTAAGAAGGGAAGTGGAGCGGTTGCAGAAAATGCTGAAGGAAGAGGGCAAGCCCGGTGCACTTGGCGATCTCGAAAAAACAAAACAATTGATGGAGCAGCAGGAAAGAGATCTGGTAAACAAGCAGATTAACCCTGAAACTATGCGCAGAATGCAGGAAATAGAAACCCGCATGCTGGAGCATGAAAAAGCTGAGATGGAACAAAAAACTGATAACCAGAGAGAAGCAGAACAGGCTAAAGAAACTGAGCGCGAAATGCCGCCGGCGATTAAAGCTTATCTTGAGAAAAAGGCGAGAGAGCTCGAATTACTGCGCAGTGTTCCAAATGAATTATCGCCTTATTATAAGGACAGAGTGAGGAATTATTTCCAGAAAGTAGGCAATACCTGAGAATGCCTTTGATTCTTTGTTTAGAAACATCTTATAAAATCTGCTCGGTTGCCATGATCAGATCAGGTAAGCTTTTTATGGCCGAAAGCACATTTGAACAGAATCATGCCGAGGCGTTAAGTTCGCTGATTCAGGAGTGTCTGGATAATGCCGGAATTCCGGTTGATAAACTGGATGCAATAGCCTTAAGCAATGGTCCCGGTTCTTATACCGGTTTGCGAATCGGTGCAAGTACCGCAAAAGGAATTTGTTTTGCTCTCAATATTCCATTAATTCCGGTAGACACATTAAAATCCATGGCTGCAGCACTTTTAGCCGGTGAGCCTGATTGGAAGGGTTTGATTTGGCCTATGACAGATGCCAGAAGAATGGAAGTATACCACGCAGTTTTTGACGCAAAGTTGAATCAGCTCAGTAAACCTGTAAATGCAATCTGGGGGGAGGCTGGTTTTAATCCTTTTCCGGACAGAAATGACATTGTAATTTGTGGTGATGGTTCAGATAAATTAAAAAATGTTCTGAGTCTGCCGTACAGAATTATACATCCTCATGCAAAACATTTGTGTAATGCGGCAGAAGAAGCCTTTTTAAAGGCTGAATTTGCCGATGTGGACACCTACCAGCCTTTTTATCTAAAACAGGCTAATATCACAACATCCTCTCAGGAATTGTAAATAATCATCAATAGAAATTGATAAGAGCAAAAAAAAAGCCTTTCCGAAGAAAGGCTTTTTAAGTATTTGGGAAATCCTTACTGGATTTTCATTTCAATTGTATTTTTAGTTTCAGTACCGGCGTTGTAGTTGGTAATGATTCTATCGCGTGAAATTCCGAATTTTTCAGTAAGGAATTTAATGATTTCATCCATGCAACGTGTGTTGGCAGCAGCATTGTATTTAGAGCTTTTGCCTGCAGGACCATTAAGAATAAGCTTCTTGTCAGGACACTGTTTCATTTTATCAACAACCTGATAAAGAAGTGCTTTTACTTCTTTAGTCAAGCAGTTACTGCTGATGGTTATAGGAGCAAACATCACGTTGTCGCAGTTGCAGCATAATTTAATTTCAACTCCATTGGCATCAACAAGGGCGCCCGGTGAAGAATTAAGTTCTCTGTCTCTGTGATCAGGGATATTATCACCATCGCTGTCGGCAGCTTTACCGGTAGCAGGATCAACCACTGCACCTTTATCGGTGAAAGGCTCCTGGTCCTGGCAATCAGGCACACCGTCCATGTCAGTATCTACAGCCATACCGTTTCCGTATACCATACAAGAATCAGGCGTAGTATTTTCCTGGTCGAAGCAGTTTGATACATGGTCTTTGTCATCATCTACACCAAGGCAGTCTGTTTTCTTTTTAACATCAGCCATCTGATCGTAGATAGATTCAACCGGACTTAACCAGTCGTAATGCTGAGAGTTTTTAGAACCGAATTTCCAGCCAAGGCTAAGGCGAAGGAATGAATAAGAATCAAACCATCTGTTTTGGAAAATAGCAGTATTGTATACATCGATATCATCGCTTCTCAGGAAAGTATGTCTGTATTCGATACCAAGGTCGAAGTATTTGCTGAGGTAATGTTTGAAACCGAATCCAAGAGGAATGCTCATGTGTTTTGCTTCAAATTTCTCTTCAACTTTTTTACCTACATTAGGGTTAGGAGTACCGTTTCCGAAATATGAGGTAAGGTAGTAATCGCCGAGGAATAATCTCTGATCTGTAAATGTAGCAGTAGATTTAAAACTGGTTTGACCAACACCCGCAAAGAGGTACATCTGAGTTTTGCGCAATGGACGCAGGAAAGAGATATTACCTAAAGTGAAATGTGCTTGTAAACTCCAGTCTTTAACATTGCTGACAAACTGAAAATTGTCTTTGAACAAAGTTGGATTCTGATAGTCTCTTTGTCCTCTGAGTCGGGCAATGTTATATTCAGCTCTGAGGGCGAAAGTCTGAGAAATTGAATATTTCACAAACGGAGCGATATCCCATCCGAGTTGTTTCTTATCAGCATCACCGTGAAACAGTGAAGCTCCGGCCATAAGTCCTAAAGTGAACTTCTTGGCTCTTCTGTCCTGAAAGTATGAAGAGTGCAGGCTTTGTCCTGAATCTGTAGAAACTCCTTCAACCCATTTAGTTTTGGCGCTGGGGTGACGTTTCCAGGTTGAATCTTTTGAAGCGGTTTGGGCATATGCTGAAATGGCAATTCCGCACAAGCCTAAAAGGGTCATTTTGAGTATTTTCATTTTGAAATGATTTTTCATTAATTGACGGCAAAAATACACATACTTTGCACAAAAAACAACGATTGAAAGCAAAATTTATTAAAGAATATCAATAATAAATGATTTAAAATATTGAATATCAGATAATTATATTGAAATTAGATACCCTGTTCCGGGTTTCAATTCAAGGTCATTTTTTAGCGTAAATACTACATTATCATGCTTTATCAACAATTCGAGGGTATTGAGAATACGCTCTTGTATTTGTTTGATATCGAAATAATTAGAATAAATCTCCTGCAGTTTGATATAGCTATCACTGTGTTTTTCTTTCTCAATCAGTATCAGCTGTTTATCTAAATGCTTAAGCATTTTTTCGTAGGCTTTTCCGGCATCCAGTAAAGGGGATAATTCCTTGCTATTGTTCTGAGCAACAATATCTTGTATCTCTTTTTTAAGCCTGTTAAACTCGCCTATTTTTTCTGAGAGTCCAATTGTTTTGGAATCTAAAAAACTCAAAAGATTCCCGGAATTTGAAGTTATCAACAATTGAACAGGGTTAATAGCGTGTTTTTGCAACCATCCCATTATTCGGGGTGGAATTATCCACACACTGGGTCTGAGTGCTAAATTTGGAGGAGTTATGTTATTGATATTAAATAGGTTGTGAATCTGAAGCCAATAATTCACTTCTGCATTTCCTCCGTAATATGAAATATTGGGTAAAATTGTTTCCTGATACAAGGGTCTCAGCATGGCATTCGGACTGAAATTTTCAGGATGATTCTCAATTTCGTTTTCTAATTCAGATTCAGTAAAGCTAATTCCGGTATTGACAACTTTATAGAGTTTATCTTCTAAAACAATTCGGTTGCGGCCTGAGGTAACCATATAGAAATAGTTTATCTCTCTTCCATGCAGCTGGGTGCTGTAACCTGCGTTTTCGATTTCATTCGAAGTCTTTTTAAAAGCAATCGCATTTGCTCTTTGCAAAATGTCTTTTTTAATACCTTCTTTCAGCAAAATTTTATAAGAAGGCTTGTCTGCATTAAGGCAGATCAATCCATGTTCTCCAAAAAGCAAATCTGCAACTCTGATGGTTGCATCAGCCAGATTATCTGATTCACTGTATATTTCGTCTAAGGAATTCAGTAAATCAGAACTGCGCTGATCCAGGCTGAAACTATCTCTGATTTCCTGAATCAGACCGGCTACTTCTTTAGTGTGAAAGCGTCCGCAGGCGCCGGTTTGATTGCTCTGCCATACGAACTTTTTATTAAACAGAACAGTATCTTTTATCTCTTCAAAATCGTGATCTTCTGAAGCAAGCCAGAAAACGGGTACGAATTTTTTATCGGGATATTTTTGGTTTAAGCCGGCAGCCTTTTTGATTATGGCTAAAATTTTATAGACAACGAAAGCCGGTCCAAGAAATAAATGCAGTTGTTGACCGGTGCAAACCGTATAGGTATTTTCCGAATTGAGAAGTTCAATATTTGATCTGAGCTCAGGTTTGATATTCTCTTCACCTAAAATCCTGATATAATCACTCATTAATTCCCGGACGAGAACTTTTCTGTTTTGCAACGGAAAATTCTTTTTTGCATCTATTGCTTTTTCTACGGAAAAGTATGGGTGTTCAGCGCCTAATAGTTTAATAAGTTTTTCATCATTCTCTGCAAAGGCTTTACTGGCAGAGGATAGACTTCCTGCAGAGGAAAGTTTGAATTCCATTTATTTGATTTTACCGTAGAGGTCGAAAGACTCGGCTCCGGTGATTACAATATTCGCGAAATCCCCCAACCTTACAAAATTTTCTGAAGCTTTTACAAGAACTTCATTGTCTACTTCGGGCGAATCGGCTTCGGTTCGGCCAATAAAATATTCGCCTTCTTTACGGTCGAAAAGTACCTTCATTATCTGACCTGTTTTTGTCTGATTTTTCTTAAGTGAAATTTCTTCCTGTAATGCCATCAGAAATTCTGCACGTCTTTGTTTCTCAGACGGAGCAACATCATCTTCCAATGTATGTGCATGGGTATTTTCTTCGTGAGAATATGTAAATACGCCAAGTCTGTCGAATTCAAAGTCTTTGACAAAGTTACATAATTCTTCGAAATCTTCTTCAGTTTCTCCGGGATGACCAACCAGAATGGTTGTTCTTAGAGTAATGCCCGGAACTTTTTCCTTTATTGTGTTCAGCAATTCGTATGTCCTTCTTTTGCTGATACCCCTGCGCATCAGTTTCAGGACCTTGTCTGAAATGTGCTGAACAGGAATATCAAGGTATTTGCAGATATTGCTTCTTTCGGACATTACAGTCAGAATTTCTTCCGGAAACTGTGAGGGATAGGCATAATGCAGCCTGATCCATTCGAGCCCCTTAACATCAGAGAGTTTTTCGAGCAGGTCTTTAAGTTTCCTTTCTCCGTAAAGATCAAGACCATAATAAGTGCTGTCTTGTGCGATCAGCATAATTTCCTTTACGCCATTTTTTACCAGATTTTCGGCTTCAGTGACTATTTGTTCAACCGGTTTGCTGATGTGTTTGCCACGCATTAATGGAATTGCACAGAATGAACAGGGGCGGTTACAACCCTCGCTTATTTTTAAATAAGCATAATGCTGAGGAGTGGTGGTAAGTCTTTCGCCAATAAGTTCGTGTTTGTAATCTGCACCCAGGGCATTGAGAAGTCCCGGCAATTCGAGAGTGCCGAAGTATGCATCAACCTGTGGTATTTCCTCTTCAAGTTGATCCTTGTATCTGTGAGAAAGACAGCCGGTGACATAAAGTTTATCTATCCGGCCCGCTTCTTTCTCACTGACATAACTTAAAATGGTATCTATACTTTCCTGTTTGGCATTGTCAATAAAGCCGCAGGTATTTACCACAATAATATTCGCGTCGTTTTTTTCGGATTCGTGAGTGGCTTCAATTTCATTCCCTTTGAGCTGGCTGAGCAGAACTTCACTGTCGACCAGATTTTTACTGCAACCGAGGGTTACGATATTGATTTTATTGGGTTTGAGAGATTTTGTCCTCATAATTAAACTTCAAAAAGAGATTTTACAAATTCTTCGGGATTGAAAATTCTGATGTCTTCAATACCTTCTCCTACACCTATAAACCGAACCGGTATCTTAAACTGGTCGCTTACACCAAGTACAACACCGCCTTTTGCAGTACCGTCAAGCTTAGTCAGGGCTAATGAACATACATCGGTAGCAGCTGTAAACAGTCTGGCCTGTTCAAATGCATTTTGTCCGGTTGAAGCATCCAGTACCAGCATGACATCATTTGGGGCATAATCAATCACCTTGCTCATTACCCTTTTAATCTTGCTGAGTTCGTTCATGAGATTAACTTTATTGTGGAGTCGGCCGGCGGTATCGATGATGACAATATCATAGTTTTCATTTTTAGCCTTTTCTACAGCATCAAATGCCACTGCAGATGGGTCGGCATTCATTCCTTTGGAAATAAAGTCGCAGCCGGTTCTCTGACTCCAGATTTCAAGCTGATTAACGGCACCGGCTCTGAAAGTGTCTCCGGCAGCCAGCAAAACCTTGTTACCGTGTTTTCGGAACTGATGTGCCAGTTTCCCTATAGTAGTGGTTTTTCCGACACCATTGACTCCCACCACCATGAGTACATATGGTTTTTTCTGATTTTTGAGGTCAAAACTGATTTCTTCTGAAATCTTATTTTCTTTAAGCAAGAGACTTATTTCATCTCTCAGTAATAAATGAAGTTCGTTTGAATTCAGGTATTTGTCTTTTTTAACGCGTTTTTCTATGCGTTCGATAATTCTGATTGTAGTTTCTGTTCCAACGTCACTGCTTATAAGGATCTCTTCCAGTTCGTCCAGAAAACCGGCATCTATGCTGGATCGGCCGGCTAGCGCTTTACCAAGTTTCCCAAAGAAGGATTCTCTGGTTTTTTCCAGACCCATTTCGGGAGCAGGGTTTTTGGATTCCGGCTTTTCTTTCCTGAAAAAATCAAATATTGACATAACAATCATCAGTTTCAGATGTTAACCACTTCGA
>CAZRKA010000126.1:0-10230 GCA_964600345.1 uncultured Chitinophaga sp. | reverse complement strand
TGGGGAATTGGAATTTGAATTTAACGAAACCAATCATTCTGTGACATTTTCCAATGATGTTCATTTGATAAAAGGAGGAATCAAGGAAGCCTTAGGATTTTGTGTTGATTTTTATGTTGAACACACCGCATATTTGAAATAATTATGAAAGCTAATAACTTTCTGTTAAACATTAAAAGAGAAGTAAGTTTGTAACCCTCCCTATTTTAGTACAATGTATTAAATCAGCTTGCCTTATCAAAACTGAAAGTTTAGTTTCCACTTACCCAAATAGAGAAAAAAAAGAAAAGAATTTTTCTCTCAAGGTTTATTATACGACCAGCATTTTAAAGAGATATATTTAACACCCTAATACATTATACATTTCTCTTTAAACCCACTTTTTAAATCATTCCTGAACCACTTGGATGATATAAAGCATGGAAAGCCCGGAGATATGTATATTTGCAAAACAACCCTTTATGAAAATCCTGCTGATTGAAGACGAGGTAAAAACTGTTGATGCTCTCAAAAGAGGATTGGAGGAAAATGGATTTGTCGTAGATGTGGCTTATGATGGGGCCACAGGGTATTCGCTGGCTCTGAAGAATGTATATAATGTCATCGTTTCTGACTTGATAATACCCAAAATGAACGGTTTTGAACTATGCTCCACATTAAGGCAGAAAGGCATAATGACCCCGTTGCTGATGCTGACGGCACTTGGGACCACCGAGGATAAGATTGCAGGATTTGAACATGGCGCCGACGATTATCTGGTTAAACCTTTTGAATTCCGTGAATTACTGGCGCGAATCAACGCCTTATCAAAAAGACAATCTGTTCTGTGGGGAAACGGTAATATTTTAAAAATCTCGGATCTGGAACTGAATCTTGATACAAAAACAGCATTCAGGGGCGGAAAGGAAATTGCATTGACAGCCAAGGAATTTGCTTTGATGGAATATCTGATGCTGAACAAAAACAAGGTTGTTTCGAAAATGGATATCGCAGAGAAAGTCTGGGACATATCCTTCGACAGAGGGACTAATGTTATAGAGGTTTATGTGAATTATCTCAGAAAAAAGATTGATATTGACCCGGAAAACAAATTAATACAAACTGTGCACGGTCTGGGTTATGTATTAAAGGGGAATTAATGAAAATACGCACAAAACTGACTTTGCAATTTATAGCAATCGTATCTTCACTTTTGCTGATATCCCTTTTCACGATTTACTATTTTTCAAAACAGTACAGGAAACAGGAATTTTATAATCAGCTTATCAATAAGGCAAGAACTACCGCAGATTTATTGTTCAATGTAAGGGAAGTAGATTCCGCTCTCTTGAAAATTATTGACAAAAACAGAAAAGACATTTACAGCTACGAAAATATATCTGTTTATAATTCAGAGAATGAAGAAATATATACCAATAACGATACCCTGGATTTCAGAAAATTGCTGCCCGATCTCGCCGAAGCAATTGATCATGTCAGAAAAGACGGTCAAATAAAATCGTCTTCAGGCGAAATGGAGATTATCGGAATCCCGTATACCTTTCACCACTATCACTATGTGATTATTGCAGGGGCAATAGACAGGCAGGGACTAATCAATATCCGCCACCTGAAAAATATGTTAACCGTAATTTTCTTTATTTTACTTATTGTAGTGGGTGTTTCGGGGTGGATATATGCCGGCAGGGCATTATTTCCGATTCTAAAGGTTGTAAACGAAGTCGATAAAATAAGCGAAAGCAATTTGAATCTGAGGCTGGATGAAGGTCACAGGAAAGATGAAATAGAAAAGCTATCTACCACTTTTAACAAAATGCTTGAAAGGATTGAAAATGCTTTTAAAATCCAGAAAACATTTATAGCCAATGCGTCGCATGAATTAAGAAATCCACTGACAAAAATTACTTCACAACTGGAGGTGGCATTGCTGAACGAGCGCGATAACGAGGCCTACAAAAAGATCATCAATTCGGTTCTTGAAGATATCAAAAATCTTAACGAAGTGTCGCACCGCCTGCTGCAACTTACGAAATTAAAAAGTGATGAAGCTGAATTGTCATTCGAATCGCTGCGCATAGACGATTTGATTTGGGAGACAAAACTTGAGTTTTTAAACATGCACCCGGATTACAAAGTTAATTTTTACCTCGACCATTTGCCCGAGAATGAAAATAAGCTGAAAGTTTCAGGCAATGCTGCTTTTTTAAAAACATGTTTCAGCAATTTGATTGAGAACGGTTGCAAATTTTCTGACGATAAAACTGTTTCCATCAGTCTTATGGCGAAATCAGAATATTTTGAAATAGTGTTTAAGAACAAAGGACTCAGTATTGATCAACAGGATATTCCGTATGTATTTGAGCCATTTTACCGCAGCAAGAACTCGTCTGGGAGCACCGGATATGGAATAGGACTCTCGCTGGTTAAGCGGATTGTTACGCTGCATAAAGGAACGATAAATTTAAGCTCATTGCCTGATGAGGGAACAGTTTTTACAATTATTCTTCCCGTCGCCGAATTCTAATTCTTTTCTAAGGAATTATTAAGTAATTTTTAATGTTTCAAAACTACCTTTGCGGTGTATAAAGTACATTTGTTTTTGCCTGCATTTACGCGATTTGTATCAAAAAAATTATCAGATTCCGCAACTGTTTTTGAAGTCAGAGACGAATTCTCAATCCGGATTTAAAACTAATTAATATGCCATACCAGGAAGAAACCGAAGAACAAAAAAGAAGTGCACGCAGAGTTTTAATGACATTACTCGTTGTATTGGTAATAGGCCTGTTGACGCTTGCATTGCAAATGAGCGGTGTAATCAGTATCTGAGTAATCCGGTCTCTCCAAACAAAACTACTTTTTGCGACTTTGATGTCATCTGCCGACGCAATATATTCAGTTCAGAAATAATTCTGAATCGCATGCATCTCCTTAATTAAACTATCGAGATGGCGATTATTGCTTAATGATGGTTCGGTTAATGACTGTTTCGCCGGACTTTAGTTTACAAAAATACAAGCCATTGGCATAAGGCCTGAGGTCGATTTGTATGCCACCTGCCTCATATTTGCCGGAATACAGCAGTACGCCGAAGATATCGAATACTTCAATGATTGCATCATCACTATGCAAATCTGAACACAGCGCGGTGAACAATCCGGAGCTGGGATTTGGAAATAAACTGAAGGATAAATCTAAGGCAGGTTTTGAAATTCCGCTTACGGGGAATCTTACAAACGAATTAACTGTAGTATTGGTGATGACCGGTTTGTTATAATCGAAGAAAATATAGGCTGTGTTGTAAATTTTACTTCCTTCCGGCAGGTTTTTAACCGGTTTTACCCGGTAGCGGACATAACCGTGCGAATTTTTCTCATCGCTGTTGCTGTCGGGCAGCATGATATCGGCGAAATAAAAGACCATGGCTCTGTCTTTGAGGCCGACCCTTGCATCATGGCTTGAAGACAAGAACTGAAAGCTGCCAGGTTCCAGCCCGGCGTCGAGTGTGTCGGTTATGCGCACCTTGTATGCCGGCGAATTGCCTGTGTTTTGAAAATGCACGGTATAGTTAATCCAGTCGTCGTAGCCGGGTTCCACATCAATCGGGTAAACTTCCTTCATATTGGGGTCCAGTGAATTGCGAACGAGGATTTTATGAATGACATTATTGTTTTTGGGATTATAGTCGTTCAGGTCAGGGCTTACTCGCAGATAAACCTTGATGGTGTCACCTATATTAGCGGTGGTGTCGGTAATAAATCTTAGTCTGATACCATCTTTCCTGAAAGTAGAAAAATCGCTTACAACATAAACAAATTCATTGCCGTTGACGCTGTCGGGCATAATTGCATTTGTTTCTGAGCCGCTATAATATGCCTTACCTTCGACCCTGATTCTGATGAATCCGGACTGCGAAGCAGCGCAATTTCCCCGGTACATGATGTTCAGATTTCCGATATGCGGATCTACTAAGAATGGTCTTCCCGGAACTGCAATTGTTCGAACCGGTGCATGTATGACGCCAATATCATAGCCGGTTTTGCAAATCAGCGGGAAACGGATATCCTTAGCCAGCAATTGCCCCGGTTTCAATTCAATAAGTGTATCGCTGCCGGGGTAGGGACAGTTTGAAATAAGTGGAGTTTCTTCGATATCGGTCCTGACATTGTAAATTCCATTGTCTACATTGAATTCAAAATTCCCGTCACTGCTATAACTTACGCCAATATTCCGGCTACTGCTGTCGAATATTCTGACAGCTACATAATTCAACCTGTCGTCGGCCGAATCATAACTGCAATTCTGATCATTATCCAGAAATACAATGCCACTCAAAGGTGCCTGAACAGTATCGCCAAAAATCAGACAGAATTTGTGAGGAGTTGTGTCATCACAGAATTTTTCTTCCATGCACAGCTGCATCTCTTTTTTATTTTCGGGATATATGATCAGCTCGGGATTGTTATCGTATGTGCTAAGATATTTTCCGTCTAGATACCATTTATATGATGTTCTAACAAATTCCATACTCTCATCTGTTGATGCTCTGTAGGTGCCGTTTTCGGCTGTCAGTTTAAATCCATGCGGTTTGTTGGATTCAACACATACCTGTCTGGTTTGCGTAATGGCTTTATTGCCCGATACGTCCTGTACATCATAGCTTAGCGTGTAGATGCCTATTTTGCGTGTATCTACAAAGCCACTGACCACAATTGCACTTCTGAGATTGAACGGTGCCCGGTTGTCTGTTGCTGAAGCACCTGGATCGACATAAGGCGGGTTGTGGCAGCTCAGTTCAATGCATCCCGGATTGCCGGGGTTCAGTATAATGACCGGTTTTGTAAGGTCGTTTCTAACAACGATTATCCGTATAGCAGGTTTGGCACTGTTGCCGTCATTGTCTTTGACATTGTATGTCAGCGTGTATACGCCCGGTGTTTTCACATCCAGATCGGTACTCATAGTCATAAGCGCACTGATATCTCCGTCTTTATTGTCATTGGCACTTGCGCCTAAATCCGTATAGGTATCATCAAGTTCTATCCAGACCGTATCAGGTCCGATCAAAGAAATAACAGGAGGAATCGTATCTGATTGTGCGTATAAGGCGCCGGCACTCATAAAAACCAGAATTGAGAGGAGAGTATTCATGAGTTTTGAATTGGTAGTGGTTTTCATAATTTCAAATATACCATACATTTCAAAAATCAGGACAAAAGCATTGAATATGTGACACTTTACTGACCAAGCGGACATAAAAATGACATTAACACCTGAATCGATATAGCTGCTCAGAAGCTAATATTTTCAACTATGACAATCGTTTTGAAAATATTTTCAAGGTTTAATATGGCAATAAATTACATAGCAAAACGGATAGGTTTTCAGAAAGCCTTTAATAAATGGAATGACAATTTCATCTTATACTCCGGAATCAATAACATCGGATTATAAGTTCTCTTGATTTCAAGTGCTTATTTTTAATTTTAAACAGGATTATACCGTTTTTTATTCCTTTCAGTACTTTGGTTTTTTTTACCTCGGCCACCACGAGTATATTTCGAAATTGTGATAGGCCTTTGGTTTTTTAAGCCTTTCTTCCGCTACTTTCTGATTCATTTCTTCGGTAGCCTTAGCCACAGAAGTCGATTTATGTACTCCGCGTATTTTGCAATCGCAGTTAGTAACGAACTTATTGTATTTATAATAAATGACTGCTTCTCCGGGGGCAACGGTATAATAAGTGGGTTTATCGCCGTATTTAGCCCGGCAACTGTCTTCCTGTTTCTTGCAGGCTTCAGCGCTTTTCTGAGGATATTCCACAATTTCATAATTATTGCATTTGCCGTCACAGGCATCCAGGGGGCGCAGCATAACGAACATATAATTACCTGCCTGATTAGGTGAAACAAATGCGGTTGCCAGCAAAATAGCCGTGATCATTAATAGTTTTTTCATATGTAAAGCGGATTTAATTGATTCCTGATTTATTGTATTTACATTTTGATGATTTCATAATTCCTTCCATCTATCCTGAGGTGATATACGCCCCTCGACAGATCGCCGAGATCTATCACAGTCTGCTCATCCATATCCACAGCCTGAACTTTTACCCTTCTTCCGAGAGCATCATATATTTCAATTTGTCCGCTGTATACCTTTCCGAACTCGATATTTATAATACCCTCACTCGGGTTTGGATAAATGCGCATGAAATGTGTAGTAATTGTCTCGCCGAGCTTGCTCAGTTTATTGATGTGGATGGTGTCTGAGCTGTTGCTGCAGCCATTGGCATCCGTATATACCACCCTGTATATACCGTAACGGTTGTATTTGTAGAAGCGTCCGTTAGCACCGATGATAAGGGTATCGTTTCGGTACCACTGATTGCCGGCGGCATAAGTAGAACTAAGACTGTCTATACCGGTTTTACTGATAGTCGGTTTGGCCGGCAGAGGATTAACACTTACCAGAACACTGCGGCTTACGGCACGGCACATATTACTTCCTGTGCCGGTGCTGAAATAATTACCCGGAGTTTTTACAGTGATGCTTTGCAAACTGCTTCCGTTATTCCATTTATATGTCTGTGCCCCCACGGCTGTCAGCCTTACGCTATCTCCCTGACAGAATGTGGTATCGCCGCTTATCTGAATGCTGATAGATGGATTGGCAAGAACAGTTGCCATTCGCGAAACAGTATCGGTACAACCGTGATTGCTTATTGATTTTAAGATGACTTTATAGACTGCAGCCGAATTGTAAATATGAATAGGATTGTTGAGAGAAGAACTGTCCCCGTTGCCGAAATACCATACAAAATTGTTGTAGCCGTATTGGATTGAACTCATATTCGTAAAGGCGAATATGTTGCTGTCCAGACATTGTTGATTTTTGTTGATTGTAAAATCTGAAAACGGATGCGGCCGGATAATCATCGAACCTTTTGCAGTATCGGCACAGTTCTTCGACGAGCGTGCTATCAATTGCAGATTAAATGAATCTGTCGCAGTATAATTTTTAACAGGCGATGTATTAGCTGAACTGTCACCATCACCGAACAGCCATCTGTAATTAATGCTGCCGGTGCTTATCGAACTATTGTTTGTGAAACTGAAAAGATTATTGTTTAAACACTGTTCATTGTCGTTGACAGTAAATCCGGCCGAAGGGTTTGGCCATATCCACAAATCGCTTACAGCTGTATCGCTGCAGTTTAAATTACTTGTAGCAATGAGCACAACTTTGAATTTACCTGTGGTGTTATATTTTTTGGTGAAATTAGTCTGGCTTGAACTGCTGCCATCACCGAGATTCCAGCTGGCATTGTGTGTTCCACCCATATTAGTTGTAAGGTCACTGAAAACAATGGCATTCGAACGTCTGCAATTTTCGCTGCTGTCTATGCCGATGGCTGCTAACGGGTTAGGATCAACATTAACTGTTTTAACTGCCGTTGCAGTACATCCGTTGTTGGTGACAGTTCTGAGTGATACATTATAGACACCAAACATTAAATATGTTTCGTCGCCTGTAAACATAGTCTCGATATTGCCGTTGCCGTAGTCCCATTCGCTCGAGAATGATCCCTGTTGAAGCGTACTGTTATTGGTAAATATAAAATGATTGCCCTTGAAACACTGTGTGCTGAAATTAACGCTGAAATCGGCTTTTGGCTGATGGAATACGTTTACCTGAACGAATGTCGAATCCATGCAATATCTGTCGCTTTCAACAATTAATCTGACCCATCTGCCTCCGGGACTTGTATAGACTTTGCTTGGGTTAGCAATGCCGGATTGGGTGCTGTCGCCAAAATTCCAGTAGGAAGTGATACTGCCCTGAGGTATGCTGCTGAGATTAGTAAATTTGAAACTATTTCCTTTAAGACACTGGTTGCTGTCGTTGATGCTGAAAGAGGCAGTAGGCTGGTGCAGGACATAGACATTCTGAATCGCCGAATCGACGCATGAATTGTTGCTTGTTACCTCGAGTTTTACCCTGTAAACTCCCGCTGAGTTATAAGAATGTGAAACATTTGAGGACGTAGATGAATTGCCGTCGCCAAAGGTCCATAAATTGCTGAAACTACCCTGCGAAATACTGCTGTTGTTGTCGAAAACGAAGAGATTATTTCTCAGACAAATGAAGGTGTCGTTTTCGGTGAAGGAGGCTACAGGCTGATGATAAACATAGACATTCCTGCTGATGGTATCGCGGCAGCTGTTGTTGCTTGTGAGTATCTGCCTGACACTGTAGTTGCCGGCTGCAGGATAGGTATAAACCGGACTGCTGTTGCCTGAAGTAGACGAGTTGCCGAAATTCCACGAACTGGTAAATGAACCGTAAGTGATAGTGCCGCTGTTTGTAAAAGTAAAGCTGTTGTTTTTCAGACACTGGGTACTGTCGCTGATAGTGAATCCGGCTTTAGGCTGAGCGTAAAGATATACCTTGCGGATCAAACTGTCTGTGCAGCCATTGTTGCTGAGCAGACTTAATTTAATCTGGTAAACTGTATCGAATACACTGTATTTTTTTGAGGGAGGTGATGCAGAACCGGAATTGCTGCCATCGCCAAAAGTCCAGTAATTGCTGTAGGTACCGGACGGAATGCTGCTGCCGTTGTTAAAACTGAAACTATGTCCCTTGAAACACTGTGCCGAAGGTGACACTGTAAATGAAGCTACCGGACTGGCATATACCTGTACAATTCTCATACTTGAATCAACGCAGTTGTAATTACTTGTAGATTTGAGCTTGACCGTATAGTTCCCGTAAGCTGAATAAGTATAGTTGTGCGAAGTGGATGATGAAGAATTTCCATCACCGGTGTACCAGGTGTTTGTGTAAGAACCGACAGCTATTGAACTCGAATTTGTAAAGACAAAAGCATTTCCGTTTTTGCACTGGGTGCTGTCGTTGACAGTAAACGAACTCAACGGTAAATGTCTGATGCGCATTCTCTGATAGGCTGTATCCCGGCAGAGCCCGGCTGAACTAACAATAACAGAATACAAACCGCTGTCAGCAAATCCCGAAATACCAATGCGGTAACTGGCAAATGTTGAATCGGTGATATTACTGCCATTGAGTCGCCACTGGTAAGCAGCAGCAACTGAATTTACATCGTTAGCCCTGAGGGTAAACGGTTTTTTGCGGCAGAGAGAACTGTCGCCTTTGGTAAAACTGATGTTGGCATCGGGACTCACAAGCACACGGACAGCACTGTCTTTTTTGTAGATGACACCATCAACTGTCAAAGTAACTGTTTTATAACCTGCTGAGGAATATTTAACCGAGTGAGGGCCTTTACCGCCGGCCGTAGAAGGCTGGGCATTGCTGCCGAAATTCCAGGAGTAAGTGGAACCGCTCCCCGTTGTCGAATCAGTGAAGACAACAGTTGCCGAAGGGCATACACTTGATTTATCGCTTACAAATTTCGGTTTGATGTTGTCAGCTTCAATATACAATCCGTAATCTTCCGTCTGTCCATAACTCAGGTTGCTGCATGGGTTTGTGCCCGTACTCAGGAAATCGCTTCTTATGCGCATGCGAAGTATTTTGCCTCTGGTGGCAGTAAGCGGAATGCGGACAGTGTCAATATGCGTAATGAGCGCTGCGGCCGGCTGATAAACCAGTTCGCCGGTGTCAGACATGTCGCCGTCGTTGTTGAAATCTATAAATGCTTTTACCTGTTCGTTATTGAGGGTTCCGGTAAGCACTTTAAGCAAATACTTCTGACCTTTTTTAACCTTAAATATTTTACCGCAACTGACATTGACATAGGGACCTTCCTGCGAGCGACTTCCGGAACTGCGGCTGACACCGGCCATCTCTACAGAGAAAATACCGAGTCCTCCGACATTATTTGTTGTACCCGGGGTACAGCTGGCGCTTTTTACGGTATCGCCAACTATCACAATTCCGTTGAGTGTGTCTATGCCATTACAGTTTTCGGCCATAAAACTGAAGCTGTAGGTTCCTGCCGTGCTAAAATTGAAAGACGGGCTTGCGCTGAATGTATCGGTACCGTTGGCGTAGCTGTATCCTCCCGGTGACATGGCCCATTTATAACGTCCCGGATTGTAGCATGATTTGTCTTTCATGTCCAGCCTTGCGGTTTTACATATTACGGTATCGTATTATTCGAGTTTGGCAACCGGTTTTTTACTGCCGACGTTGTACAAGGTGCCATACCAGGTTACTCTGTTATAAGTAGAGGCGTACATT
>CAZRKA010000125.1:0-10255 GCA_964600345.1 uncultured Chitinophaga sp. | reverse complement strand
GTTCACATACATGATCTTATGTTCGTTGTTCAGTATGAGAATGCCTTCGTTAATAGATTTGACAATGTGTTCCCAGTGATGTTTGGGTGAATAGTCCAGCATGCGGTATCGCAGCATGGCAATCAGGCTGGTGATGGAGAAAACTGTAAACAGAGGTGTTGTCAGTGGTGTGACGTCGAAATTGAAAATCAGAGGAAGTATCACCTCTCCAACTACGCCGCCCAACAAGGGGAAAACAAATCCCAACGCGAGCAGAAAAGATTGATTCTTGCCAAAGCTTCCCTTTTCGGAGCGCAGGAATTGTGTGACGAGAATACCAAGAATCACAAAACCATTGAGTGAAATCCAGGAATAAATTAAATTGGTAAAAAGAGAAGGAATCGGATTGAAGACCCAGTACCAGTGTCCTGAGCTCACAATTTTATAATCGCCCAGACCGCCGAGCAACATCATAGAAAACAGGGTTGCCGGTAAAAATTGAGTAAAGACTATCACGGCATATGGCACTTTTTTATGCAGATTGTGAAAACTCAGCGAAAACTGCATTCCCAGAGGCGTGATAAAAACTGCAATCACCCCCATAATGCCATACCACAAATCTGCAGTTTCGGCAGTGACACTCAATCGCATGCATCCTTCAGTCATTTGCCAGAAACCGACAAACAGCACAAAGACTGAAAAACAAAAATTAACCCTGTTCTGTGGCAGGAAAAAAATGACGTAAAGAAACAAACTGAAATTAATCAGCGCAGGAATGAAGAATAAAAAATGGATGTGCCAGCGCGAGGGATCAAAAGCGAATAATTGCTCCATGTATGATAGTATATATTTTTAGTGTGACAATTGTCATTGTAATACACACACAAATAAACACATACACACTCATGCCCCCCATTTTTAAACAGTCATATTTAAATATATGAATTTTAAACGCTGCAAAAATAAGTGCTTTGATACAAATATCATTGATATTGCAAGTAAAATTTTATTAATTATGTCAAAACAGGTATTTTATAATTATTCTTATGCTTGAAAATCAGCCATAAGCGGATTTAAAAGAATGAAATTTTTATCAAGCGACCAAACAGTCTCTTTACTATTAATAAGTTTTTGCTGACTTCACTTTTTCACTGAAGTCTGATTTGCGAATTATTCTTCATTCAGATAGGCCCTCAGCTCTGTGGCTTCGTCCTTTTTCAGTTTACCGGCCATCACCAGCCTGATCTGTCTTCTTCGCAAAGCGCCCTCATACTTCTGTTTCTCCTGTTCTGTTTCCGGTTCGATTGCAGGAACAGCAATAGGTCTGTTGCGCGAATCAATGGCTACAAAAGTATAATAGGCATCGTTGCATTTATACTTTTCGTTTCTTGGAATATTCTGAGCGTAAACCTCGATATAAACTTCCATACTGGTGTTGAAAGAACGGGTTACATAAGCTTCGAGTGTCACCACATCGCCCAGGCGAATGGCTTCCTTGAACGAAACGCCGTCGACACTTGCCGTTACTACGATGTTGTTGCAATGTTTCTGAGCAGATATCGCCGCTACTATATCCATCCAGTGCAGCAGCCTTCCTCCCATTAAATTGTTAAGGGTATTGGTATCGTTTGGCAGAACGATTTCGTTCATGATGGTGTAAGATTCAGATGGTTTTTTTGTCATGTTTGATGGGGTTAGGGAAGAAGACTAAAGACTAAAGACCATAGACTAAAGATGTTTTTTAACAAGCTTCCGTCTCTAATGGTTTAATGCTTTTCTACTTCCGGGTTCTATATTTTGCAGTTTCTTAAATTCCTTATGTTCTCTTCTATCTTCTCCATGAAGCAGAGCCTCCTTCGTCGGCACGCATTCATGGCAAGCCTCCTCTTCCCTCGCCCACCGAAGCTTCAGGGAAGGTGGGCCTATCTTCTCCTCCTCTATCTTCTCCCCCTCTTCTCACTCCCACAACCACTTACTCCTCTTTTCCGTCTTCAACCCAAAAGGCACTATGGTATTATGCGCAATGAAATCGACCGCCTCATCTATATTGTCGGTTACAAAAAACAGGTCGGTATCCTCCGGACTGATGGTGCCGTTTTTGATCATATCTTGCACGTACTCGAGCAATTTTTCGTGGTATTCTTTTCCGAAAATAACGACGGGGTATTTCTTGATCATGGTGGTCTGTATCAGTGTCAGCACTTCGAACAATTCGTCGAGCGTACCGAAACCTCCCGGCATGGCCACAAGACCATACGAATATTTGAGCAGCAATACCTTTCTTACAAAGAAATAACGGATATTGGTAAATTTCTGCAGATAAGGATTGGGATGCTGTTCGAATGGCAATACGATATTACAGCCTACAGATTTTCCGCCGACTTCAACAGCACCGCGATTGGCTGCTTCCATAATACCCGGACCTCCTCCCGTCATGATGGTAAAACCTTTTTTGGCGATCTTGCCTGCAAGCAAGCGGGCACTTTCGTAATGCGGATGGTCTTCCTTGAACCGGGCAGAACCGAACACAGTGATGCAGGGACCGACAAAGTGAAGCACCCTGAAACCCTTGATAAACTCGAACACGACTTTAACGGTAAAAATAAAATCTTTTAAACGCGACTGAGGACCTTCCAGGAAAGTTATCTCTTCTTTATTGAATGTGTGCTTACTCATATATTATTCTTCAAATTCGTCGGCCTCTATTACGGCTTCTTCAAGTTCTTCCTTAGGATTCAGTCCGCGTTCAAAACTTTGTATCAAAGCCGGCAAAACGAAGAGATTGCTGAACATCGCCACCAGTAAGGTAACCGAGGTTAATGCTCCCAGAGCAACCGTTCCCTGGAAGTTTGAAAAAGTGAAAATGATAAAACCGAAAAAAAGTACAATTGAGGTATACAGCATACTGGTGCTCATTTCCTTTACGGTAATTGACAACACTTCATCAACTGTTCTGTTGCCCAGTTTAAGTTCGTGCCTGAATTTTGTCAGGAAATGTATGGTGTCGTCTACTGCTATACCAAAGGCAATGCTGTAAACCAGAATCGTGGAAGGCTTGAGTGGTATTCCGAAGTGCCCCATCAGTCCGCAGGTTATTACCAGAGGAATCATGTTCGGTATCAGTGAAACCAGAATCATTTTAAAAGACGTGAACAACATACCCATCAGAAATGCGATGATGATAAAAGCGAGAATCACACTTTGAACAAGACTGTTCACCAGGTACTTGTTTCCTTTCAGAAATATGATGGATGTACCGGTTACTTTGACATCGTAATCTTCATTGGGAAATATTTCCTTAATAATTTCCTTTACTTCAAGCGTAATTTCCTCCATGCGAATAGAGCCTACATCGGCCATTTGTATGCTGATGCGAGCCTTCTGGTAGTCTTTGTCTACCATAGACTGCAATAGATTTTTATTGCTTTTTCCGCTTGGAATATAATTGGCAATTTCGCCCAGATCCAGATTGTTCGGCAACCTGTAATAGCGCTCTTCGCCATAGTGCCATGACTGATTGGCATAGCTCAGTATTTCGACAATGGACATGGCCCTCGAAAAATCCGGCTGGTTCTCCAGTTTGCGCTGCAGCTTATATATCTTCTGAAGAGTTACCGGATTCTTAAGCCCATCAGCCTCCCTGGTATCAATGATGATTTCGAAGGGCATTACCCCCTTGAAATTATCCTGCATGAATACCAGATCCCTGTATAGCTTGTCTTCTTTCGGAATATCATCCACCATATATACCAGTGGTGTCAGTTTGAATATCCCGAAAATAGATACCACAATCAGCAATAGTGCGAAGTAATAAATCCTCCTTTTCCGGTTAAACACCATGTGGTGAATCCAGTTGACTATGCGGTGCATGAATTTGCTGTCGAGGTGCTTGGTCTGTTTAACACTCGGTGGTTTCAGGAAACTGTACAGGGTTGGTATCAGAGTCAGAGAAATAATGAATATAGAAAAGACGCTGAGAAATGCTGCCACACCAAACTGTTTCAAAGGCAGGGTATTGGTAAAATAAAAAACACCGAATCCGATGGCAGTAGTCGAATTGGTAAGCACTGTTGCTATTCCGACTCTGGAAATAACCCTTTGCAAAGCCTTAATCTTATTGCCGTGCTTTTTATATTCGTCGTGGTATTTATGAATCAGATAAATACAATTCGGGATACCGATGACTATCATGATGGCCGGAATAAGTCCCGTCAGCAGTGTGACTTTATACTGTAACATGCCAAGCCAGCCGACACTCCAGACTACTGCAATGAATACAATCAGCAACGGAATCAACAAATTGGCAATACTTCTGAAAAACACCAGCAATAGAATTGCCGTTACCGCCAGAGCCAGCATGGTAAAAAAACCGAGTTCGTCTTTTACCTTGGTGGAAAGTATGTGCCTGACATAAGGCAATCCGCTGTAGTGCAATGTCAGTTTATTGCGCTGTGCAAAACCTTCGGCTGCACCGTAAATCGAATCGATTAGGGCTGTGCGGTCTTTACTGTCCAGTATCTGTTTGTCTATGCTTACCACAACCAGTGAGGTATTGGAATCGGGATTATAGATAAGGTCGCGGTAGAATTTCAGAGCCGTTATAATACCCTTTATAGAATCAAGCTCTGCCTGGGTAAGTGTCCCGCCAACCAGCGGGCCGACTTCAAACTTCTGAGTTGAATCGTTTCTGAGAAGATTGTAGAGATTGGCAACCGATAATACATCGTGAACACCATTGATGTTCTCTATGTGTTTACCGGTTTTATGCAGGTCGTTAAACAGCTTCTCTTCAAATATTTTTGACGACTTGAATCCTATAATAAGCTTGTTTCCGTCGTCGCCGAATTCAGTCTTGAATTTTTCGTATTCTATATACTCCGGATCGTTCTGAGGAACGAGCTTCTGCATGTTGTAAGCCAGCTCAACCTTCGAAGCAAACCAAGCCATCATGACGGTAACCGACAATATTGCAGTCAGGAAGTAAAATTTATATCGCAGAATCAGGGTTGCAATTTTTTCCCACATTGGCTTTTTAAATTCCTGCAAAAGTAAGTTTAATCGGCCTAATTTTCACCGCTAATTTATTGAACAATATGTGCAGATTATTCTTATTTTTGCCATCACTGCTTCATCCCCCGGTCTTTTTTTTCGACTTAAATACTAAAAGGGCTTGAATTAAGTTTAACACGGTATGTCATTCAGGTATTTTTTATTTTTTGTAACATTTATAAGTCTTTCCGAGCTCTATTCTTACGAACCGGTAGCGCTTGGCGGATGGCGTGTGCACCTGCCTTACAACAACACAACGGCCATCTGCGAAACTCCCGACAAAATCTATTGTGCTTCTGTTAACGGGCTGTTCTGTTTTGGCAAATTTGAAGGAACAACTGAAAGGCTTTCTCCAGCCAATGGCTTTGGCGCTTATAAAGTGCAGGCAATGGCTTACGACTGGGCTTCGGGCACCCTGGTGATAGCCTATTCGGATTGCCGGATAGAGCTGCTCAAAGGCAATACACTGGAAAAAAATGACGATGTATTCCGCAAGACCATCATCGGCGAAAAAACAATACACCACATTCAGATCACGGATGGCATCGCATACCTGGGTACTTCGTTCGGACTGCTGGAACTCAATATTGCTAAAAATGAGATCCGGAATTCGTATCTCAATATCGGTCCTTCCGGTACGGTTATAGATGTATACGGTTCGGCCATTGCCAACGACAGTCTGTATATCTGCACTAAAACAGGTATATACAGAGGCTCAGCTAATCCAAACGTCAATCTGGCCGATTATACCAATTGGTTTTTGTCGGCGGCCGCAACTGTTCAATCTTCGCATATTGCTTCTTTTCAGAACAAACTGTACGCAGAAATTGACAGTCAGCTTTACAGATATTCGGACAAGTCGTGGAATCTTTATAAACCTTTGCCCAAAAAGAGGATAGTGACCAATATTGAGGTTTTGCACAACAGGCTTATCATTGGTTCTTACGGCGACTCTATTCTCGAGCTCGACGAAAATGGCGTGCACGGCGGCCGCAAAGTCAACATACTCAATCAGGGAATCAGAGACCGCGAAGGTTTATTCTGGTATGCAAGCCCGGTAAATGGCCTTGTGCTGATGCACAGCGGTGGTGAGGTAAATTATTTTCCCAACGGACCCCGCTCCGTCAATGCCTATAATTTCACCAATGCCTACGGCAACCTGTGGGTAATGGCAGGTGCCTTTGTTTCGACTACCTACGCACCAACATTTAACGGCGACAAATACTACTACTTCGACAATTTCAACTGGACCGGTTCGCCCGAAAATCCACTCACTTTTCCTCTTTACGATTTTACCGTTGCCAATTTTCAGAAAAACAACGGGCGCCTGTACATCGGCACCCACGGAAAAGGATTGCTGCAGATGAACAACGGCGTGCCATTTAAGGTATGGGACGAAAACAATTCGCCGCTTAAGCAAAGAGGTGGAAACTACACCATCATCAGAGGACTGGCAACTGACAGCCGTAATAATTTATGGGTTAGCAACTTTGATGTCGACAGCCCGCTATTGCAATTAAGTCCTGCCGGAAAATGGACCACTTATAAACTGCCCGTTTCCAAAACCGGAAAAATTCTGATAGACAATAAAAACAATAAGTGGATTTTAACACCTCAGGAAAGTTCGGGCATACTCGCCTTCAACGACAAAGGAACAGCCGACCCCGACGATGATGAAAGTGTGCTTATCGGGACAGCCAAAGGAAGCGGCAATCTGCCCAGCTCCACAGTCAACGATATTGCCTTTACGCGTTCGGGCGAATTACTCATAGGCACCGATCAGGGTTATGTCAAAATCAGAAATCCGGGTAATGCGTTTACCGGAGGCGATTTTGATGCACAACGCGTCATCGTATCGGTAGATGCTAACAGCAATTTGGGTGGCTACCTGCTCGAGAGTGAAATAATTTACTGTATTGCCATCGATGGTGGCGACAGGCGCTGGTTTGGCACCAATAAAGGTGTATGGCTATACGACAGTGATGGTGAGACTCTGCTGCAACATTTTACAACTGAGAATTCGCCACTGATGTCTGACAACGTCCTTAGCATCGGTATCATGGAAAGCACCGGAGAAGTGTTTTTCGGAACTGATCAGGGAATAGTATCTTTCAGATCAGATGCTTTGCCCGAATCCAAAAATTTCACTGAACTGATTATTTATCCCAATCCTGTTAAGCCTGATTTCAGTGGTGATATTGCCATCACCGGCATGCCTGATAATACACTCGTAAAAATTACGGACATCAATGGCAATATGGTATGGCAAACCTATTCCAACGGCGGCATGGCTACATGGAACGGCAAAACTTTTGACGGCACCCGGGCATCAACCGGCGTTTATCTGGTTTTCTGCATCAATACAGACGGATCGGAAACCCAGGCCGGTAAAATTCTTTTCATCAACTGAACAGTGGAACTCAAATCCCGGGGCATAATCATCAGAACCATCAAATACGGCGAATCGTCGGCCATCTGCAATATACTTACCGAACAACACGGACTTCTGGGTTTTCATGTTCCCGGTGCTTACGGAAACAAAGGCAAGGTAAAAATATCCTACCTGCAGGCTCTCAATACCGTCGAGCTGAGTTATCATTACAAACGAAGCGGCAGTTTGCAGCGCATCAGTGATATTCATTGCCAAGCTTATCCCGAACTACAAACATTTTCGCAAAAAGCATTCTACCTTCTCCTCTGCGAAATACTTCAGCAAACCATCAGGGAGAACGAGTTGAACCCTAACCTGTTCGAGTATCTTTACAGCGAAGCCCTGCCCGGTTTGAATGGCAATATCCATTACTGGCAACTGCCATTCGTTATGCTGAATATACTACATCATTACGGTTGTTCGCCCAATTGTTCAACATATACCGATGAGTCTTACCTCGATCTGCAAAACGGCATATTCCTGGAAACCCTGTTGCCTTTAAAAACTATTGCCGACCGCGAAAGCTCGAAACTGATATTCGAGATTCTGACCAAAGGTATTTCGCATTTGCCAAAGGAACAAGTCAAGAGACAGCTTGTGATCGAAGATCTTCTCAGATACTTTAGATGGCATGTGTCGGATAATTTCGAACTGAGAAGCAAAGAGGTGCTCGAAGAAATGAGCCGCTAGGATAAATTTATTTATGAATCATCAGATGGGAGAACTGGAACAGTATATTCATTCCGCATTCGGTATTGCACCTGATGAAATGAATACCATTGCCGCATTGTTTAAACCCGAGAACCTGAGTAAAGATGCGTTTTATTTAAAAACTTCACAATACGGCGACAAACTCAGTTTTATACGTTCGGGCATGTTGAGGATTTATGTAAACAGAGAGGATAAAGAAATCACACAATGGATTTCGACTCCTTCCTATTTTATCTGCGATCTCAATTCTCTGATGTTCGGCACGCCTGCCAGATGGAATATTCAGGCATTAAGTGATACAGAGCTGTACACCATCAGCGGTAATGATTACAGGAAAATCGGCCAATTGGTTCCCCGATGGCATGAATTGGAAAAAGCTTTTATCGCCCGGTGTTTTTCAACAATAGAGGACCGCATACTAAGCCACCTGTCCATGAGTGCCGAAGAACGCTATCTGGCCTTTCAGTCGCATAATCCCGAAATGTTTGAACAGGTACCCTTGCAGTACATTGCCTCGATGCTGGGCATGACACCTGAAACCTTTAGCAGGATAAGAAAGAAATACAAAGGTTTAAAAACGCAATAAATTTAAACTACAAATTATTTTGTGCTTGATTTTTGTCAAGAGCAATGCCCTTTTACCACACTGTAATTTGCAGTATGGAAAAAGAAATCAAAACAGAAATAGAAATCAGAGCCAATGCTGCGAGCATCTGGAAAGTGCTCAGCGATTTCAAAAATTACGAAAAATGGAATCCGTTTATTGTATCGATTCAAGGCGAACAGAAGAACGGCTCTCGGATCAGGGTTAAAATCAAACAACCCGGCGGCAATACCATGAAAATGAAACCTGAAATTCTGGCATTTAATCCGCCTTCCGAATTCAGATGGAAGGGACAATTGTTTTTCGCCGGACTATTTGATGGTGAACATATCTTCGAAATATTTGAAAACCCCGATGGCAGTTGCCGTTTCGTTCAACGTGAAAAATTCAGCGGAATTCTGATACCTTTGTTTAGGAAAATGCTGGATACCCGTACTATCGAGGGGTTCAAACTGATGAACAAAGCATTAAAAACACAGGCCGAACAATTATGGAAAACTACCCATTTTACACAGCCGTTCTCTTCGGAATAACGGCTTTGATCACCCTGACACTTTTTGCCAGGTCGACAAAAAATCCCGGCAGCACCATGCAAATCGCTGTTGTATGGATTATTTTGCAAAGTGCACTTGCGTTTAGTGCTTTCTATACAGTTACCGATGGTTTGCCACCGCGTTTTATTTTCCTGATTGGTCCACCCCTGCTTTGTATACTTCTGCTATTCATCACAAGAAAAGGAAGAGCCTATATGGATGCATTCGATCTGAGAAAACTGACCATATTGCATACCATACGAATACCCGTGGAGTTTGTCTTATATGTGCTGGCAGTGCATCATTATATCCCCGACCTGATGACTTTTGAAGGCCGGAATTACGACATACTCTCCGGGATCAGCGCCCCGATCATTTATTTCATTGCATTCAGATCAGATAAACCAAACAGAACTTTGCTCATTACATGGAACATCATCTGCCTCATACTCCTGTTTAACATTGTCATCAATGCGGCAGTTTCTGTACCCGGCCCACTGCAATTGCAGGCATTTAATGAGCCGAATATAGCCATACTCTATGCGCCGTTCAATCTGCTGCCCGCTCTGGTGGTGCCATTGGTTTTCCTCTCACATCTTATCAGTTTAAGATTGCTGATCAGGAGAGCCAAATAAATTTTCATTTTATCCAGTTCACTTTCCCGAAATTGAAATTATATCCGATACTGAACTTTACGAAAGATTTCCTTCTTTTTCTGATTCGTTAGAAATTAGTACTATAAATATTCTCCTACAAGTCTAAAGGTCTTTGTGGTTTAAAATCTGCAGCGTACAGTTACAAACAAACAAACCCGTGATCCTTGTGCATTCCTTGCAATCTTCGTGAAATTGGTATCAAACCGCCGATTTATCCGCCAATAATATTATTGCTGCACATATTAATATAAGTTAACGAGTTATTTGAATATATACAATTGAATAGGGGGCC
>CAZRKA010000124.1:0-10264 GCA_964600345.1 uncultured Chitinophaga sp. | reverse complement strand
ATCTTCCGATTCGATTGAGAGACATTCCAAACAAATTGCCTTTTCTAAAACACACGGTGTCTATACAGTTTTAAAAGGTGCCCATACCTGTATCTGCACACCCGATGGTTTATCGTTTTATAACAATTCAGGTAATCCAGGCATGGCAAAGGGAGGCAGTGGAGATGTACTTACCGGACTGTTGTGCGGTTTACTCGCTCAAATGCCTGCACGTCATCTGGAAGCCGCATTGGTTGCAGTTTATGTGCATGGTTATGCCGGAGATCTAGCGGCAGCAAAATTCGGACAAACCGGTATGAAAGCGAGTGATATCATTGATAGTATTCCTGATGCATTTTCGCATTTAACTGAATAATTGCCCCGAATTACTATTTCTAATCCTCCATTCTTCTGATCTTTAAAGTAAAGGCATAGTAAGTATAGATATACTTTAAGCCTGCCCGTTTGGGTTTCCAGAGTGGTGAAGTTCTTTTTATACAGCGTTTGAGTTCTTTACATATTAAATCGTAAAACCTGCTTTTGTAATTATAACGCGGGTTAAATGAAATAAAATTCACGCTGTCCATAAATCCTCTTTCATTAATTCTGATATTGAATCTGATATTACAGTCGAATGTCGATTCCTGCCATATCATATTGCATTCTTCAGGTAAATAAAAATTGTCGCTTAAATAATCTGTGAATTTATCATTGCCGCCCGGAAAAGCAGCTTCCTCAGACAAATTAAAATATACTTCATTTTTATCCTCTTCACCTGAATAAGGAGCCGGTCGGTATAAGGCTGCGTGTGACAACAATGCCGATGCATTTCCATAAGATTTGCCGCTTATTATAAAATCACCGGAAGATTTGTCTTTAAACCACTTACCTGATATGGATAAATCCATGGTATCGAGAGAAGCGGAAACCAAATGGCTTTTGCGGACATATATCTTCAGTTCAAGTGATTTCCTGTCGGTAAAGTGTTCACTTACTATTTTCGGAGCAATAAATTCAAAAACCTTTTTGTTTTTGGTCGTATTACCTTCAAGTATAGTATCAAATTCGTAGGTCATACATGAACTTTTCAATCTGATATGAAGCATCCCTTTATCGAGTGCCTTAAAATTATTTGGGTTCTTTTCAAACAGAGAATAAATACGTTGATAGGCGGCTGCAAGTTCAGCAGCATAATGAAATGAATCGAAAACCTCCCCCTCCGTAATAAAATAAAAATCCGGTTTGATCGGCGGCCAGACCTTGCAAAATAAAGGTGTTTCAACGATAACAGGCAAAGGCTCTGTTTGCATAAATGAGGAAGATATGCAAAGAATAAGCAATAAGGAAAATATGTTTCTGTAGAATAACAAATCAGAATAACTGATGTATCAGTATCAGTTAATAATTAGACATCTCCTCTTTCCTGAATGCTGCAGATGGAATTCTATTAATGGCTGCCTGTATCGAAGCTTCCTTTATTTTATCTCCGCTCAAGGCATATATAATTTTGAGATTCCTGAGGGCAGTAATCTGATCCGGGTCGAGGTTCAGCGCCTTGTTAAAACATTTGCCGGCTTCAGAATAATTGCGTTCGTTCATCTTAATCAACCCAAGATAAGCCCAGGCATCAGCTGTTTTGCTATACAGATTATTGTATTTGTTGAGTGTGGATTCGGCTTTTTTCCATTCTTTGGATTTTATCAGCAATACAGCGTATTGGAGAAGAAAATCCAGATTTGCACCTTGTACTTCGAGTGCTTTCAGGTAATAAAATCCTGCATCAGAAAAGAGCTGTTTATTTTCGAAGGCTTTAGCAATTCTGTAATTGGTCCATGCATCTGAGCCGGTGTAATTCTTGCTCTGCTCAGTAATTTTATTGTATTCCTTATTGATATAATAGAGGTGAATAAGTGTCTGTAAATGTTCAAGATTCTTACTGTTAAGTTCTATACTTTTCTCTATCGCTTTATTAAGATAAAATGTGTTATTGTCGAACTTCTCGTAATAGGAAATATAGGCTTCGGTTTCAGTTTGAATACCCGGTTTTGAAGATGTCACACATTTAAGACCTTTGAGTTTAGTCGGTTTGACATAGGGTAAACCTGTCGGTTTTCTGATAAAATGATCGTGGACGCTGACATGCGGAATATCGGCTGTTCCTGATACAGGCATGTGGCACGAAACGCAATTGAACTGAGATGCGGCTTGTTTCTTTTCGGTTTCTGAACATTTTACACTGTTTTTATCGCTGTGGCAACTGTTGCAGGTTTTATTGAATCTTAAAGTATTGGTTTGCCTTACAGAGACGTGTGGATCGTGGCAAGAAATACAGGTAAATGCCGGATCAGTTTTCGAAGGATTTTTACTGACACCGGCTTTAAAACATTTGCTTTGCTGAAAACGCTCTGCATGAGCTGCCATCACAAAATCTTCTCCGTCTTCGTATACCGGAGAAAACTGATCGAAGGTTTCGCTCAATACCATGCCGGGCCTGAAACTGCCGAAGTTTTTACCGGGTTTAAGCACGGCATTGCCTTGAAGATGGCAACGCTGACAGATATCGATTTGTCTTTGCCAGCTCAGTTTTCGCGGGTTTACAATGGTATAATCTGTTTCGCTGCTGATATCAACAACATTGCCTTTTTTCTTTTCGCTGATATGTAGTTCGCCCGGACCGTGGCAGCGTTCGCAGCTGATGCCGTGCGGAAGATTCAGGTAGCGGTTTTCGGCTGTCTCATCGGTTTCGGGCAATGCATTGTGGCAACTCATGCATTCCATTCCGATTTTCCGCGTGAAACCGGTGTTATTGCCATTCTCAAAACCCGGTGGCAGGTCCCACCTGCCTTTCTGTGTGTAAAATGTAAGAGGGGCCTGAAAAAGGTAGCCGTTTTCAAGAATAAGATGCGAATTTGTATGATGTCCCGACCCTATTATATAACTGATTTTCTCGGTACGGGCATAAACAGTATCACCATTAAATAAGCGATATTCCTTAATATACAGCTTGTCATCCTTCAAAACAGGCAGGTAATAGAGGTCTTTGTATGCGTCGTATACCGGACTGACATTATTGAAATATGCTGAAGACTTTAATACTGATGCCGAATCGAAACTCAAACCCATACCAGTATGGATGAAGGTTTCGTATTTATCGGCATGGCAGGGCTGACAGGAAGTTATACCGGTATATGATACCGTATCGTTGTGATTGAGAAAAACTGACTCAGTGTTTTCTGTGTCCGGTTTCTGTCTGCAGACACTTAATGTAAAAATAAAAATCAGACCGGCTGCAATATAGGCGAACTTCCGAATCAAGCGCTTATTCCTTAGATTCAATTAACTGATAGGCCACTACGCCGCCCAGCAGGCTACGGACATTTGTAAATCCGTTTTGAATCAGGAAAGCTTTGGCTGCGGCACTTCTGTTGCCACTGCGGCAATGAACCACTATTTCGGAGTTGCACCAGTTTCTGATCTCTTCCAGTTTCTCTTTCAGGTCGCCGAGAGGAATCAGTTTTGCGCCCAGATTAAATTCTTCATACTCGTAAGGTTCTCTGACATCGAGGATATACAATGACTCGCCATTGGCTTGCCTCTCAATTAATTCTTCGGGTGTAATATCATTCATAACGATTGTTTTATCCATTTTTGTGTTGTTCTGTTGCCGTATTCATCCGTACAAACCAGAAAGTATATACCATCGCTGATACCGGCAACCGATAATGTCCGCATATCTTCAGAACTATAAGCAGCAATAATCTTTCCACTGTAATCCAATATATTCACCATAATTATACGATTATTGTGTTCTATATTGATATCCTGATCAGAACTTCCCGGATTGGGATATATCTTCGGTAATTTAACAATGGTATTAGTTCTGACAGATGCAGGATTGGAAACGATTATTTTTTCGCCTACCAGCGGGCGCATCATGACGGCACCTGTAATATTCGAATTGACTTTCTCCCAGAAACCATTGAGGTTGAAGAATAAATTAGGATTGCGTCCACCGGCATTGGCAAAACTGTAATTATTGTCGTAGCCGATATTGAGTATGAAATTGGTATTCTGTTGCCAGCCGATATAAAAATCACCATTATCAAGTGCAACGGCAGTGTCAAAAATGATATCTGTAAAACCGTTGATTGAATCTGTATAAATAGCAGTACTCATATCAATACGTTTGACGATTAAATCGTTAAGTGTATTTGGAGCCGGCGGTTCACTGAGTTGCTTCCATACAAGCAGCGTAAAACCTTTAAAGCTGACATCTGCCACCGACCGGTTAAAGAATACAGAAACACCTCTTAAAGTATCCGGTTTAGATGTTCTGAATTTAATGGCTGCATAACCGGGACCTGCCGGCAAAGAACCATAGTCCAGGCCGAAACCTCCCTCGGCAGAACCATCGTCGTAAGCAAAATAATTTCTGAAATTAACAGTCTTGGTTATGGTGTTGTTATTTCCTGTGCCATTATAATTACCCGGCAATTGATCGTTTGCGCCGGGTTCAATGGTATATTTCAATTTCAGTGAAGGTCGTTTACCGGAAAGGGTATCGAAAGTAAACTGATTGAAGTTTTCTGTAGAATCACTCTGATTTTTAACGTTTCTTGCCGAGGAACCGATAGGATAGGTCAGAACAAGCTGATTATAAGTATTAAAGATTTCGCATTTATAGGCTACATTGACAAAAGTGATGTAGTTATTGCGAACTTTAACGGAATGAAAGGTAGAGGTGTGAAAGTTATCATCTGCTTTAAAATGATCGTATGGCATACTTTCGTACCACTGCAGAGGTCCTTTGGGGATGGCGTTGATGGCCACATCGGCAACAACAGTGTCATTTCTGTTTCTTCCCGACTTCATCCTGATATAATCAATATGCCACTGATTCATATTTCCGGTGGCCTTGCCGTAATTGATAAATCTGAACTGAAAATCAGGATTTAGGTAAGTGCTGTTTAAAATGCCGATGAGTACCTGTTTAAAAGGTTTCATTGAACTGCCACTGGTTTTCCAGACTGTTTTCCAGAATCCGCCTGAATCTTTGAACTTAAGCACAAGTGAATCGGTATTATCCAGCGGATCGCCAAGTCCCTGGGTCTGATAAAAAAAGCTGAGATAAATTGAATCTGCGACGGTATAATTTAATGTATTCACCCCGTTCTTGTAGCTTTTAAGATTGATAAAATTGGATGTAAGGCTGTCGCAATGATTGTGCTGCAATCCACTCAAAGGCTGGTAAGGCCTTCCCTTTTTATCGAGATTGTCGAATGTGGCAACGCCATAACTCGGAGGTGAAACCGCAAAATGAGAATTGATATAAACCTGGCTGTCTCTCCAATATCGCATATCCGGATAAACAGAACTCGTAATAAACTCTTCTAAAAACGGCAATTGTATGGTGTCAGTAATGGCTCTTTTTGCAGAAGAATTTTTGCCGGATGTTTTGAGTGCAACATTTCCTTTAAGTCCTGTGATTACAGGTCCTTGAGCAGAAAGAGATAAGAAACAGACAATGGTGAAAGACAGGAAAAAATACTTCATTATTGATTTTGAACAAATTTATAAAACAATTATTGCATTCATGTCATTAATATTACAAACCTTCAATAGGTATTTCGGGATCGCTTTCAAACTGACCCGGAGCGACACTTGTATCCGAATGTGACATTTTTTTGGAAACGACAATATCGATAACAGAACCTTTTTCGAGTTGGGTATTAGGTGATATATCACGCCCTTTATATTTCTGTTTTATTACTAGTCCCGGACCAAAAGGACTTCTTACCGAATCTACCCTTCCGAGCTTCAGACCGGAATTTTGAAGTAATACTTTTGCCAGATTTGAGGAACCGTTTATCAGTTTAGGCATCTTAACTTTGGGTTTTATGCCGGTGTTAATAGTTACGTAGATTTTTCTTCCCGGTTTAACATTGAGATCAAATTTAGGATCCTGCTCAACTATGGTATTCGGTTTCATGTCTTCGTTGTAAACAGAATCGATAATTACCATTTCCAGATCCTGGTCATCAAGCAGGGCATTGGCATTGTCGACCGGCATTCCAATCACTTTAGGCACCATTATGCGCTGACCGTGTCTGGTATACCATCCCGTAAAAACCATAGAAAGGAAGAGATAGACAGCCAGTATCAGAAGTGCGAGCATTCCTTTTTTCAGCCAGTTTCCGCCTGATTGAGATTTATTCATTATACAATTGCAAATTTGCTGATTTTTAACTGAAATAACAACGACAGGAAGACAGAACTTATTGTTACAATAAATTTAAAATTCGCCGGAAATATATTCTGGCACCGGCGTTTTAATCACACTGAACCCCTTCGCAAAACTTGAAATCTGAAATTTATGTTTTACAGTTTCTGATTATATAGAATTCCGTTTAGACTGTGCGTTTCAACTGACTTAAGGAATATTCAGGAATTTATGTGTCTGAAGAGATATCTGCCATTGAGTATGGTCTTTTACATACTGAATTATCAAGGGCAATATAGCTTCTGCTTTGCTCCATTCAGGCTGCAGGTATTTGATACATGAAGGCTTCAGATTGCCTGTATATGATTCTGCCCATTCTATATCACTTTTATGAAATATTACCGGTTTGTATTCGTCGGCCCGGATGAGGGTTTCGTTAACGGGAAACTTGAATTTTTTAGGAGAGAGACATATCCAGTCGGGATTTCCAATTACCGGATAAGCTCCCGAAGTTTCTATGTGAGCCCTTATACCATGTTTTTGGAGTTCATTTATCAAAGGGTTTAAATCGTACATTGCAGGTTCTCCTCCCGTGATGACACATATCTGAGAACCGGATTGCCTTACCTCTTCCACCAGATATTCTACGCTTAAGCCTGGATGAACGGCAGCATCCCAGCTTTCTTTTACATCACACCAGACACAACCGACATCACAACCGCCAAGTCGTATAAAATAAGCAGCAAAACCGGTAAAACGGCCCTCGCCCTGTATGGTGTAGAAATGTTCCATTACCGGGTAAAGCACAGTTGATTGATCGCTGCTCATAGACCTATATTTTGCTTATAGGCTTTAAAGGTATTGCTGAGTAAGGCTGCAATAGTCATTAGTCCTACACCACCGGGCACCGGTGTGAGATATGCTGCTTTTTCTTTAACAGATTCAAAATCCACATCACCTCTCAGATAGAAACCGCTTTTTCTGCTTTCATCTTCTATTCTGCTGATACCTACGTCAATTACTACTGCGCCGGGTTTTACCATATCGGCCTTAATAAAGCCGGGTTTACCAAGTGCCACAATCAGAATATCCGCAGACCGGGTATATTCTTCAATGTTTTTTGTACGGCTGTGGCAAAGGGTTACGGTGCAATTTCCATATTCTGTATTTGCAGACATCAGCAAACTCATCGGCCGCCCAACTATATTACTTCTGCCAACTACTACACAATGCTGTCCAGATGTTTTAATTCCATATGCTTTGAGCATCATAGTAACACCCAGCGGAGTGGCAGAAACAAATCCTTCATCGCCTTTCGCCAATTTACCCATGTTGATATCATGGAAGCCGTCTACATCCTTGAGGGGTGAGATGGTCTGTGTAACTTTGTTTTCGTTGATATGAGGAGGCAGAGGTGACTGGACTATTATGCCGTCTATTCTTTCGTCGTTATTATATTTTTGAACAAGTGCAAGCAGATCTGCTTCACTGTAATCAGATGGCAGTCTCATTACGGTAGAATCGAAACCGAGGGCGATGCTGTTTCTTTCTTTGCTGTCAACATAAGTTCGGCTGGCACCGTCATCTCCAACCAGTATAGCCACCAAATGAGGTTTGCGATGACCTTTAGAAATATACTGCTGCAATTCGGAGCTAATTGAGTCTTTAATACGCTGAGCGGTCAGTTTCCCATCGAGTAGTACCATAAAAATTTGCTGCAATATTACACTGAATTTGCCGTTTTTGCTTAAATTTGTGCTTACAAATATGACAAAACTGAGCTTGCTGCTTGTTTTAATAACCTCGGTTTATTTTATATCCTGCCGCACTGAGGCCGAAGAAAGGATAACCAAAGGCGAAGAATACTTCCCGCTTAAAACCGGCGACCTTAAATTTTACGCAATCGATACCATAGTATACAATCTTTTTGAGCGACGTATTGATACAATTACTTCAATTGTGAGAGAAGAAGTAGTTGAATTGTTTCTGGATGCTTCGCTTGATACAGTTTACAGAATTGAGCTAAGCACATACAGTATTCCCAAAGTTGAATGGGTGGTATTCAAATCATACGAAAGAAAGGTAAAAGACAATTACGCATTGGAAAAGATGGAAAACAGTACTGAAGTAAAAATGCTTTTCCCTATTGCTCAGTACAAAACGAAAGGTTCAAGTTATACCTGGAATGCGAATATGTTCAATAACAAAGAACCGGTAATGGTAAAATACAGCTCTGTTTTTACCTCTTTTCACAATGGCATTAATCCTTATAATGATTGTGTAAGCATTAAAATGAACAAACCTCAGACCGGTGTAATAAACAGTGTAAAGGAAGAGGTTTACGCCAGAAATATAGGACTGGTTTACCGGTTTACCGATTCGACAGATTATTTACAGGATTCAAGTTTCCCTTCAGGAAAGAAAACAATAATCCGACTTAAGAATTGAGATTCCTAATTCTTTATACCACATTGTTCCTGATATTTTCGGGGTGTAAAAAAGATGAATTTGAAACTGTAAAAGAAACTCCCGACCGAAAATACTTCAATCAGACTATCGGTTCTTATTCCGTTTACAGCGTTTATGAAGTTATTTACGACGATTTCACAAATAGTATCGATACATTTGAATATCAGTTAAAAGAGCTTAATCAATCTTTTTTTACCGATAATCTCGGAAGAAAAGCTGTCAGAATAGAAAGGTATAAAAGGGATAATGATACAGCTGACTGGATTTTTCTGAATACCTGGTATTCGGTAAGTGACAGTTTAATGGCAGAAAGAGTTGAGGACAATAAGCGTTTCATCAAGCTATCTTTTCCAATCACTTCGGATGCCGTATGGAATTCTAACGCCCTTAACATGGACAATGTCAATAATGTGTACTATGGCATCAGACATAACAAATTCAAGCTTGATTCGTTTTCGTTCGACAGCGTCGTAAGCATTGAAAGCAACACCATTAACAATTCTTTCAGAGAAAGGGCTTTTAAAGAAATCTACGCCAAGAATATCGGATTGATTTATAAGAATTTTGTTTTTATAGATCGGATGGGTTCTCTTGTGCGTGGAAGCAGAATAGTTTTAAAACTTCGTAAGCATGTCCCATAAGTTACTGCTATTACTTGCATTTTCGGTTCTGAACTCAATCTTTTCACAGGATTCCCTCTCCTATTACCTTGTCTATTTTAAAGATAAACAGGGCAGTGAATTTAAAACCGGTGAGGCCGGTAAATTTTTGTCGGCGCGTTCAATAGCAAGAAGAGTGAAGCATAACATTTCTATGGATGAAACTGATTTACCTGTCAGTATAAGATATCTAAAGCTTATTTCTAATCTGAATCCTGATATCAGATTGATTAACTCCAGCCGCTGGCTGAATGCAGCACTTGTTTCCTGCACCGAACCGTCGCTGGTTTCGAAACTCCTCAATAATGATTTTGTACTAAAAACGGAGTATCTGGGACGACTGAAACAAAGATCAGTGCCCGAAAAAGAGTTGATTGACTCAGAGTATTATGCCAAAAGCCGCGAGCTGCAAAACATAAAATCATCTAAATCCGCAATTACTGATACTGAAAAACTTTATAACAAATCGTATTTACAAAACAACATTATAGGTATACCCGCTCTGCATGCCAAATGTACCAATATGCAAAATGTATTGATTGCAGTGTTTGATGCAGGATTCAGAAATGCCTATAAAATTAAAGGGATGGAAGATCTTCTTGACAAAGATGTTTTAATCCGAGATTTTGTTGATTACGACAACAGTGTGTGGGAAGACGATCAGCACGGCTGTAATGTGCTTGGTTTCATGAAAACATATAATCCCGGATTCTATGTCGGATCGGCTCCAATGGCACAATACGCATTGATGAGAACTGAGATTGGTTACAGTGAATTGCCACTCGAAGAAGTTAACTGGCTGCTGGCAGCGGAATGTGCCGACAGTCTTGGAGCGGATTTAATTGCCGCTTCAATAGGGTATCATACTTTTGATGATCCCACTTTAAATCACAAACATTCCGACCTCAATGGCAGAACCAGTATAGTAGCAAGAGCA
>CAZRKA010000123.1:0-10347 GCA_964600345.1 uncultured Chitinophaga sp. | reverse complement strand
GGATATCTAAGTGAAGCTCACCCATACCAGAAATCACAGTCTGACCAGTTTCCTCATCAGTCTGAACTTTGAATGTAGGATCCTCTTCTGCCAATTTACCTAAAGCAATACCCAATTTATCCACGTCTGCCTGAGTTTTAGGCTCGATGGCCAATCCGATAACCGGATCAGGGAATACCATAGACTCCAATACGATCGGATGTTTCTCGTCGCAAAGGGTGTCTCCGGTTTTGATATCTTTAAATCCTACAGCTGCTCCAATATCACCAGCGCCGAGGAATTCGATCGGGTTTTGCTTGTTGGCGTGCATCTGGAAGATACGTGAAATACGCTCTTTGTTTCCGCTTCTGGTATTCAGCACGTATGAACCTGCATCCAGCTTACCTGAATATGCTCTCATAAATGCCAGACGTCCTACAAACGGGTCGGTAGCAATTTTAAAAGCAAGAGCGGCAAAAGGCTGGTTGTAATCAGGCTTACGTCTTACTTCTTCTTCTGTATCAGGATTAGTTCCGATAGTTTCTTCTCTGTCGAGCGGGCTGGGCATTAATTCCATTACCAGGTCGAGCATGGTTTGAACACCTTTGTTTTTGAAAGATGAACCGCAAACCATTGGAACTATCTTCATATCCAGACAAGCTGCCCTTAAGGCATCAAGAATTTCTCTTTCGTTAATTGAACTTGGATCTTCGAAGAATTTCTCCATCAGTTTATCGTCGTATTCAGATACCGCTTCGAGTAATTTCTCTCTCCATTCGGTAGCTTCTTCAACCATATCTTCAGGAATCGGAATTTCTTTGTAAGTCATTCCTTTGTCTTCTTCGTTCCAAACCATTCCTCTGAAGTTAATCAGATCGACAACACCTTTAAAATTATCTTCGGCACCTATTGGCAACTGAAGTGGAACGGCATTGCTTCCGAGCATATCTCTTACCTGTTTTACAACGTTAAGAAAATCTGCTCCTGAACGGTCCATTTTATTTACGAAACCGATTCTTGCAACATTGTAATTGTTGGCAAGTCTCCAGTTTGTCTCAGACTGAGGCTCAACACCATCTACAGCGCTGAACAGGAACACCAGTCCGTCCAGTACACGCAGTGAACGGTTAACTTCAACAGTGAAGTCAACGTGTCCGGGTGTATCAATAATGTTAATGTGGTAATTGTTACCTCTGTATTTCCAGAATACTGTTGTTGCAGCAGAGGTGATAGTAATACCTCTCTCCTGCTCCTGTGCCATCCAGTCCATCGTAGCGGCACCATCGTGCACTTCGCCGATTTTATGGTTCACACCGGCGTAGTATAATATACGTTCAGTCGTGGTGGTCTTACCGGCATCAATGTGCGCGGCAATGCCTATGTTTCTCGTGTATCTTAAATCGCGTGACATTTAAATCTCCTTATGCTTTAAAGTGAGCAAACGCTTTGTTGGCCTCAGCCATTTTGTGCGTATCATCCTTCTTTTTAACTGTGGCTCCCTCACCTTTGGATGCGGCTACGAACTCAGCGGCTAACTTCTCAGCCATAGATTT
This sequence comes from uncultured Chitinophaga sp., assembly GCA_964600345.1. Classification (GTDB taxonomy): domain Bacteria; phylum Bacteroidota; class Bacteroidia; order NS11-12g; family UBA955; genus JABMMZ01. Next base: position 8,815 of record CAZRKA010000123.1, on the reverse strand, counting down.
CTCATTCCTTTTGCGGGAATAAGAGATAATCCATTTGATGCCCATTGCAGCCCTTCTTTCGGGTGCGATTTCGGTCGGGATCTGGAAAGTAGCACCGCCTACGCGACGCGCTTTAACCTCGACCATTGGCATCACATTGTTCAGTGCCTTTTTCCAGGTTTCAATACCGGGTTCCTCAGCTACCTTCTTTTCAACCAGATCAATGGCGTCGTAGAAGATTCTGAATGCTACACTTTTCTTACCGTCATACATCATGTTGTTAACGAAGCGTGTTACCATCACATCGTTAAACTTAGGATCGGGTAATAAAATTCTGCGTTTTGCTTTTGCTTTTCTCATTGATGCTTATCCTTATTTCTTTTTGCCTTTAGCATCTGCTGCTCCGGCAGCTTTAGCCTTAGGTTTTTTGGTACCGTATTTACTTCTTCTCTGGTTCCTACCTTCAACACCTGCAGTGTCCAATGCTCCGCGAACGATGTGATAACGTACTCCCGGAAGATCTTTTACTCTGCCTCCACGTACAAGTACGATAGAGTGCTCCTGTAAATTGTGACCTTCTCCCGGAATATAAGCATTCACTTCCTTTGTGTTAGTTAAACGAACACGCGCAACTTTGCGCATCGCTGAATTTGGTTTCTTGGGGGTGGTAGTGTACACACGAGTGCAAACACCGCGCCTTTGCGGACAAGAATCAAGAGCTGGAGATTTGCTCTTAAATTTTAAGGTTTGTCGCCCCTTTCTCACCAATTGTTGTATGGTTGGCATAATTTAATAAACTGTTCTTTTTTTGTAAAAAGGACTGCAAAAGTAGGCGATTTTTTTGATTCTGCAAATATTATATGGAAAAATTTCCCATTAATTTAAAAATGTGGCTACTGTTCTGCATTTTTGCACTGTTAATAATGAATTTTAAGCCCCCCGCCTTCGTCCGTTTATGGATTATTCGCTTCCTTTTCGGACTGATGTTTCTGAGTTTCTGCAGAATTTTATTCATTTCTTACCTTTTCCCATACCTTAAAGCTGCCCCGGTATCTGAATTACCATTGGTCTTAATCAGCGGTGTCCTCTTTGATATACAGGCACTTTCCTATTTTCTGCTGCCATTTCACCTTATAAGTTTAATTCCCGTTTCTGAAGGTAAAAAAATAAGAGAAAATATCCTGAAAATCACCTTTGTAACCGGTCTCGGTATCGCCATCCTACTGAATTTCATTGACCTCGAATTCTATAAAATAAAAACCAGACGCAGCGGGATCGAACTTTTCAATCTGCTCTCCGACGACTCCAACCCGGTGCTCTCTTATCTGATCAACTACTGGTGGCTGCTTCTGCTCTATTTACTTACTATTTATATAAGCATCAGGTTTTACCCCCGTCAAAAGCAAAATGATAAATCTAAACCCAAAACAATAGCCCTTTATTTTGTACTCTGCTCCGGCTTATTGTTCCTGGGGGCAAGGGGTGGCTGGAGCCTCAGGCCTCTTCGCAGCTTTGACGCCGCACGTTTCGTAGACCCTTTATGGGTTTCGGCATGCATTAACTCACCTACACAGTTGATTACCTCTTATAGCTCGCCTGTTCCCAACGAACTAAGTTATATGTCGGCCACCGAAGCCATTGTTGTTGCAAAACCATACAAAATAGAAAAACCTTATTTCAGAAATGGCATTAAACCGAATATAGTCCTCATCATTCTGGAAAGCTTCGGCAGAGACTACTGCGGCTTTCTGAACAGGGAAAAACGTTTTACGCCTTTTCTGGACAGCCTGGCGGCACAGTCGCTTGTATTCCCGAATGCCTATAGCTGCGGAACCACATCCATGGAAAGCATGCCTGCCATCTTTACCTCACTTCCTTCATTACTTGAGGTACCATATATCAACAGCAACTATCAAAACAACACACTGTTCGGTGTGCATCATTTCCTGTCCAAAAACGGTTACGATTGTTCTTTTTACTACGGCGCCAAAAACGGCTCAATGGGTTTTGATAATTTCCTGAAAATAAGCGGCGAAATTGATTACTACGGACGCAACGAGTACAGCGGACCGGCAAGCGACTACGACGGCAGCTGGGGCATCTGGGATCTTCCTTATCTTCAGTATTTCAATAAAGAGCTTGAATCCAAAAAACAGCCTTTTTTCAGTTCGGTGTTTACGCTTACTTCGCACGATCCGTATCAGATTCCGCAGGAATTCAGACAAATTTTTAAAGGCGGTGAACTGCCCATCTACAAAGCAGTGCAGTATACTGATTTTGCCCTGCGCCAATTTTTCAACGCTGCATCCAAAAGCAAATGGTTTAAGAATACAGTATTTATCATTACTGCCGACCATCCTTCTCACAGCAAGAACGAATATTTCTATACCCCGACAGGTAAGTATGAAGTGCCGCTGCTGATCTATGCCCCGGCATTGATAAAAAAAGGAAGTGCAGACAGCATTACAGCTTCACATACTGATATCAAGCCAACCATCATGTCACTGGCCGGCATAAGCGATAAATTTTTCGCTTTCGGCAGGAACCTGCTGAATGGTGAAAGCGGATATGCCATTAACAAGGATTACGGTATAGCACAGCTTATCAATTATCCTTATTGTCTACGTTTATTTCCCGACGGCAAATTCAAAATGCATTTCCAGTCGAAACAAACCATGAATAAAGACATTCGTTATCAAATGAACGAGGCCGAAAAAGCAATGCAGGTAAAACTTGAAAAAGAACTTAAGGCACGCCTGCAGATTTATTACAAGAGTCTGCTTGACAATTCATCTTATGTCAAATAAGCTGCTTATCTTTTTAACCTGAATCTGCCTGATATAATTGCGTATCTTTCCGGTGATTCGCTGCGGGTGAGAACCCTGAATCTCAGATCGCAACTGGCACTGTCGACTCTACTCAGGCTGAAATAATTGTCATTTTGTTGTATTTGCGATACAAAAAGGGACTCTTTCTCTGAGGTTCCCTGCCTGAAAAACTCAATATACACTTTATCTTTAAAAGGGTTGTACTTCTGATCGGTTGTTTCGTAGGAAAATGTATCCAAAGGCAGCAAATGTGTCAATATACGGAGCCTATATTCACTATCTCCACTGCTGTCTCTTAAATAAAACTCATTGGTATACAAATCCCTGTAAGCAGGATCGTATTCGCGGTATAAATAAGCCTGGTAGACTTTGTTTTCTGAAGGATTCAACATCTGAAAATCGAGCTGGTTATATGAACTGTCAGTATATAAGTCATAAGTACCCTTTACAACTTCAGGAGATACCGGGGTTTCATCCTTACAGGAAACAAATACAAGACAACTTAAACAAACACAAAATAACCGCCATCTTAAATTACCGTATAAATTAATGTCTGTCATACTACTTTTCAGAACTTGTTTTTTGAGAAGTGCTCCTGATGGCTTTCCTCAGCATCGCCGCTGCCTTAGACGATTCGGGGCCGGCATTTTCGTCTTCGTCTTTGTAAATAAGTTTCATCTCCCCGCTTTTAAGATCTATCAATACATAAACAAACTCGAGTTCTTTGTCAGTATTATTCATATAGGTATAAACAAGGTAGGAATATGTCATGGCATATTCTGCAATTACTTCGTCGTTGTATACATATAAACTGTTTTCTCCGGCTTGTGCCCTTTCGTAATACCAGTTGAGATAAGTCTGGTATTTGTTAAACTCTTCAGTTGTCATTGAATCCAGATTACCTAAACCTGAAATATGAAGATTCAGTTTATTGTCTGCTGCATATTGACTGAATAATCCCGTCAGATTTCTCCTTGTATTCAGTTCATAAACCGGTCCGAGTTTAGGGTTGCTGACTCTGTATGAATACACCGTAAAACTGCCACTGGCATATTTTCTGATATATGCATTGTAATCCGGGTATATCATCAGGATCCGTGAGCTAGTGTCCCCTGATTCTGATTTTGTTAACACTTCAGGCTTTTCAACATCAAAACCCAGATATGTTACAAAATAATAAACCTGATTATATCTTGAAACAAAAATGCTGTCTGCATAATGGTCTTTGAATGCATAAAGAAAATAGGAATTCCTGCTGTAGTTGTGAAGTTCACAATTCTTTTCAATTCTCTTTGCCGACCCCTTGATATAATTCATATTGACGGCACATAAATTTTCGCCCCTGCATTTCGAATTTGCATTAAGCGCATTAGTATCAAGACCATAAAAATCAATTGCCTCCATCTGATGTTTTGACTTTAGTTCTGCCATCAGATTATCGCAGCGTTTAAGGAAAAACTCCCCGCCGAATTGTTTATACATGTCGAAGTTAAATCTGGCGGCCAGTATATTCATTTCACGCGGCGGCAATAAACTGACAAAGAAATACACTGCCTGCGATTCACCTTCAATACTTTCCCAATAGGCATTGTCAACATTTATTTTTTTTGTACTGCCGGCGCGGTTAAATGGCATGCGATCCTGCTCAGTTTTGTGATTCTTGTGTTTAGCAAGAATGTAGAGTGCAGATGCGATTACTTTTGAAGTATAAATGCTCTTACCGTATAATTTTTCGATCAGGAATGCCGCGTAAATTGCCTCTTCATATTCTGCTTCATTTAAATATATCTGTGCCATTTCTAAGCGAGCTGTTTTTCTTATCAGCTCAAACAGCTCTTTACTCTGTAAAAACGAAAGTCCATCCTTTACTTTATTTTTTTCTATCAGCAATTTAACTGCGCTTCTCCTTTTCAAAATATTGGGATGTGTCCTCATTGAATCCGGCACATCTTCTTCGGCACTGATACCGGCAATTTTTTCCGGAAAATATTTATGCGGTATTCTGTAATCTGTGCCTGTGTTGAAGTAGCTTGTGTCGAATGGAATTTCAGCAAAAGGCAGATAAGAATACAACATAATCCTAAACATTGGCTCTACATCTGCTGCCGCATAAGACGAAGCCAGAAAGTAATTCAGACCGTCTGCATCTGCTTCAAGTTCATGATTTTTACTGTATTCAAGAATACGTTTCTGCAATACTTTCTGATCGGGAGCTTTGCGCCCTTTACCCTGGCTGTTCCTGAAAACATAGGCTTTAAAATTGTGGTTTCTGTTGAAATGAGCCGCCTCATGACAGATGATATAAGCGAGCTGAGCTTCTGTTTCTATTCTTGCAAGCAGTCCCATACTTATTAATATGACGCCGCTGGGTGTTGAATACGCATTGAAATCGCTGTTTTTCATCACATAGAAACTCAGTTTTTTTCGCAATTCAGGATTTGAAACCAATGCTGAATCAGCAACTGCATTCACGTAATTTGTGAGCATATCTCCGTAAAGAATATTTCCGCTGTACAACCTGTTCATTATTTGTGAGGCCGCCAGTACTTTGTATGCAGCAACATGTTCTTCGCCTTCTGTTTCGGGAATCAAAACCCGCCCGGTCCATTTATCTATTCCGGATTTGAAATCGCCGGGTATTTCTCCGGCGCATTTCAGGACTTTATAATTCTCAAAGTCCGGAAGCGGCTGAGCAATTATTGAAAATGAATAAAAAACTAAAATTGTAATAAAATAAGATTTCATGGCTGGCGGATGCAAATCTATATTTAAAATCCCAAAAACCTAAGAGCAGTTTGGCCGGCTGTATGCTGATTGCGCTGCATTATTTATTATTGGAATTTTAGACCCTGCCTCAATACAATACATGCTGGTCGTAATAAATTCGAAAGTTGTCGATTAAAAATATTTAAAGTTATAAATTGCTTTGTTTTGCTCCGTAATTCAATTTAATGGATAATATTTTACTCAGTATTCAGGGAGTGTCAAAATTCTATACCGGTAAAACGGCCCTGGATAAAGTCAGCATCGACATCCCGAAAGCCTGTATTTACGGGTTGCTCGGACCCAACGGGGCAGGTAAAACATCTCTTATCAGGATACTCAATCAGATAACGATGGCCGACGAAGGGAGGATACTGTTTAAAGGAGAACCACTTAATCAGTCGCATATTTCGGGTATAGGATATCTTCCTGAGGAAAGGGGTTTGTACAAGAAGATCAAAGTTATGAGTCAGCTTCAGTATTTTGCTCAACTAAGAGGCATGTCCCGCCGCGAGGCAAGTGACAAAGCAAAATACTGGCTTGATAAAATGAATTTACTGGATGTTAAAAATAAAAAGATTGAAGAACTGAGCAAAGGCATGCAGCAAAAGATTCAATTCATTGTCGCTATCATTCACAATCCTGAACTTTTAATCCTTGATGAACCATTTAGCGGATTCGATCCTGTAAATGCAGAATTAATCACATCTATCATTCTCGAACTCAAGGCAGGTGGATGTACAATCATATTTTCTACCCACCGTATGGAAAGTGTCGAAAAACTATGTGATTATATGACTATGATACATCTGTCAAAAAAAGTCCTCGACGGCAAGGTAAGTGAAATTAAAAAACAGTATTCAAATGGCAGCTTTGAACTTTGCACAGTTAAAACCTGCAATTTTGAAAATTCGGGTGCTGAGCTTCTTTCAGAAATCAGGACCGATGATGGTTATTATAAATACACGCTTCGCAACAATGGCACAGACTACAACAATTTGCTTCAGCATGCCATGCAGCAAAGTGAACTGATTTCTTTTCAACCCTTTGTGCCGGGCATTCACGATATTTTTATTCAGCTTGTCAATCAAAACAACTAAAACAAATGAAAAACATCATACTGATTTTACAGCACGAATATTATACAAGAGTAAGCAAGAAATCATTTATCATAATGACCTTGCTCGGACCTTTGCTGATAGGCCTTTTTTACGGTGCGATTGCCTTAATTTCTTACTACCAGTTCAGCGATTCGAAAAGTAAAAGAGTGGCTATATTCGATCCGTATATTTCGCTCAACAAAAAGATAGACAATACATCTGAATACGAATTTTATTTCACCGACGACACTTCTGCAGTTGTTGAAGAACTCAAAAATGAAAAGACAGAAATTCTGCTCGAGATTAAAAACCACAGCGGAGATTCGATAGATCTCAGGGCTAAAAAAAGCCTGTCCCTAAGCGACAAAAAAACACTTAAGGAAGTACTGGCCGACCAGTACTTCAACAATGAACTGGCATACAGAGGCCTGAGTCCGGGACTTATAGACAGCCTAAGGCCTTCGATAAAAATTAACGACAATTTGTTAAGCGGCAAGAGCAGTGCCACCGAGATAAAGTCGGGCATCGGATATATAGGTGCATTTATCATTTACCTGTTTATCTTTATGTATGGGGTGATGATTATGCGGGGTGTTACTGAGGAAAAAAACAACCGCATAGTCGAAATCATTGTGTCGGCCGTTAAACCATTCCAGTTAATGATGGGTAAAATACTAGGTGTGGCGCTTGTCGGATTAACTCAGTTCATTGCCTGGGTTTTATTATCAGGGGTAGTACTGATGGTTATAAGTTTTGCCATCGGAGCCGAAGCGATAGACAAGGATATGGTCATTGCGGGTCAGAACGAATTAGCCAAAACCGATACGGGTGCCATGGGTGATATCATCAAACAGTTTCAGGTAATAGATTTCCCTAAACTGTTAACCGGATTCATTTTGTTTTTCTTCGGAGGGTTTTTGCTCTACAGTTCTCTGTTTGCGGCAATTGGCAGTGCAGTGGACAGCGACACCGAAACTCAGCAGTTTATGTTCCCGGTTTCAATGCCTTTGATATTTGGACTGGTAATCGCACAGATTGCGGTCATCAAAGACCCAAACAGCAGCCTGGCATTCTGGTCGAGTATGATACCTTTTACCTCACCGGTCGTGATGATGGTCAGACTGCCTTTCGACGTTTCATGGACCGAGATGTTTATTTCTGCCGGACTCTTATTCGGCAGTTTTATTCTTACGGTATGGCTGGCGGGCAAGATTTACAGGATAGGTATTTTGAGTTATGGTCAAAAGGCAAGTTACAAGCAAATGCTGAAATGGCTGATGATGAAGGGTTGATATAAGCTGTAAGCAAATACCTTTGTATGCTCAGGTTATTTTTGATTCCCGGTATCGATCCATGCATTCAGCCATTCGCCATCAAAATCGGCATTAAACAACTTGTAGAAATTAATGGCTGATTGATTCCAGTCCAGTACCTGCCACTGAACTCTGGCATAATTCTTTTCTTTTGCATATTTCAGGGTATAAGCAAAGAGCGCTTTCCCTATTCCTTTCCCGCGCATGGGTTCGTTAACAATCAGATCTTCCAGATACAGACAACTGCCCTTCCAGGTCGAATAACGGATATAACACAGTGAGATTCCGCAAACCCTGCCTTCATGTTCGGCTACAAAGCAGACATACAATGGGTGCTCACCGAATCCGTCACGCAAAAGGTCAGCCTTAGTGTTAACCATTTCATGCGGCGCTCTCTCAAAGACTGCCAGTTCATGGATTAGTGCAAATATGCTTTCGACATCTTCCTGTATGGCGTTTCTAATGACCAAATTACAATACTTCTATTGTTTCGCTGCCTGTTTTTATGATATCGCCTTTTCGTACTTTATAGCGTTTGCGTGTTTCAGGATGGCCATTGCATGTTACTAATCCGTCAACGACCATATCAGAAGCCATTGCACCTGATTCGGCAAGACCTGTAAATTTTAATAATTGAATTAATGGAATAAACTCATCCCTGAGTTCAAATCTGATGGAGGCCATTAACGCACCACCAGCTTTTGCACGGAAGACTGATCTCCGTGAATCATTTTAGTAAGATAAACGCCTTTATCCAGCTTTATCTCATCAGTACGGATACTGAAACTACCTCTTTTAACTTCCTCGTCGGAGAGGGTATGCGTATGAACTA
>CAZRKA010000122.1:0-10469 GCA_964600345.1 uncultured Chitinophaga sp. | reverse complement strand
CATAATCGGGCGGAGCAGGGAGGCCGAGCCGAAGTTGATCTTATGCAGTCCCAGGCGCAGTTCGAACTGCGGGCTGGAGTAGCGGGCCCACAGGCGGTAGGGGCGGATGTCGCCGTCGGCAGCGGCCGTATCGAAGGGGTGGAAGCCGGTGTTGCCGTACAGGTTGGCCGAAGCTTCGATGTCGAAAAGGCGGCTTTTCGGCAGGTTCCGGTTGTAATTGAACTGCGGCAGGTAGCGTCCGCCCAGCCATAGAGGCAGTTCGTTGGAGGGGTTGGCGTTGGCCCAGGAGATGAGCTGGCCTTTGAATATTAAAGTATCCGATATAGCAGCGGTTGCATCCTGTGCGCCGGCCTGGAGAGCAGAAACAGCCAGGAGGAGGATGCATAACCAGCGGGCGGCGTTCCTCCAGCCAGCCAGTACTTCAGAAGTCGGAAGTGCGAAGCCGGAAGCCGGAATAGGCCCCGGACTGAGCGTCAAACGCTGGTTTTCCGCCTTTCGCCTTCCGATTTCCGACTTAACGGAAGGCTGCCCTATGCAAACCTCAGCGTTCATGGCCTTTCTGTTCGTGGGGCAGGATGCCGTAGAAAAAGAAGCGGGTAGCTTCCATGATCAGATCCTGCGTGTCGGCATAGGAGGCCAGCAGTTGCTCGTCGGTTACCCAGTCCTGCATCCGGTGGAAGAGGTAGAGGATAAATCCCGGCCGGATGTCCTTTCGGATCCAGCCTTTTTTCTGGGCCTCTATGTAGTCGTGCATGATCACCCGGAGCGCCTCTTCGGTGCGTTGTTCCATGTATTCCCGCAGCCCCCACTCCTGGTTGGAGTAGATGTCGCGCACCAGCTCGGCGCTGATGCCCTGCGTGCCTTTGAACTTCAGGAGTAATTGCTGCTGTACTTTTTCTTCGAAGGGGATGTCCTGGGCCATGATGGCGCTGTACTCCGCCATCGACTCGTCGAACACCTGCTGCAGCATGGCCTTGGCCAGTTCGATCTTGTTGGAAAAAAAACGGTAGAAGGTCATCTTGCTGGCGCCGGCCTCCCGGCAAATCTCTTCCACGCTGACGCGCCGGACGCCGTGTTTCCAGAACAGCCGGCGGGCGGCGTTGAGGATGTCGAGATACTTGGGGCTGTCCGGTTGAGCAGTCATTTCAGGATGTTACAAATTTTTTATAAAGTTACGATTTTATTTTGAAATGTCAATGACCGTAACATTTTTGTTTTTGGCTTCTGGTTTCTGAGGTTCCTGGGTTTCTGGCCTGCTCAGGCGTGGACAACAAGGAACGAACAGAAAACTACTTTTGCTACAGCCCAAAGTCAGCGTTTGACGATCAGGATTTCCTGATTGCTGAATTCCATCCAGGCGAAGTCGTAGACGTTGTGGTAGGTTTTGCCCTGCCGGTTGGTGTAGATGCCGGTGAGGTAATTGTAGCGGAAGCCGGTGGCGTCGAGTTCCGTTCGGGCAATTTTCATTTTCTTTCGGCTTGGGCCCATGAGGGTGTCGAGGATTTCGCGGTTGCGGTGGAGGTAGCGGTCGGTTTGTTTGACCACACTAAGGGTGGCTTTCCGGCGGGTTATATTGGCGGCATTTTTGCATTTGATGCTACAGAATCGTTTATCGCTTCGGCCGGCCAGTGGATTGCCGCAGTGTTCGCATTGGCGGTTCATTTTCGGAGGGTTTAGAGCTTTGCATAAAAATAGCGATTATTATCGGATTATTATCGGAAATCAACCGTTGATATCCGTTAGTTATCGGTTAATTTTTTAATTAATTGAAAAACAATTGATTGTGATCTATTTTTTTCTGATTTTGCTCAAAAAAAGCCATGGATATTAAAACTTTCTCTCTCGAAATCGACGGGGTAGCCCGCATTGGAATCCGCAACCTGGAGTTTGACCATGCCTTTCCGGGTAAAATGAGACAAGTGAGCGGCGCCCGCTGGTCCCCAGGGCATCGTTGCTGGCATATACCCCGCCGCCCTAAAACCTGGGAGCAATTCCGAAAGTTATTTTCCGGCGACAATATTCTTATAGCCAAAGGCTCTACCCCGCCCGGACAGGCAACAGCACCCGCTATACAGGCCAAAGAGCCCGCTGCGGATATTGCCGGCCAAAGCAGCAAGGCCCGGGCCGGCCGCATTACCATCAGCCGGCATCCAGAGGATAAAGGCAGCGTCCGCATCCATCTGCCTGAATCCATGCTGGCTGATTTTTTACCTTTAGTAAAAAACATCCACGGCCGCCGGTGGAACGCGGCATACAAGGTGTGGGAAGCGCCGCTTACCAAGGTAACGGTACGGTTCATTGAAAAATACCTCTCCGGTGTTGCCCACTGGACGTTTCAGGCAGAAGATGAAATACCGGAGCGTATAGAGATACCGCGGCCGGCGAAAAAGAAGACATGGAATGTTACTCCCGTACTCTGCGAAACGGCAGTAAAGCGCCTGGAAGAGGCCCTGTTGCTAAAGCGCTACAGCTGGCGCACTATCAAGTCCTATCTTGGCTGTTTTCGGTACTTCCTCCGTTTTTATAATGACATCGAACCTGAAGATATCACTCGTGCGCAGATGGATGCGTACATCGCACAACTGGTCAAAACGAAGAACATCTCAGAGTCGCACCAAAATCAAATCCTCAGCGCCATCAAGATGTATTATGCTGAGGTAGCGGGCCAGGAGGAGAAAGTACGGCGGCTGATACGCCCCAGGAAGGCAAAGAAACTGCCACATGTGCTTACTGAAACAGAAGTGGCCCGGCTGTTTCAGGTAACCGAGAACCTGAAGCACCGATGTATTTTGATGCTCATTTATTCCGGTGGCCTGCGGCTTGGCGAGCTGATACAGCTGCGGCTGGCCGACCTGGAGCCGGAACAGAACCGTTTGTTCGTATATGGAGGCAAGGGCAAGAAGGACCGTTGTACGTTATTGTCTCCCAAGGTATGGGAGCAACTGCAAGGCTACCTGGAAGTATATCGCCCGGTGGAATGGGTGTTTGAAGGGCAAGACGGAGGGCAGTACAGTTCCCGTAGTGTGCAAGCCATCTTCAGCAAAGCCAAAGAGCGGTCCGGTATCAACCCTTATGCCACGGTGCATACTTTGCGGCACTCCTTCGCCACTCACCTGCTGGAAAAAGGGGTAGACTTGCGCTACATCCAGGAACTCCTGGGGCATGAGAGCAGCAAGACGACGGAACTCTATACGCATATAACGCATACCGGCTGGGCGAAAGTGAAAAGCCCATTTGACGATTTGGATTTTTGAGTAAAAAAGGCTTTTACATTTGGCAGACATTGTTTAGATTTGAAAGGGGCTGAAGATATTGGGGGTATAGACGCAATAGGATCTAAGTAAAAGGCGCAATGCGGGTTTGGTGTAGACGCTGTTGCGTCTACGCACAAGTTGTGGGCCATTATTATTACAAAGTGAAATGACTGGAAGATTTAACCCTACAGAACAGATTGGTGTAACTAGAGTCAAAGAAATTTTCTTGACCCAGTTTAATTGGATACCAAGAGTTCAACTTGAATCCGATGTAGGAATAGATATGATTGTCGAAACGACAGTAAATATGGGAATGCCTACAGGTAGACTAATTGCAATTCAAATTAAAGCAGGGGAAAGTTATTTTAAAGAACGATCAAGAAACAAAATTGTATTTCGTGCTACTAAAGTTCATATTGATTATTGGCTCAATCATTCCTTACCTGTCATCATCGTGTTGCATAATCAGAATGCAAATTTGACAATATGGCAAGCCGTAAATAAAGAGTCTGTTATTAATACTGGAAAGAATTATAAAATAGAAATTCCGATAAATCAAGAATTGTCTATTCCTGCTAAGGAAAAATTATCAAAGATAAATGATCATCCTCCATCAATACAGAGGTTTATTGAGCTATCATTGTACAGACATTTGATGCAAAAAATTAGAAATGGAGAGAAAGTGGTGATTGATTTAGAAAAATGGATAAACAAATCTAGTGGAAGAGCTAATCTTAGAATAATCCAGGTAATAAACGATTTTGATTATGATGAGAGAAAAGAAAGAACAGAAGTACTATTGAGCGAGAGTACATATTTTGAATTTTATTCTCATTTCACTTTATTTCAAATTTTTTCATGGGCGGATTTCAAAACTGACATGAATTTCTATGAAGAATTTATCGATTATGATGATAGTGAAGGTCACCCTGGATATAAGACAGTGTTCGTAGAGGATAAATACCATAATTATCAATTGCCAATTATTCCATATTTAAATGATGGAGAAATAGAGAAATACCGGCTTGAGATGTCACTGAATAACTTTGGAAACTCATTCCTTGATTTCTATAATGGACTAGAGCATGGTATCCAATTAAAATTGGTTGAATGAATGATAGCTCTGATGAGGAAAACATTACTGTAAAATGTAACAACGAGGAATTTTATTCGTATAAGACGCGACAATAAATTAACAAATAATCCATGATGCACAGTTTAACATTGTTTGCAAAAATAGTGACTGATCTAATTTCATTAAAGACGGAACGAAAGAAATTAGAAGATGATACTTACAAGAGCATTTATGCTCAAGAGGCTGCAAGACAAAGAATTAAAAGTTATATGGAATCTCTACCTAAAAGAGGTAGTACTATTGATCTAGAAAAGGTTCGGTTAGAATTAGTTCACATACTGAAAAATTATCTGTTAGAAAATAAAATGATTTCGTATCAACAACTAGGAGGAATTTTTAAAAGTGAAAAAATCAAAGCTGTTTATAAAACTTCAAATATTAAATTTTCGTATGTGATTTCATACATTTCTTCCCCTAAAGGTTATGAAGATATCTGTTTTCATTCTGGAGAATGGAAAGAAAAGGAAAGTCAAGAAATAGGTGAAATCAATTTAACTGGATTGTTTCATTTAGAATAACTGATATTATGACCAACATGAAATTTGAAAGATTTCAGAATAGGGAACAAGCGGAAAATTATATTCTTTCTATGGAAAGAAGTGCTTTTTCAATTCCTGATTGGGAAATAATAGGAGTTTATATATTAAATAACGGAGATTATTATGTTGGCTCTGCTTCATCAGTAACTTCTGGCGATGAATTACTAATTTCTAGCGGAGTAATTAATGCAAGAAATTTCTTATTGAAGAAAGGAATGAACTTTGAAAAAAAAGGTATTTACTTTGAAAAAAACCACATTAAAGTGAGTGCCCAAATTTTAAATTCCAAACCTTTTCCGAACCCTTGCTATAATGAAACACAAGCTGTGGTTAAACAGTTACGAAGATTATTCAAATGTGAATATGAATTCAAACCTCCATTTGTTCCTTGTAGTGTTGATGAGCTAGAAGGTTTTGTGTATCCCGACCGAAGAGTAAAGGGGTTATTTTTAGAAATCCCGAAAGTGTCCCTATTGGAGGAGGTTAAAATATTTGCAGAAAGACTTGGTGTTCGTATTCATGAGGGGGAAGACGAGAGACATTTTCGAAGATTCAATGAAGATTATAAAAGTCTGTATAAATGGGAAAATAACCTTTTTATATATCAGAGAGGCATTGCATATATCTATGACAATCATGAATTTGAATTTAACGATAAAGTATATGGAAGTATTGAAGAAAGATGCATAAGAAAGGTTTCGGGATTCACCGGATCAAATGGAATAACTAAATATAGTCCAAATGATAAGAATTTTATTATGTTTACTCCAAGCCAAATTGATACTTGGAAAAATGAAATTGAAAAAGATTTAATGTTTTGGGAGGATTATTGTATTAAGCACAATAAAATAAAAGCAGAAATCCAAAAAAGGTTGCCAGACAGATTCATGCACAAAATACCAAGTGACTCTCCTTATTTCAATAATTCAGTAGACTTGGATCAACAAAGTCAAGAATTTTGGGATGATTTATAGAACGGCCCACAACACCGCGCCAGCGGCCATAGCCAGCAAAAGCTGGCTACGTCGCTGGCGCCAGACGTTAGCTGCTATTAAAGAATAAGAATTAAACTTTGTAAACTATATAAATATGACTTATCCATATTCAACATCGACTGGACGTATTCCTGAAATTTTAGACAAAATTCAAACTGTTGGTCAACCATCTAAAGTTGATAAAACTTGGTTTTCTTCAATTGGATTTACAAAACAATCTGATCAAAGGATGATTGCTGTATTAAAGTTTATTGGCTTCATTGAAAGTAATGGAGTTCCAACTGATAAATGGACAAAGTTTAGATCAAAGAAGAGTGGTAAAAAAATTCTAGGGGAAGCGTTAAAAGATGCATATAACGAATTATACTCAATTTATCCAGATGCTCATGAAATAGATAAAGAAGAATTAATTCACTTCTTTTCAACAAGAACAACAGCAGGAAAGTTAGCGCTTGCCCATACAGTGAATACTTTTAAGAATATGGCAGATTATGCTGAATTTGATGGCATAAGTACACAGAAAAGTATTCCAGAAGAAGAAAAGCCAATAGATAGTACAGAGTTAGAAGTAGAGGACAGTAGTTACAAGAGAACTTCTAATAACTTTTCTAAGCAGATTGAATCTATAAAAAGTGGTATTACGATTAATCTGAATATCCAACTATCAGTGCCGGAAACTACTGATGAAAAGGTATATGATAAATTCTTCGAAGCATTAAAAAAACATTTACTATCTTAATATGAACCATGAAAGAGGAAGTAATAAGTTTATTTAGCAATGCAATAAAATTTAAAGAATATGCTCATCAAATCCTTGGTATGCGACCGGAGAATAACTCTTTGAGATTGCCTCAATTTGATATAGGAATCATTACATCAACGGTAGACGAGTTTGAATCAATTATTACTTATTTAAAAGATGTAATGGAATTGGATTTTATAGGTGATGATTCGATTATTTATTATAAAGGAATATTAGAGACATCACGTAAGGTTTTTAAAATCATTATTCCTTACCCTCAATCAATGGGAATGGAGGCAGCTGTCAGTTGTACAACTAAAATTATTAGCTATTTTAACCCATTCTATATGTTTATGGTAGGAGTATGCGCAGGTAATAAAAATGTTACGAAAATTGGAGATATTATTATCGCTGAAAAATCAGTAAATTACAATAACGTAGTCGAAATTGATAAAGAAGGGAAAGACTCTAAAAAGAAATTTATGCAAAATGCAGACTCTATAAATAAGAACTTTAAATCAAGACTAAGCCTATTCTCAAGATCTAAAGTCATACCAAAAATTAAAAATGAATATCAGGATTCAAACAAGTTTGCCAATGATTTAAAGTGTGATCTTGGATTGATTGTTACGGGAAGTTCTTTAGTCCGGAGTGATGTGAAAATAAGAGAAATTAACGATTCATATCATGGAGTTAAAGGAATGGATATGGAAACTCATGGATTTTACTTTGCAGTTTCAAATTTTGCAAAAACAAAAAATACACTATTTGCTTCATTCAAATCCGTTTCAGATTTTGGAGATGACACTAAGCATAAAATTTCATCACATGAAAGGAAAGAATATGCATTATACACATCTTCAAGGGCATTGATTGAATTTATAATGAATGAACTAAAATAAAAAGCAGCTAACACCAGCTACCTGTCCATACCTCCATTCGTCGGCACGGCAGGTAGCCCAACCGTTCGCTGAAACTAAAAAATAAAATAAATAATATAATATGAATATAAACGAATTAAATCAACTTTTGGGTAGGAATTCGTTTTTGGCAATCACTACCCAACAAACACACCTTCACGAAAGTCCTGACCAAGGCTCACCTGTTCTTGAGCAATTAATCCCTCATTCTCAACTTTTTGTTTACGATGCAGCAACTACAAACGGATTCCTCAATGCAATTGACATCACCACCAATCGTGAAGGTTGGGTTCAATCCGACTTGGTGATGTTTGTCAGGGCAATTCCCAAGAGTGCAGAAAGCCCATTTGCGCCAGAAGGTTGGTCTGCAAACACAGAATCTACTATTGAGGTCAGAAACGATTCAAAAGCATACCTAACTTTAAGAATGAACTCAAACTATTTCCACGTCAACCCCAAAGACGTGAAAATCATAACATTGCCACCGGGCGATTATACATTTATTGCGTCCGCAAAATCTGTCATACCATATCATGGTGAAGCCACTTTGTCAAGCGGGTACAAATATTCGTGGACATTCTACATACATATTGTTCATGGCAGCAATACAAACGAGAGATATCATTTGCCTGTTTCTGATGAGGTGTATGAATCAAGTAAAAAAAGAAAAGCCAAAGGCAAATTCAAAAGGAAAAGGTAAAAAATAATTCAAAATGAAAATAATAATTCAGGTATTTGTTTTTATCGTTTTTGCTTTACTATCCCATTATGGTAATGCACAAAACCCTTATGAAAAAACTGAAATTGATAAAATTCAGTTTAGTCCAAATGGAAAATACTTTGCGATTAGTGCTAATAGAAATATGTTAGTTTGGGTATTTAATACTGGACAATTTCACGCTCTCAACTATGAAAATAGATTTATTTACGATTTTGGATTTAGCCCTGATGATGAGTGGCATGAGAGAATGGACTTACTTACATCCTCGCACGCATTGCATGAAGTTGCTATGTGGAATCCAGAAACAGGGGAACTTGTTAATGAAGTATTTTCATATTATTCGCTTTTCTCTTTAGATTATGGACCGTATGGGCATTCTATTTTTTTTAGTAGCCCGTCAAATTCAGTTCAATGTTGGTCAGATGTAACTAATAATATACATAGTGTAATTGGCTATGATAATGAAAATGGCATAAGTAGAGTAAAGGTGCATCCTCAAGGCAAATGCGTATTAGTCCAAGACTATAAGGGAAAATTTTCACTTCATTTCCAAGGCAAACCTGAAGTTGTTACATATAACAACCTTAATATTGTAGCAGATTTTTGTTTTAACCCAAATGGCAACCAAATTGCTTTTGCAGACGAAAAAACAATAAAAGTTTTTGATACCACAAAGGGGGAACAGGTAACTAAATCGTTTGAGTTTAGTGATAAGATTAATTCACTAATATTTCACCCTGACACCGAACATTTGATTATATGTACGGATGATAAAAAGGTAAGGGTTTGGAATGTAAAAAATAACATTGAGGAGTATATATTTGAGAATTTTGAAAATGAAATAAAAATGGCTTCAATTCACCCAAATGGAACTTTACTCTGTATTGTTGAGGCGGGAGGTGTCTTTCATATGTATAATTATGAAACAAAGCAAAAAGTGTCGAAAGGAGTAGTAATGGAAGAAGAAGACGGATTTAAAGGTCTTGGTTTTGTAATAACAACGCCTGATGAAAATTCATACGACTGTAACTCAATAGGTAAAAAATATTTACAGCAATTGCTTTCAATCAGAAAAGATACTAATAGCATGAAGCACATTGTTGGCTTGTTAAAAGAAAGTCAATATGCTGGATTTTTATCAACTGAAATTGACACAAATTTTTTATTAACTCTCGCATATACTGAAAAGAAGTTGAAAAGCGTCTTTCCGGATGCCCAAGTAATAAATGACAGTTACTCAAAGGAAATATCTTTTCAAAACTATTTGGTAAATTCTCCAATCGAAGTAATTATAAAAAGGGGTGGATATAGAGAAGGTTTGTATTTAAAAATTTATATAAGAGATAAATCAAACCCTATTACAAAAAGTTGGTTAACTCAATTGGATAACATGGTGTTTCGCAATACTATTGGTTTTAATAAATATTTGGAACTAACAAAAGATATTTCTGAAACCAAGTCAAATTACATAGTTGAATACAACTATTATAAGCCTGAAAGACCATCATCTAATTCGCATCATGCTTTTAAACTAAAGTTAAAAAAATAGAACATGAAAAATATCCTTCCCTCCCGAGTTGGTGTTTTCTATGCAAGCACTCTATTATGTATTTTTACCCTTTTTGGTTGCCAAGAAAAAGTGCAGAAGGGTTCTAACTTACAATTACAATCTAAAGCAGAGGCATTAAAAGACAAAGACCCTGCAATCAGCAGAGAAATTGTTAATACTCTTTGGAGGCTCTCAAAAGCCGGAAAACCAAAAGTAATGTACCTCGTGCCTGCGGACTTTACTGCATTGGAAGAAGCGAAGAAAGTTAAATTTGGAGACATCTTAATTTTATGGAATTCAGAGGCACGGGAATATTTCGATATAAAAAACAAAGAGTATAGTGTTTTTGAGTTTTTACCAAATGACAATATATTTCGCCCGTTTTTTAATGATATGTTCAAGGAATATAGGATAAAGGAAGGGTTTGTGGAGGACGAACTTTTTATTCTTGTTTCAGAACTAAAAGTTTTAAAAGGTACAGGTAAACACGAGAACAAAAAACTCTTATGGGAAAAATGGCTTGGTGACAACGTAATGTCTGCAACTGTAAATATGTGAATAAAATCAGCGAACAACGCACTCACGACCATGCCGCCCAAAGCCCAACCCGCAAG
>CAZRKA010000121.1:0-10491 GCA_964600345.1 uncultured Chitinophaga sp. | reverse complement strand
CCGTCAATTTTTCTTTTATGGATATTGGCTCCCGGTACGTCATTTTCGCTTGTGAAACCCATGACTTCATTACCGGCAATGTCTTTACCCATAATGACGATGGTGATAGGAGAATGAGGTCCGCCTTTGGCAATTTTTTCAGCAGGTATGGTAAACTTGAATTGCTTTTTATCTGTGTTGGCAACTGCATCTGTGAGGGTTTCAGAAAAACCCAGTGATGGGATAAACAAACTCACATTGGTCATTGGTTCACTCATATCAATTATAATTTCGAGTGGCTTGTCACATCTTGCTTTGGCTGGCAGTGTGTTTTTGTTTAGTGTCAGTTTATCGCTTCCCGAATTCCAGGCCCAGTCTGCAGTGTATATGGTTGCACCATCTGTTTTCATGACTACCTTTTTGGCATAAGGCCTGAAATTGTCCACCGTAAATTCCCTGAAGTGGGTAGGGGCTGTGTTCAGGAAATCGGTAAGAATAATGCCTATTCTGTATCTGTTGTCCGGAAATTTGGCCTCTTCAATACATCTTGCCTTGTCGTAGTTGTTCGTGTAGCCGTTGTCGGCGCCGACGCTGTTCCTGGCATCTGTAGCAAAACATTCGTCTGTGCCCAGATTAGCTGGGGTACCTGTTGTGCCTTTAGTATTGGTGATTATAAACGTAAAGCGGTGACTCCATGTGTAATTTGCCGGAGGAGTAGCTACTGCCACAGTCGAATCAATCAGCTTATTCATATGAGGATTCATACCGCCATAACCGTTGCCAAAGTCATTGATATTGTCAAGAAAAACATATGGCGCACCGGGAGTTTTAACTACGTTATTCCAGGCACTGTTTTCCTGTTTCTGAATAAAATATGAAATGGATTTGGCCACATGAAAAGGAGCACCTGTCGACTGCCAGTCGGTACATTCCGCAACCACGTCAACCGCGTTGTGAACGGTATCTTTGTCAAAATAGTCAGTTGTATTAGGGCCTTTCCGGAATCTGATACTGTCATCGTCTGTATTCGTGTTGCGGATAGAAGGCATTTTGTTTTGCGGATCGCGGTATTTTGCTGTATCCCAGTAACTGAATGGGTTTAACTGATTGCTGTGGTTTTGCCCGGTGTAATAATGCATATGTGTATGCGTCATCATGGTGGTCCACACACCCGGTCTGGGGTCAATTTCACCCAGTTTCTGCCCGGGTTGAACACTGCCATTTGTGAATACTGCAGCGTCAATGTTGTTGAGGTGATTAAATTGAATATAACGGAATGCAGAATTATTGAACATTTCAATATCCACATTCATGTCTGTGGTATTCGGAGGAAGAGCCATCCACCAGACAACAGCTCCCTGAGGCGCCTTTACACATTCGCTGGCTATATTGATAGGTCCCCTTATATCAACACCTTCGTGCAAATAGTTCTTGCCTATAAGCAGCGGTTGACCGAATCCGTGAAGAATTTCTACTGACTCAGTATTACAATTACCATTGGAGCTTGCAACCGGCCAGACATTCGTCCGGAAAGAGTTTCCAAGACTATCCGGTGGCGATTGCCAGCTGCCTCCTACTTTGGCTCTTATCTGGAAATAATAGGTCGATGTGTTATCGAATGCATAGGTAATTGTATCAGATGTCTTTATGCCTATGCTGTCGAATGCACCCCAAGCCCCGTTGCCGATTTTCATACGTATGCCGTATGCCTGTGCATTGATGGTAGGATCCCATTTCAGCAACATTTTTTTTGTCCCGTTAGAATACCTGAATGGCATCACTACTCTAAGGGTATCTCCTGCCAAGTCTTGCGTCAGCAGCAGGAGGATGATGATCAGATAGCGATTAATAAGTGTATTCATAGGTGTAAGTGTAATCATTGGTTAAAATTTCGAATCTTCCTTCCGAAGTAAAATTCAGAATTCTGTAAAAACGGATACTGCGGTCGCCCGGTAAGTAAATCTTGTTAATCAATTCACCGCTGCCCAGATCAAAAATGCTTATCTGCGACTCAGTTTCTGATCTGTCGCTGCAATGTGCAACGGCAATTATATTTTTATCAGGGTTCACGCTGATTGAGAATCCCATCGAAACAGTGTTTATCGGAATGTTAACCGCTCTGAGCAATTGCATCCCATTCGATTTTGATATCCTGTAAAGGTTAAAATGTGTCGATCCGGCAATTGCCAGAGTGTCTCCACCTATGAATTCAGCGTTAAGTATAGTATTGAGATTGGGAATTTCACCAAGTACTTTACCCGATTCGGCATCGATTAACATGGTAAGGATATCATTTTTATCATATTCATAAAATACAGCCAGCAGGTAATTTCCGTCGGGTGAAACCTTCATGTATTGAACAAATCCGTTCTGAAGCTTCAGTTCCCAAGATTTACCAAGATCTGATCCCAGCTTTCTGATGACACAATTGATCTGATCTCCTTCTGATGGAAGTTTTCCTGAAACGAATAAAGAACTCTTTATGCCGGGCGTAACCGCAAAAGGACTTAAAAGTTTTTCTGAATATTCGGCTTTTTTATTGCCATCGGTATCGTATACAATAAGCGCCAATTCATTTGAGACGCAATCATAGAAATCTGCACCGTACATAATGATGGCTTCATCCTTTATATAATGAAACCCTTTCAGAGCTTTCAACTCAATTTCTTTACCCTGATCAGGAGAAATCCTGTAGAATACTTCATCGCCTTTGGTAAATGGCATAAAGGATCCACCTACAATTCCTCTGGAATCTATCAGCGGATAAGGATTGTTGATCTTATTTACCTTACTCGGTGTTTGTTCGAGCAGATCGATCTTCATTTTATAAGTCTGACCCACAACATTTGTCATCCATGTTATGAATATTCCTGTAATCAATATTGTTCTGATTATATTTTTCATAATTCGTTTATTTTAAATCCGGTAGTATAATGTTAAATCCTAATGCTGCTGTTGCAGTTGTATAAATAATCACAGAACCCGAGCCTTTGGGTCTCAACAAACCGGGTGGAGCGCCGTCTTCAACAAGTTTTATCTTAAGCGTTGTTTTATTGTCGACCAGCCCACTCTGGGTAAATGATATCGGCGCACCTGCCGTACTGATAATTTCCAGTTCAGAATTGACTATATCCATATTTCCCGCATTGGTAAAATGCACTTCGATTGTAATGATGGAATTAGCCCTGGTGTTGGATGGCCTAATGACACTGATCTGTAAATCCGGCGGCATTCCGTGGTCTATGACAAACGAATTTCTAAGCATCACGGTATCGCCATTTTTGATTCCAAGTACATGGTATGAACCCCTCATGTGTCCCAGTAAATTAAAAGTAGTGTAGGCCAGTGTCGGATCAACGAGGTAAACACTGTCGGGATCAAAACTTGGAATGAAATATCCCGGAGGTGTGGCTCCGTCGAAGGCACTGTCGAGCTGCAATACAAAGTAAACTGCCGTATCGAATTTGGAACCTTCGATGCGCATGGTTACCTGTCCGTTGTTGCCCCCTGCTCCCGGACTTACTTTCCTTATTTCGAAATCAAGTTTGCGGGCAAGCAGTCTGATATTCTGGCGCGGACCTGAGTTGGTGTTGCCATAAGCCAGCAAATAATATACTCCCGGCATCACTTCAGGTATGATGATTTCCTGGTTGCCGAAGAAAGGTGTTGAGAACCCGTAATCGAATTCGAATCTTGACGGCACTGCACCGAATCTTAGATACAATTCGTTTTGTGCCACGGTTGAATCACCATTCAAGGTCACCAGAACAGACTCTCCATTGAGTGAATCAGGAATATTTATTCTGTAGTAAATATTTTCCTGATTGTCCATGGTGTCAGGCGTAAGGACATTCATAGGTAATACCGGAATACTTACTTCGCAGAGTTCGCTGTAACCTGTGTTATTGGTGTCTCTGCTTTCGTTGATATTGTCTTTTACGTCGGTAAATAATAAGAAATGGTAATTGCCGGGTGGTATGCCTGTAACTTTTCCGTTAAGATTGAGATTTCTGACAGCATTAGGCACCATGCTGACAGATTCTGTGCGTGTTGCTATCAGCAGATCGCTGCCGTCGAAAACCGAATCGGAAGAGATATAAAGATTGTCCGTTCTGCTTCCGTTGATCGGATTGCTGCCAATGTTTTTAATTTGATAGGAAACTGTTACACCTGAACCTGCCTGAATACTATCAGGAGCAGTAACCGAACTTACAATCAGGTCGCCGGGAGGAGCGTTGCTGAGTGTAATAGCCGATGCCTGCATATTGTTGTTTTCGGCATTGTGTTCGTATTCTCTGTCTGCTTCATCTGTTTTTATCAAAACAATGAAATTTCCTGTAGTATGTGATGGCATAAACAGGAATGTCGTATCGGTATAGGAACCGTTCTTCAGAATGTTGCCGTTGTGAGCCACTGTACCGAGTATCTGATCTCCGCCGTCTAATGTATAGTCTGTAGACAGATAAAAGCGGTCGTTCCACCAGCCTGATTTAGTTGTGGTATCGCCTTTGTTTTCAACTTTCCAGATAAATCGAGCAGGCTGGCCCGATGTGGCAGCCGAAGGTATTTCCCATGACGTGATTTGCAGATCAGACGATTTTGACAGCAGGGTACGGATGTATTTTACATTGCCCAGGCCATCGAGTGATGCCATGATATTGTTAAGGGTATCTATGTCTGCATTGTCGTCGCGATAATCGGTTCTGACAATCAGACTGAATTGTCCGCTGATACCGTTAGGGATTTTAACTTTAAGTTTTCTGTTATATACACTGTCCTTTCCTAAATTCTGCAATGTCTGACTTTCGCCAATCAGTTTATCACTGCCGTCTATCAGCGAATCGGCAGAGAGGTAGATACGGTCGAACCAGGTGTTGGCAATAGTAGCGGCCTGACCGGAGTTTTTGACCGACCATTCGAAATTAACATCGGTGCCTGAATAAATGGTGTCGGGTACTACAACCGAAAGTACTTCCAGATCTACCGGTGGATATCCGTCTATGTAAATCTTTTTGCTCCGGAATATGTTGTTGTTTTCGAACAGATATTCGTAACGCTGGTTATCGGCATCTGTAAAGACGTAGAAGTAATAATAACCGGAAGATAATTTGTTCGACAACAACAGATTTTGTTCTACCGTGTAGGTCGAATCTTTTTCGAGCGCAGGATTAATGATATTGGTTCTGAGCTGGGTTACCTTCAGCGGATTATATACAGAGTCTTTCGAAATAAAGATGAAATCTTTCCAGCCGGCAATACAATTTCTCAATCCCTGATTGATTGCTTCATAAGAGAATGGATAAACCGCGCCTGCTTCACTTGAATCGGCACTTTGAATCAGTATTGGTCTCAGATCCGGATAAGGCGCCAGCTTAACCTGCATGGTATCACTTCTGAAAATGTTGTTGGTGTCTTTGCTGTTTTCAAAGATCTGGACATTAGCATCTGCCATGACAAAAATATATCTGTTGCCTGTTGTACCGTTTGGAATGGTTACAGAAGCCTGTTTGTTGATGGAAGCACCGGCATTAATTGACGCAGAGTAACTCAGGCTGCCAATCTGAATAACTGAATCCGCATGGTAAACGGGATGTCTTGATATGTAGATTTTATCAGTTCGACTGCTTAAAGGGTTATTGCCCGGGCCAAGGTTCCTCACTGCATAGCTGACACTGATTTGCTTGCCTGAAGTATCCTGTTGAGGAGCCGTAACATCTCTCACTACCAAATCGGGACTTATCACATTTACAGGAATTGCCGCACTGATATTATTGGTATCATTGACACCTTCAAATTGATTTTTACTGAGATTACTTGTGACAAAGATGTAATGGTTGCCGTTAATGCCTTCAGGTATTGTTACAGCCGGTGAATGGAACTGCGTATCATCATTATTCAGGTTTTGCCTGTAATAGGTGTTCAGCAGAGTGGATGAATTGACATTGAATGTGCTGAATTTACTGATATAGATCTGGTCTGCCCAGTAAGTATTGGTTGCTGTGCCGCCCTGATTAATCAACTCATACGAAACGTTAACGGCCTCCCTGTTGCTGACTGTGTCTTTCAGATCAACATTCTTAACGACAAGATCCGGCGGAGGGGTCAGGATGACATCAATTCCCAGTGAAATTCTTTCGTTGTTGCTTTCAGATGCATGTTCGTATACATTGTTCTGGGCATCCGTTTTGATGATGATGAAATGTCTTCCTGAAATTGTCAGTGGCAGGGTGATGGTGGTATTAACTCTGTAAATACTGTCGACATCGAGGGCTCCGTTGTGCTGAATCGATTTCATGAAAGTTCCTCCCGAAGAAGAATCGTCGTGCAGATAAATGTAATCTCTCCAGAGGCTGCTGCGGGTTCCGCCGGAACCTATGTTCTTAACCCTGAATTCTATATTGATAGACTGGCCTGAAAAAGCAGTAGCCGGCTTTGTTACCATGGTCACATTCAGATCCGGAGGTGGTGTCAGACTTACAGACATGCCGCTCGAATCGCTTGTGATATTATTGCCTTCATTTGATTCTGTCAGGTAATTGTATGCATCTGTTCTTACGATAATATAATGTGTACCTGAAATGCCTTCCGGAAGAGTGACATTTGAGTTGTTGTTGTAAGACTGATTGACATTAAGTGCAGCGGGGTTGGTAACACCGCCAAGATGAACGTCTGTTCCGTCGAGTATCTTGTCTTTGGAAAGGAAGATGTTGTCGTACCAGGTACCGCCACCTGTGTTGCCTGCACCTGTATTTTTAACTGTCCAGGCTACTGCAATTGTATTACCTGAGAATGATGAGCTTGGCGAACTGATTGACATTACCTGCAGATCAGGGAGATTGCGGATAGTGAATTTCTGAACCGGTCCTTCTGTGGCACAAGACGGATTCTTTGCAATTACCTGCCATTTGTATTTAACTCCATAACCAAGACCTGAAGTAATTTGTTTGCTAATCTGAGTCTGGTTTGCGAAGTTCGGACTGCCCGGACGGGTATTGATGCTGTCGGCCCAGATATAGATATCGTAAAGCGTTGCACCTTGCGAAGGCGACCATGAAAGGGAGAATGGAAATGAAATATTAATGCTGTTGTCGGCCGGAATCATTGTGCCCACTGAATCAGGTTTTAGATAGTTGCTTACTTTGCGTTTAAGGGTGTCGTTCAGCCTGTATTGTTCGCTGTTGGCATCGGTCCATACAACAAGATTGTAGTCGCCGATAGCGGCGGTGCTGAGGGTGTCGGTAAATGTGTAATTCTTGCCTGTTCCCGGGAGTATTGAGTCGGTAAAGGTTTCACTGACTATGCTGCCACCGTTAACAGTTCGCGATACCCCAAAGTTTTTCTGGGTATTGCTTCCAAAGTTAAATATGGTAATGGTCAATACCTGTTTGCCAATCTCACATCCGTTAAGCGGATTTAAAATGGCGGTAACAGAGAGATTGTTTGGCAAACTGTTGAATTCGTCGGCACCTATATCCGGCTTAGTGCTGTTTCGCGTATTGCCGTCTATGTCTTCTGTTAATCCTGAAATCGGTGTGGCTGCACTGTCAAGGGATATCAATGTTGTATGCAGATCGGTATTTGAGAAGAAAGTAGGATTGACTGATTTGGAATTGACATCGCGCGAAGTAGCAGAACGCCAGGCCGCAATGCCGGTATAATAGGTGGCATTATTGCGGCAAAGGTTGGTTCCGGTGGCGTACAGATCGTTGTAATTACTGATGGTTGGAACTCCGTTTACGTAATATACCAGCGAACCTGCCTGATTGCTGAAAATGTTGTTTTTAATATCCGCATTTGTGACATTACTTGTAAATAAACATGCAGCATTCGAATTGTTGTTATTGCCATAAAGGTGAACACTGTTGTAATAAATGTTGGGATAAGTGGAGCTGCTGATATATATACCGTAATAGTAAGGGTCTTTAATTGAAATGAAGTTATTGGCAATCAGTCCTTTTTTGGTGCTGGTTCCGCTATGGTTTTCAAGTATAATGCCATAGGTATAGAGATATGAAGATATGATTTTGTTTTTACTGATATTAATATCATTGGAAACCTGAGCCAGGCGAATACCATAGCTGCCATATGATGAGTTAAGGTTAATCTGATTGTTTCTGATCAGAAGTGCATCGTGATAAACCAGGTGTATAGCAGAATTGTAGGAATTGTCTATGCGGTTGCCTTCTATAACCGTTCCGGTTTCATGCAATGAGCTGCCACCTCCGTATAACTGTATGCCGTAATATCCGCCATCAAGAAAATTGTTGCGTATCACTGTGTTGTTGTCTCGGTCGGTACCTGAATAAATACATGAACCGCTGTAGTAATAATAGTTGTTGCTTATCTGCAGTCGGCAATTGCTGACAGTGATGTTGTTGGAGTTATTGGCAATGGTTATGGCGTGTCCACCGTAGTAATATGTGTTTTTAACTGTCATTTTACTGATGCTGACAAAGTCGGCTCCATTAACAGACAGCACGTAATCGCTGGCACCTGATTGCAGAATTACCTTACTGCTGTCGCCGGATTCGGATTTGAAAGTAACAGGTCTGCTTGATAAAGCACCCGGATACGCGTTAAGCTGCATTTGCTCATTGTATGTGCCGTTTCTGACATTGAATACAACGGTATCAATAACGCCACCCAGCATAAGGGCGTTGCGCGCATCGGCAAAAGTATTGAAGTCGGGTACGCTTCCTCCAATTGTATACACGCCATCCAGTGCGCTGAAAATATTGCTGTGCTTCAGGGTGTCATTGTAGTAGATCGTGTCTGCCACGCCATTTGGTGAGCTGGTCCATGCCTGCAGTGTGTGGAGTACACCTGAATTGAAATTGTAATTGCCGATGCTGACAGTATCTGAGCTGCCTGATTTTAAAGATCCTGTCCAACTGAATGCTGTCTGTGAAACATTGTTTATTTTCCAGTGAATGGTTGCAGAAGTAAGTGTATCGGATCCAAAGTTGGTGATGACAACTTCAACGGCATTGCTTCCGGCTGCAAACGGTGCTTTAGGTCCTATATATTTAAATATACCGGCATCGTCAGGCGAAGGAATATCAAATTCGTCGGCTCCGATATCCGGTAACAGGGTATCTCTCTGGCGGCCGTCAATATCAACTATTATTTCAGGAAGTTTCTTGCCGGCTTTGTCGAGTGCTATTGCTCTGACATGCAGATCTGAACTGCTGATATAATTAGGATCTGTAGAGATGGAATTGGCATCTTTTCCGTTAGCCGACTGCAATGCCGACAAATTAGTTCTATTGCCGTTCCAGTAGGCGAGATTACTGCCGTTGCTGCGGTAACAGTTGTTGTTTGATTCGGTTATTGTGCTGCTCGAACTTGTGTAGAGTGCATAACCGCTGCCGGAGTGATTGTATATATTGTTATATGAGCGTACGTTGCTGCTGCTTGTAAACATGGCGGCATAAGTACTGGTTCCGCTGGTGTTCATGTTGATGTTGTTCGAATAGAAATCGAGGTATGAACCGTAGAAGTAGAATCCATAACCGGCATTGTTGCCAAGAGCCGAAATCATATTGTTGGCAACCAGACTTCGGTTATTGCTTGGAGCAGATAAATTGTAAATGTAAAGGCCCATATAAGCATTCGGCACAACAATGTTATTGGAGGTGATAATAAATTTACCTCTGCAAGACTCAATGATTATACCGTAGGCCGAACTGTAATTTCCGACTGTAATTTTATTTCTGTTGATTACGGCAGTATCCGAATAGTAAAGATTTATACCGTTGTAATAAGGTATATCAAATATATTGTCTTCAATTAACAGGTTTTTATCATAAAGTCCTGAGCTGAGATATCCGTAATTGTACAATCCGTAAGCGCCATTTTTAAATACATTCTTTGTAAAATGATTATTTCTGTTCTGAACGCCTGTATTGTAAATGTACACAATGGCCAGATTAGTTGTGGCAGAAGTCGTGCTGACAGATTCAAGTATATTGTTGCTGAAACTGTTGAAGCTTGATCCGTTGTCAATTTCTACAGCTCTTCCATAACTTGAATTGCCGCTACTGATGGTCATATACCTGAAGGTAATTCCCGAAGCTCCGTTAAGTTTTACCGTATAGTTTATACCCGAGGTATTGCTGTTGTTGTTAAGCGTAACCTTGCTGCTGTCTTTGCTTTCAGACTGGAAGATTATGCTGTGTCTGCCATTTGTTCCGACAATAGCCGGAATAAGTAGTTTTTCAGTGTATGTGCCATTGCGCACATTGAAAATCACCTGACCAATAATGCCCCCGCGTTTCAAAGCGTTGACGGCATCGGTAAAGGTGTTGAAGTCAGGCCCTGCACCGCCTATAGTATACGTTCCGCTGAGAGCGGGGTAAATATTGCCTGATCTGGCAGTGTCGTTGCCGTTGATAGTATCGTTGTAGTTATTCGGCAGGGATGTCCAGGCGCTAACTCTGTAAACAGAATCTCTGACAAAGAATTTTTGTGCGAGTATAATGTGCACCGTGTCTTTGGAAGCCAGCGAGCCTG
>CAZRKA010000120.1:2923-10755 GCA_964600345.1 uncultured Chitinophaga sp. | reverse complement strand
GGTGCAGTTTCGTCAATACAATCCTACCATTGGTCAACATTAGACCGGACAGTGTCAACTAACTACTATTCAGACACTTTTAAGGAGCAACAAGTTGCCCGGACTATTGGTCTAATGCATAAATAAATCCAAATTATTATGTCAAAAATTACAATTAAAATTCTCGGTATTGCGGTAGTACTAATTGCCCTTGCCTCGTGTAAAAAAGAAACAACAAACGATGTCAAACCAGATCCGGTAAAACAGAAATCAAAACTCGAACTCTTGTGTCAGACCTGGATACTGAGCGAAACTTACGAAGACAATGTCCAGAAAACCTCCAACGGCACAGACAAATATATCTTTACCCCTCAGGGCCAGTTTAAATTTTACTACAACAATTCGTGGATGGAAATAGGCACCTTCGATTTCACCTCCAAAGACTCGACTGCCATATCGGTATTATTCAGCGGCGCTTCGAATCCCTACGTCATGACCTTCCAGCAGATAGACGAAAAGGTACTCAACACCAGCTTTGTCTCCAATGGCAAAAACCTTCTTTATAAATACAAACGATAAAGACGATAGAATGCTTGTTTTTTCCAGAATGACTGCAACGAAAGTTGCGGTCATTTTTTTTCGGGAGTTGGTGGGTGTTTGGGGTATTTATTCATGGGCGGTATCCTTTGCGGAGGTGGACATAACTTCTACGCCTCAATCTCCTACTCGTCCTCCGCAGCCCTGCGAAGGAGGGCCTATCTACTCCTAGTCTTTTTTTCAATATCTTTGTGCTCAACCCATGAAATACGCACTTTTCTTATTACCTCTTATAATATATTCCTGCCGCAAAGACTGCCCTGAAGAGGAAGAAAGACTTACGCCTACTGAAGGCACTTACAACTACCGTTTCACTACTCAGGAACTCAACACTGCTTTTAAAGTATTGAATGAGGTATTCTTTCAACTGGTGGTTGACGGCAATGGCAGTCAGACTGTTAAAATACAGAAAATAGGCACCTCTGATTTCGGTGCCAACATCCGCGATTACAATGTGCCCGATTCGTGCAGGGCTAAATTCAATGGCAACAGCAGCATCATTGGAACCTTTACGCTTGGTAGTTTCAAACCGGTAAGCGACCTTATTCCTGTTTGTATGGATTCGCGCTCAGTTGAAGCCCTTGCAGATCTGATTTATGTACTGAGAATTCAGGGAACAAATTTCTTCGGTATTAATGATCTTAAAGGCGAAAACAATACTCGTAATATCGAAGGATTCCGAGATTCGTGGGCTTCATCACCCTATATTCTGGCTTGGCGGCAAATCAACAGCGCCAGTATCATTGAAAGGAAGAAACAGGGTAGCAATAATTTAATAAGCTGGACTTCGGGTAAGATGCCGACGGAAATGCTTTTTACAGGTGCTTCTAACGGAAACTATTTTTACACCGGAAATAGTTTCACTAACCTGGAACTGGAAATCGAACACAACGGTGTATTAAAAACAGCCAGAACTACCCTGGACAGTGCCAATCTCGACATGTGGGTCGAAACAAACTATACCCGTATACCTCCAAAATCAGAATACCCCCAGAAGATACCTGACATCAGTTTTATAATACGTAAGATATGGTTGCTTGAACGACTGTGAGAGAATGATTGGAAAAAAGCGAGCATCCCTTCATACCTGCTTTAGTCCCCGCAATAGAGTCTCCTTCGTTGGCACACTTTATGGCAAGCTTTTCTCCTCATCGCCCTCCGGCTTCGTACTCCGTAGCATTAGCGAAGAAGGGTCTATCTTCTATCACCCTCTGTAGCTTCAGCGTAAGAGGGTCTCCTCATCTCCTCATCTCCTCATCTATCCTCTCCTCCTCTATCTTCTATCTCTAGTCTTTCTTCTTCCTTTTCTTCTTCTTCTTCAACCACTTAAACCACCTCAACACATTAAACTCTTTGGTGTATACAATACCAAGTCCGTTGGTGGTGATAGGCGTGCTGAGCGAAGTTGTGTTGACCTGGTTGAAACTGGAACGGGTATAGGCCTTTATTTTGATATTGCCCTTCTTGGTTACCTGATATTCGAGGTTGATATTGGGAGTGTTGCTGTAATTGCTGAAGCTGCCGTCGAAACTGAGTTTGTCGTTCAGGAATTTACTGCTAAGTATTAATATATATTCCGGTGGAAGCGTGATTGTACCATTCTTATAAATCACATTCACTCTCCAGTTCGGGTCAATCTTATTCAGCCAGTTACTGAGCTGTGACGAGAGCAGGTCGGTACCGGCACTCGAAAGCGCAGTGGATCCGGCATTGCTCAATGCCTGTTCGGATTGGGCAAACATAGGCGGCAGGAATCTCTTCATCAGCAGCAAACTGAATACCTGACGGTTCACTTCTTCCTTATCAGATTTTATCCTGTTGATGACAGGAGATAATGAACTGGTGGTATTTCCGGCCTCAGTCTGCAGTTTAGGAAAGTTAAGACCGAAAGTTACTTCGGGCGAGAACAGATTGCCTTTCAGGTACAATTCGCTTTCGGCAGTGATACGCTGTGATCCCGAAGTGCCGGTAGTATTGGTATTGATAGTAGAACTTGCTGTGACGGCAGTGAGCAAGGGGGCCGGATCTGCCGTCTCAGTGTTAAATGCCACAATGTCGAGACGTGCATCCAGCGGATCGCCATACCAGGTGATGCTTCCGCCCGGTCTGATATTGAAAGGTTTGTTGTAAAGATCGAATGCGGTGAACAGATACCTGCCCTTGTCGACGATATAGGTGCCGAACATGTAAAAGTCACCGCTCTTATTCATTTCCATCTTGATATTGCCATGACCGCTGCCGCTGATCTTATCACCCAAAATCTCATCAAAGATAATCTCTACCTCTGCATTGTTGTTGGCTTCAATATCCATCACCAGCGAACGGATCGGGAACTCATCCTTCTTGCGGTGAACTTTCTTTTTAACCGATTTGAAATGAACGTAGTCAGGCAGACCGGAGGCGTCACCTTCACTGATGGGCAGATAAAACTTAGTACCCGGCATGGTGCGCGCACTCACCATTATGTCAAGGTTATCGAAAGGACCGACAAAGCTGGCACTGCCCGAAGCATAACCCTGACCGTAATACAATTCATTGTCGCCCGGACCGGTATTCAGCACATGCACCTTATTAAGCTCCCAGAGATTGAGGTTCAGTTTAAAATCGCTGAACGACTTATGAAAAAGGAAACCTTTTGCCTTCCCTACATTGTTCTTATCGTCGTAAAAACTGAAAGGCAAAAGACTGATACGGTCTTTTTCACTTGTGAGTCTGGCTGAAAAATGCAGTGGCACATTGAGGTAATCAATCAGCACTTCCGCGTTTTTAATCAGCACCTCTCCTTCTACGACCGGATCGCTGAAGGTACCCGAAATCTTAAGACTGTCTTTCGTATAAAACCTGCCCCGCATATTGCTCATCACACCTTCGAGATAAGGCTCGAATACCTTGATATCTGTTGGCGGCAAAAAGGCATATAAATCAAGCGGATTGTTTTTGCTCTTGTAATCTATATCGCCTTCTATTCTGAGTGAGTCGAGCAATCCTTTGTCTATATATACCCTTAGGTGCTGAAGACTCGAATTGGGATGATTGCGTGTAAACACGGACAAATCTCCAATGGTATCGCCCGAAATAGCAAAATCTGCAATATCCAGTTCAGACTGGAACCTGTCTGAACCATCAACAACTGAATATATCACATGACCGTTGGCCACGCCGTTCAATGCAGGAATATTGCTGTTCTTTGTGAAATAATCTACCGTCGAAAGCGACAAATTATTCACTTCTACATCCAGCCTGCTTTGTGAAGCACTGCCAAGCTCCCCTTTAACCGAAAGCATCTGCAGTTTATTCCTGAAAACAAAATGCTCTACCATAAAGCGTTTCCCCGTTATAAGTCCTGAGGCGTTGCTGTCCAGCTCCCACTTCAATCCGGCGATATCCATTCTGACATCGTTGAGCTTGAGGTAAATACTGTCTTTGACAAATACGAATCGCCCTTCAGAAGCAATCGAAATTTTATAACCCGTATCCACACCGCTGACTTTAAAATCTATGACGTTGTCGAATACGGTTGATTGTATAGAGATGTTTCTCGTCTTAATTAATTGCTCGTCTGTAAAATCGGAAACGTTAACTTTGATATCCAGATCCGAACCGGCTTTCTTGGAAGCGCTCAGACTGAGATTCTTCAGCAGATACTCGTTATACTGAATCATCCCGTTGCTCATTGCAAAACTCAGAGTCTGGTCTTTAGAACGGTAGAATCCTTTTCCTTTACAAGGCTCTATCTGCAGGTTGGGCATGTAGAGAGACGTGATGTCATAAGGTTTTTTCAGATCGAAATCAAACACGAAATCCTCATTCGGCAATGTGGTTTTCGGCATATTGAAATAGGCCGGAATCAACTGGTGCATCAGGTGCAAAATAGAGACATCGAGCAACTCGAGTCTGAACTGACCTTTGATACCCGCATCCACGAGATCACTTCTAAGTCTTAGTTCCTTTATCTTGTCGTATTCGTATGCGGAGAGGTTGATATACGGCACTTTCACCGTCACACCCCTTCGGCTGATCTCTATATCTTCGCCGGTAATACTGCCTTCGGCGTTGTCGAGAGAATGTCCTGTAAAGTCGAGCAGAAAACTGCCTTTGATATTCTGCTCCTGTGTATCGAGTCCGAAGCTGGCCAGGTTGGCATGGCGCACAAGTGCCTTGAAATGCGCTTCGGGTATTTTGATATCACTTCTGAACTCACCGTCGAAATCGAGATCGAGGTTCTTATCTCTTACTGTGGCATTACCGGTAAAGTATTCCTTGCTCACTTCACCTTTTGCCACAATATTCTGAAAGACATGATTGCGGAAACTCAGTTTCGGAATACTGCCATCCACAAACATGTGATAGGTATTTCTTGAAAGTCCGGTACCCTTAATCCGCGCATCGAATGCAATGTCGTCTATCTGCGCTTCCGGAATAAACGCGCTGATTCTGAAAAAATCTGTTTTAAGTGTTCCGCTGTAAATGGCATTGTCGAGCCCGTCTTTGTATTTGATATTGATATCAGAATTGAAATCGCCGATGTCTGTGTAAATATCTCCATAGGTAATGAAGTCGTTGTAAAAACCTGAGAACATGCCCTTGTAGCGAATGGTGCCAAGACTGGCAAAATTATCTGGGACATTGCCAAGTGAGATTTTATTCAGATCGTGGTAATCTGTGACGAACGATTTAACATCGAAGTCCAGAACTGTGTTATCAAAATCAGGCAAGCCGGTCATAGACCAGTTGCCTTTGAATTGTGTTTTGCCAAAAACTTCCAACTCTGTATTCCTGCCTTTCAGTTTAGTGAGTGCACCCTCACCTTCTCCGCTTATTTTTAGAATTGTTTGCCAGTCCTTCAGGTTATTGGTAAAGTACCACAAATCGCGGGTATCGATTTCAGAATCTTTCAGCACGGCTTTCATGAATACCTTCTCGTTGAAATCGTTGTAATCCTTCCAGTCTTTTGTCTGCATGATGAAGGTCTCCGAAATGCTGCTGCGAGGTGTCAAAATGCTTAGCTTGCGGAATTCGATACCACCTTCGTGAATTCTGGTATCGGCCGAAATATGGTCAACCCTGAATCCGCACTTCTCAGTTGTTTCGAGATGTTTGACAGTAAAATTCAGTGAATCGTCTATCAGGTAAAAGTCGTTGAGTTGACCGTAGATATTGCGGTAACTCATGTCGTTGTAGTTGAAGTCCATGAAATCGGGGCGCTCTTCATTGCGACTGAAGTAATCAAAACGCATGTTGTCCAGGTCAACGGATTTACAGAATATGGTCCATACAATTTTCGGTTTGGAAGGATCCCTGGGACCACCGTCAAAATAATCGATAAAGAATTCGTAGTTGTTAACAGAGTCGCCCTTGTGTTCGCCAAACAGCACCTTACCACCTTCCAGGCCGAGGTAATTGAGGTTAATGATACGCTTGCTCTTGTCGTAGGTGTGATAATCCAGTTTCAGTTTTTTAAAGTAAAACAGCGTATCACCCTGCTGGTCTTCAATGTAAATATTCTCCAGTACGGCGGTCTTGAAAAACTCAATATCCACAGCAGCAATGCGGACTTTGGTGCCCAGTTCTTCAGAGAGAATTTCTGTTAACTCGCCCACTAACCAGGTTTGAACAGGTTTACTGCGGAATATTACATACAGCAACCCGATGGTAAAAAACAATACCAGCAGGAAAAAACGTGCTATTTTGGATATCTTTGCGAGCATTAATCCGGGCTACGGGCAAAGATACTGCGCACACAAGCAAGTCTATACACAAGATGACACAAAAACAAGACACTATTACCCTGCTCGCCATCGAATCTTCGTGCGACGATACTGCCGCAGCCATCATCAGAAACTGCAAAATACTTGCCAATGTGGTGTCGGGCCAGGAAATACACGGCAAATACGGCGGTGTGATTCCCGAACTGGCAGGCCGCGCACATCAGCAACATATACTACCGGTGATTAAAAAGGCACTCGAAAAAGCAGGTATAAGTCCTGCGGAATTAGATGCCATTGCCTATACCAGAGGACCGGGCTTAATGGGCTCTTTGCTGGTAGGCAGCCACTTTGCAAAAGGCATGGCCATGGCTCTCCGTAAACCCACTATCGGAATCAACCATCTGGAAGCACACGTGGCTGCGCATTATTTAGGCGTTGAATTGCCACAGTTTCCGTTTCTGTGTTTGCTGGTATCCGGAGGACATACACAAATTCTCAAGGTGAGAAATTTCATGGAGATGGAAATCATCGGTTCTACTATAGACGATGCTGCAGGAGAAGCCTTCGACAAGACAGCCAAAATGCTGGGATTGCCTTATCCCGGCGGGCCGCTGATAGATAAGTATGCTGAAAGCGGAAACCCGCATGCCTTTACTTTCCCCATCGCCAGACTGGAGGGCTACGATTACAGTTTCAGCGGACTGAAAACTTCGTTGCTGTATTTCCTGCAGAAACAGAAAGCCATTGATGCTGACTTCATAGAAAAAAACATAAACGACATCTGTGCTTCCATGCGCTATACCATCATCAAGACCCTGCTCGACAAATTCGAAAAAGCAGTAGTTGAAACAGGCGTAAAGGATATCGGCATTGCAGGTGGGGTAAGCGCCAATAGTTTGCTGAGAAAAGAATTTGAATTGCTGGGCAAGAAACTGGGCTGCAAAACTTTTATACCTGCGTTCGAATACTGCACAGACAATGCGGCTATGATTGCCGCTGCTGCGCATTACCGCTATCTCGCCGGCGAATTCACTCCCCTCGACGCGGTACCATTTGCAAGGTGATTATAGTGTGCTGCTATACGCAGCATAATATAGCACGAATACCGGGAACAATGAGGTGTTATTAGGCGGATAAATCCGCGGTCTGATACCGTAACGCAAAGAACGCAAGGAAAAACCACACAAAGAACACAATGAAATTTCTCCGTGGCCTTGGTGTCTTTGTGGTTTAAATTTCTGCCGTGTACAGCCACTTACAAAAATCCTTGTGATCCTTGTGCATTCCTTGCGATCTTCGTGTGATTGGTTCCCTGCTTCCCTATATGCCGTCAGGCATTAAATAGAATATTGTATGAAGCCATTAACACTAAGGCCACAAAGTGAAAACCACACAAAGAACACTATGAAATTTCTCCGTGGCCTTGGTGTCTTTGTGGTTTAAATTTCTGCCGCGTACTGATACACAAAAAATCTTTGTGATCCTTGTGCCTTCCCGGTGATCTTCGTGTAACTGGCTCCCCGGTTCCCCATATGCCGCCAGGCATTA
>CAZRKA010000120.1:0-2823 GCA_964600345.1 uncultured Chitinophaga sp. | reverse complement strand
CCCGGTGATCTTCGTGTAACTGGCTCCCCGGTTCCCCATATGCCGCCAGGCATTAAATAGAATATTGTATGAAGCCATTAACACTAAGGCCACAAAGTGAAAACCACACAAAGAACACTATGAAATTTCTCCGTGGCCTTGGTGTCTTTGTGGTTTAAATTTCTGCCGCGTACTGATACACAAAAAATCTTTGTGATCCTTGTGCCTTCCCGGTGATCTTCGTGTAACTGGCTCCCCGGTTCCCCATATGCCGCCAGGCATTATGCCGTCAGGCATTCTCCCCCAACATGCGCTTTACTTCATCTATCACTGTCTCCGCCTTTATCGTCTGTATCTCGGCACTACTATAATGCAGTTTGACTTTGCCCGGTTCCGGCTTGAAATACGGTGGAAATATGACCTTAAACTGATACCCCACAACATAAGGCCCGTAATTAGCAAAACGCTGCCAGTTATTCCCGTTACTCAGTACGATGGTATCCGTATTGCACAACATCGCGAAATGCATGGCCGACGTATCAGGACAAATCAGCAAAGACGACTCACCTATAAAAGCCATCAAATCTGTCAGTGAGGTTTGCCCGCAGAGATTCATCAGTTTAGTTTCGGAGGCTGCCTTCTCTATCTGCCCGGAATAGTCTATTGCATTCTTTCCCCCGAGTAACAATATGCTATCGAACAAGGGTGCAACAGCTTTAATAAGTTCGGCATACTTTTGATAATGCCACCAGCGGCTTCTGGTATTGGCCGCCGGAAAAATAACCAAACGCTTCTGCTTTCCGAAATCCGGAAACAGCGGTTTGATGTGGTGTTCGATTGCTACCCGATATATCTTCTCTATGAATTCGATATGTCTGAAATACTCCAGCTCAATGGCTTTATCGCTTTCAATACTATCGGTCATCAGCTCATCCGCCACCGACAGTTCCGGAAAATAAGGATGGTGTTTACGGCTCCATGCTATTCGCTTTGAAGCGGATGAGGCGTAGACGATCAGATCGTCCATTCTGAAATTCCTCGTAAAAAGCGTAGTAAAAGCCAGTGCCGGTTTCAGGTTTCTTACCTCTTTATATATAGAAATCCGGTAATCAGACTTATCCCATTCTGCTTTATTGATCCAGATATAGTGGTCTGCAAAGTCGAACCAGGTTTCCAGCAGAGGCTTAATACCGGCATTGCCTACAAAAGTAATCGGTTTGGCAGCGTTCGCTTTTATGGCGGGAATTACCTGCTGCCAGAGCAGAAAATCGCCAATGTCGTCGCATTTGACAATGAGGGTACCGCCCTGCTGAAAATCTTCAGCCGGCAGCGTATCTATCTGCTTTATTTCAGAAGTAATGAATTGATTTAATCGTCTCGCATCCTTCTTTTGCCTTGCAGACTGAAGGCGTTTCGAAATCCACAGTTTAAGGTGAAGCAACATGTAATACTATGAATTCTTTGCGAACTCAGTCAGAGTAACCATTGGTTTGCCGAGTTCCTTCCAGGTATCATCCGCCACAAACAATTCCGTGTTGTTGTTGAGTGCCTCGGCCAGTCCCGACCTGAATTTCCATTTGCTGTCGAACAGGGCGTATATCTTCATAAGCCATTCGGGTATGGTTTTCACCCTGAGTTTTTCGCCGCTGTGGTGTTTCACATAGAGCTTAGCGGCTTCCTGCATCTTATAGCAGTCGCTGCCCTGCAGAAAATACTCGCGGTCTTCGGTTGCCAGCACCTGAAAAGATTTCACCACCATGTCTGCATAGTCTTTGACGCTGATGAAGTAGATCGGGTAGCGCGATTCGCCGTGCAATTCAATTATCTTTCCCTTTCGGTAGGTGCCCGTAAAATTCTCCATGAAGGTACTTGGGTAGAAAATGGTAAAGGGAATACCGCTGTCGCGGACGTAATTGACAGCATCCTTCTTGACATTGAACACCCACCAGAGCTTATCGTTCTCAACCTGGTTGTACTGAAGAATAGACGACATGTAGGCGATGCGTTTGATACCGCATTCGAGCGAGGCATTGATGATTTCGCGCAAGCCGTCGGTTTCGGCGTGAAAATCGTCGGGCAGTTCCTGCATGTCGACACTCAGCGAACAGTAAACTGCCTGTTGCTGGGCAAGGAAGCGCTTGAGGTCGCGGTGATACATCCAGTTACCTTCCACCACATTAACCGCTTCGGGCAGCAATTCCTTGTCGCGGTCTACCTCGCTGCTAAGCACAGACACATTAAAACCGGCCTCCAGCAAGGCGTTAACAACGGGAAGACCAGGAAAACCGGTGGCTCCAAATACTGCGATATTCTTTAGCATTCGATAATTTTGCGGTAAAAATAATGTTAAAAGACGAGAGTTAAAAGATAGAAGAGGAGAAGATAGAGGAGGAGAAGATAGAAGATAGAAGAGTACAAGATAGAGGAGTAGACGTTTGAAGGGCCTGCCCCGTGTCGTGCCGACGAAGGAGGCTCTGACACGGGGAGTAGAAGATAGACCCTCCATCGCTGAAGCTTCCCTCCTTCGCTAAAGCTACGGAGTACGAAGCCGGAGGGCGAGGAAACCCCCTGTGTATCACAGCGACGCATCCAAGCCCTGTAAGGGCGACATAAGCGCAGATTTATGCAGGACAATCGTTTGCGGGGGATGTCGGTCATAAGACCAACATCATTAGTATCACGGGGTGCGAGGTGCGTCTCATAAGAATCATTCTCCTTCTCGTTTAGCAGAATATTTCTTAGAACGTCTTGCCACCCCCAAGATTATCATATTGTTGGTGTTATCACCAACAATCCGAAACACTCGCATTTTGCCCTCCTTCGCATAAGCTTCGGAGGACGAAG
>CAZRKA010000119.1:0-10859 GCA_964600345.1 uncultured Chitinophaga sp. | reverse complement strand
CTGGGTTTAATCATGAACGGACTGATTAAAATACCCATGCAGTTCTTTATTCTGATGATCGGCACCCTGGTATTTTCATTCTATCAGTTTAACCCGCCGCCGATATTCTTTAATGAAGCAGAAACAAAAAAGATAGAAAACAGTCCTTACGCGGCGGAGTACAAAAAACTACAGGACGAATTTAATGCGAGCAACCAAAGCAAGCAGACATATCTGAATGCCATGCTGCAAGCCGAAGATAAAGGGGATGAAACAGCAGTTAAAGCCGCGGGCGATCAGTTGAAGTCTATTGAGCTTCAGAGTGCAGCCATCCGTTCCAAAGCTCAGGATCTGATGCAGAAAAACAATCCCGCAGCCGATACCAACGACAGCAATTATGTGTTTCTGGTATTTGTAACCAAACAATTGCCTGTCGGAATAGTCGGGATATTAATAGCTGTTATCTTTCTGGCCAGCATGGGTTCAACGGCAAGCGGTCTGAACTCACTCGCCTCAACAACGGTGGTCGACTTTTACAAAAGGATATTCAGGCAGTCGGCTTCAGAAAGCAATTATCTGAACGCATCGCGCTGGGCCACATTTGCCTGGGGAATGTTTTGTGTCGTTGTAGCCTTGTATGCCAGCAAACTGGGCAATCTGATCGAAGCGGTCAATATTTTAGGATCTTTGTTTTACGGCACCATACTGGGCATATTCCTCGTGGCCTTTTACATGAAAAAGGTAGGAGGAAGAGCAGTTTTCATAGCGGCCATCATTGCCGAAGTATTTGTGGTTTACGCCTGGCAAACCGAGCTGACGGCATTTCTATGGCTGAATGTCATCGGTTGTTTACTGGTGATGTTGTTTGCGTGGATGATTGAACAAGCGGGTAGTAAATCCTGATAAGTAAACAGGGTAGGTCGTTCTATTCAATTTAAAGACAGTTAATTAATGTAAATATTCTTATTTGACTTGAATGATTGTTTGAGTTTATACATTTTAATTTATTTTTGAT
Source organism: uncultured Chitinophaga sp. (assembly GCA_964600345.1). Classification (GTDB taxonomy): domain Bacteria; phylum Bacteroidota; class Bacteroidia; order NS11-12g; family UBA955; genus JABMMZ01. Next base: position 9,865 of record CAZRKA010000119.1, on the reverse strand, counting down.
GAGTAAAATAATATACGGTATGCGTTTAAATCAATCCGAACCCGGGTCTTATGTCATTGTGCTACTTACATTAGCGGTATTTTGTTTGCCGTTCATCCAATGCAAAAAGAAATCAGTTTCAGAACCGGAAGTAGGGAGCGGTTCGAAAAATGTGTTGGAAGTTTACCAGATACTTGAATCAAGTAAATCTAAATTTCTTGAATTAGCGGCAATTAATAATGGCGATCCCAAACTTTCTATGGTTCAGTTAAAAGACTGGGTACTGGGTTTGCCGGAAGTGGAAGCCGCCGATCATTTCGACAGTGTTTATCTCCGTATTGCAATGAAGTCAGGCTTATTTACTAATTTCAATCTTAAACTTGTGAATGACAATGGTGATCTTTTGTACCGGGGAGCCGGGAGTGGGGCTGGCAACAATTCAGGATTGTTTGCTTATGGGAAAAAATCCAGGTCATTGTCTTCCGTTACCGCGGGCAAGGAAATAAAAAATAAAAAAGTGCTTTTCTTCGCACCGGCATACACCGAATTTGGATATAACACCAATGGGAGAATCGAAAAACTCAGCAAAAGGTTTAAAGATAAGGACAAAGAATTTGATATAAGGGTTTTGAAAGATAAAGAATGTACAGTAGGGACTATCAGCAGCTTTGGACTCTATGGTCTGGTGATAATGGATACCCATGGTTTGCCCGACGGATTTCTTATAGGGACATCCATTGATTTTATTACTATACCCAAAGACGAAAAGGAGATGAGCAATATGATTATTGAACAAACAGGGCAATGGATGCTTGATATGTTAAACGACGGGCGCGTGGGAGTTAGCGGACAAATTTCTGTAAATACCGGTAAACCCGATTGGTATTTAAATACCTCAACCTTTAAGTATACACTGTTTGCAAGCAGTAAATTGATTGAGACAATGCCCGTTTGGGATAACACCATTGTATTTGGAAACATGTGTTATTCGGGAACTACTAATTATCAGAAACCCTCACTTTTCAAAAATACGCCAATTGCAACAGCGTTTTCGAACAGAGGATTAATCAGTTATTACGGATACGCATTTAACGACGGATGGTCGACCGTTGTGGAGGATGGATTTGCCAAAGCAATGGAAGATTCAATGATACAATCTTTTGTAAACTACTCAGACAGCACAGGAAATGTTCATCTGAACAAGTCTACTCAAAACGAATACATGGATCAGTTAATTTATAATTACTATAAAAAATCACTCTATCTGAAGCATTTCGGGGAAGACAACTATTCCTATCATTTATGCGGATCTGTATTTACAGACAAGAGGGATGGTCAGAAATATAAAACCATTTGTGTAGCAGAAGTTCCTTACAAGCAAGTATGGATGGCTCAGAATCTGAATTACAATGTGGCAGGCAGTTACCATTATAACAATAACAGTGCAAACGGACAGGTTTATGGAAGATTATATACCTGGAATGCTGTGATGGCCGGGGCTGCTGCAACAGAGAAATTTCCCAGCGGAGTTCAGGGTATTTGTCCCGACGGCTGGCATGTACCAAGCTATCAGGAGTGGGCCAATATGATTTACTATCTTGGGGGTAATTCAGTTGCAGGAGGGAAATTAAAATCGCTAACGCTATGGAATTCACCAAATCTGGGGGCTGTTGATTCTGTCGGATTTACATCCCTACCGTCCGGTTATTTTAACGGTGTAGAATTTAAAGCAATTGGAGAACAAGCATCATTCTGGATTACCAATCCTTCAAATCTTGATCCCGGTTATGCCGGATATATGTCTTTAAATTATAATAGCACCGGTATCTTTAAAAGTGAAGGAAGTAAAGATTTTGGATTCGCTTGTCGTTGTGTTAAAAATTACTGATTGATGATTACTTGATAATTTGATTCATTTATTTCTATTTGCATTAATTACAAAATTGTATGTAAAAAAAAGCCCGGGCGTAAGGCCCGGGCTTTTTATTGGAATGAACTAATACCTGTATTAGATAGGTATTCGGAAGACTTCATACCTAACAATACGGTATAACTTATTTCGCTTTCTTGATTTCTGCGAGCAGGTCTTCGCCCATCTTCACATAATCATCGTATTTGTTTTCTTTCGCTACTGTGATTACTTTTTCGGCAGTAGCTGCAGCAGCGGTATAGTCTTTCATTTTAAACTCAATCTTTGCTTTGAGCAGAGCCACCCATGGTGCTTTTGGATTCATTTCAACGGCTTTGGTAATCCATGCAAGCGCAATTTTCAGGTCTTTGCCATTTTCGTAGTAGTAATTGGCAGCCTGGTAATACGGTTTGTTGTCGTTGTTAAGCGCCTTGTCTATGGCAGTCATGATACTGGCATCGATGTCGGCGGCAACGGCAAATGAAACACTGGTATTTTCCCAGCTCAGGTCTATTCTGGCATTGCTGGCAGTGATGTCAGTAACATTGATGGTAAATGTTTCTACTTTGTCTGTCAGTGTTTTTGGTTTGATGCTGATGTGCAGGATTTCGTTTTCTTTTTTGTAGTTGTTGAAGTCGCTGCCCAGTTTAAGGTCAGTGTAAAGCACCAGTTCCCAGTTGTCTTTGTTTGGAATGGTATATAAAGCGTATGTACCGGCTTTAACTGCTGTACCTTCAATTTTCACGTCTTCACCAAATGTAACTTTGGTAGAAGCGTTGGCACCTGTTCTCCACATTTTGCCGTAAGGCACCAGGTCGCCGAATACTTTTCTGCCCTTGGCAGATGGTCTCGAATATTCAATACCGATTTCGGAAAGCGCAAATGATTGTTTCAGGGTTTGCAGCGGACTTGCTGCCGGAACTTTCAGCGCCTGAGCGTTTACTGAAGCAGTGCCGAAGAATGCTGTCATTACAGACAGGCAGATTGTTTTGAATGAATTTTTCATAATTGGATATCGTTTAAACATTTAATTTGATTTGATTGTTTTTATTGGTTTTAAAATAGTGTTTTCTGTCCGTCAAGTTCTTCTATGACCAGTTTCTCGCCGGTTTCAGGATCTATGCCGCCTTTTTCTTCTTCATGCCATTGTCCTATTTTATCGCTCAGGAGTTTGGCCGATTTGAAATTGTCGTATGTGATTTTGTTTCCAATCGCTTTCCAGCCTTTTTCTTCCATGAAGTCGGCCAGCTTGATGATTTCTGAAACTTTTTCGCCCTTGGCATTTACCGACTTGACTTCCACCTCCGGATTTTCGTGGGTGCTGGCAAGTATCAGTTTGCTGCTTGGCCTTTCGTTGATAAACAGGAACTTCTTACCCACTGTAGTTGTTTCAATCAGGAAGCGCTTGGCGTAGTAATTTCTCGAAGACACGTCGTAATGTATACAGTTGATGGGTTGCTTCTCGTGGAATTTCTGTATCAGGTAGATGTCGTTGTTCTCGTAGCGGTTGCTGAGTTCGTTATCAGTCAGCTCGTAGCTGCCGTCGTTGAATATCACCAGTATTTTGTCTTCGCTGGTAAAGTTTCCGAGATACTGTCCGCGGTTGTCTACATTGAGTCTGCCGATGTCAGAATCGTACCAGATATCGCGTCCTTTGAAAGTGGATTTTCCTTTTTCCTTGAGTTCTATCTTGCGTATCGGGTGCTTGGTAAGGGTATTGCCTTTGGAGGTTCTTCCTTTTATCTCCAGCTTTGAAAAATCGTAATCGAAGTATTTGATTTTAGCCGATGCCATATTGCTGAGGTGTATGCCTATTTTCTCAGCCTCACTGTTGTTGTTGGCTGAAAAGTAAAGCATCTTACTGCCGGGGCTGCCCATGCTGACATCGTATTCCTTGTCGCGGATTACGCCAAGTACATTAAATCGTTTGACATAACTCACACCCGTTTTACCATCGTAATAAGCGACATTATAAACCTTTCTTTCGTCGTTCTTACGGTAAACATCCACATAAAGCAGGTCTTTACCCATGAACTGTTTTTCAGAAACCTTGCTCACCACATAGGTGCCGTTTTTGCGGAAGGCGATGATATCATCTATGTCCGAGCAATCGCAGATATAGGTGTCTTTTTTAAGACCGTAACCCACAAAACCTTCGGCGTAGTTGGCGTAGAGTTTTTCGTTGGCAACAGCAACCACATTGGTTTCTATCTTGTCGAACAGCCTGATTTCTGTTTTTCTTTCCTTGCCCTTGCCGTATTTCTTGATCAGGTTTTTGAAATAATCTATGGCGTAATCGGTCAGGTTGTCGAGGTGGTTCTGAACCTCTTTAATCTGGTCTTCCAGTCCTTTGATATACTCGTCGGCTTTGAAGGCGTCGAATTTCGAAATACGTTTGATTCTGATTTCGGGCAGACGGGCAATGTCGTCCATCGTCACGGCTCTGCGCAGCTTCTTTTTGAATGGTTTGATCTTCTTGTCTATCATTTCAAGAATCTCCTCCCAGGTTTCGCAATCCTCTATGTGCTGATAGATTTTGTTTTCGATGAAAATCTTTTCAAGTGAGCTGAAATGCCATTTGTTTTCGAGGTGGGTCAATTCGTTCTGCAACTCTGTTTTGAGAAGATTCAGCGTGTTTGCCGTCGACATCTTCAGCATCTCGTTGACACCGAGGAACAGCGGTTTGTCATCCTGAATCACACAGGCATTCGGCGAAATGCTCACTTCGCAATCTGTAAAGGCGTAGAGTGCATCGATGGTCATGTCGGTGCTTACACCGGGAGCGAGCTGCACTTCAATTTCGACATCTTTTGCGGTGTTGTCAATTACCTTCTTGATCTTGATTTTACCATTGTCGTTGGCTTTGAGTATGCTGTCGATCAGACTTTCGGTCGTTGTTCCGAAAGGTATTTCCTTGATAAGAACTTTTTTGCCGTCTGCAGATTCTATTCTTGCCCTGCATCTGATTTTACCGCCTCTGCGGCCTTCGTTGTAATTGCTGAAGTCGGCCATACCACCCGTCAGGAAGTCGGGCAGAATATTGGTCTTTTTGCCTTTCAATACATCGATACTGCCTTCGCAGAGTTCGATAAAGTTGTGGGGCATTATTTTAGTGGCAAGTCCAACTGCTATACCTTCAACACCCTGAGCGAGTATGAGAGGAAACTTAACAGGCAGGGCAACGGGTTCTCTTTTCCTGCCGTCGTAGCTGATCTGCCATTCTGTTGTTTCTTCGTTGAATGAAACTTCAAGTGCAAATTTGGAGAGTCTGGCTTCAATATACCTGGATGCGGCTGCGCTGTCGCCGGTGCGCACATCTCCCCAGTTACCTTGGGTCTCTATCATCAGGTCTTTCTGACCGAGATTGACAATGGCTTCGCCGATCGCTGCATCACCATGCGGGTGGTATTGCATAGCCGAACCGATGATGTTGGCAACCTTGTTGAAACGGCCGTCGTCCATTTCCTTCATCACATGGAGTATTCGTCTCTGAACCGGTTTCAGACCGTCGAACAGATTGGGAACAGCCCTTTCCAGAATAACATAACTGGCGTATTCGAGAAACCAGTTCTCGTATAAACCGGATACCGGCAATACGCCGTTGCCGTCTCTGTGACCGTGGTGAACTATGCCTTCCGAGTGTTCTTCTTCTTCTTCTTTCATTTTATGCTTCTTCTTCTTCCGTTTCAACCAGTACTTCTTCGGTGGTTATATCCTTTTCGATGTACAGGTTATCAATAATGAACTCCTGACGCTCGGGCGTGTTTTTGCCCATATAGTATTTAAGGAGTTTATCAATACTGGTTTCTTTGGTTAATATAATTGGTTCGAGGCGCATGTCTTCGCCGATAAACGCCTGGAATTCGTCGGGCGATATTTCTCCCAGTCCTTTGAATCGGGTAATCTCAGGCTTATGCCCAAGTTTCATAATGGCCCTTTGTCTTTCTTCGTCGCTGTAACAGTAGATGGTTTCTTTTTTATTCCTCACCCTGAATAAAGGTGTTTGTAAAATGTAAACATGTCCGTTGCGCACCAGGTCCGGGAAAAACTGGAGGAAAAATGTCATCAGCAGTAAACGGATGTGCATGCCGTCGACGTCGGCATCTGTTGCAATTACTACTTTGTTAAAACGGAGATTGTCAAGACCTTCTTCTATATCCAGCGCATGCTGAAGCAGATTGAATTCCTCATTTTCGTATACTACTTTTTTCTTGAGACCGAAGCAGTTCAAAGGTTTACCCCTGAGACTGAACACTGCCTGATATTCCACATTGCGGCTTTTGGTAATGCTTCCGCTGGCGCTGTCTCCCTCGGTGATGAATATGGTGGTATCGAATTTTTCGTCGCGGTTGTCTCCGAGATGTATGCGGCAGTCGCGCAGTTTTTTGTTGTGCAGATTGGCTTTCTTGGCCCTCTGCTGAGCCAGTTTTCTGACGCCGGCCATATCCTTGCGCTCTCTTTCGTTCTGCAGTATTTTCTTTAAGAGGGCGTCTGCCGTAGCCGGATTTTTGTGCAGGTAATTATCCATCACCTTCATCAGGTTTTCGCTGATAAAGGAGCGCATTCCCTGACCGCCCGGTGCCATTTCGGTACTGCCCAGTTTGGTCTTTGTCTGCGATTCGAAAACGGGTTCCTGAACTCTGACTGCTATGGCTGCAGAAATAGAAGTTCTGACATCCGAAGGGTCGAAATCTTTCTTGTAAAATTCGCGTATGGTTTTAACCATGGCTTCTTTCAAAGCACTTAGGTGGGTACCGCCCTGGGTGGTGTATTGTCCGTTGACGAAAGAATAATATTCTTCGCCGTACTGATGTCCGTGGGTGATGGCAACCTCGAAATCCGCCTCTTTGAAATGCATGATGGGATAGAGAATGGTTTCTGTGTCCACCTTGCGTTCAAGCAGATCTTTCAGGCCGTTTTTGGAAAGGTAATTCTGACCGTTGAACTGAATGGTAAGGCCGGAGTTGAGGAAAGCGTAATTCCATATCTGTTCAATCAGGAATTCGGGAATGAAACGGTAGTTTTTGAAAATCGAATTATCCGGTTCAAAAATCATGATGGTCCCGTCTTTTTCAGTGGTCTTGGTTTCCTTATAGTCGTGAATCAGTTCGCCTTTGGCAAATTCTGCTTTTTTGGTTTTGCCGTCTCGCACAGACTGAACACAGAAATAAGAGGAGAGGGCATTAACAGCTTTGGTACCCACACCGTTCAGTCCAACCGATTTCTGAAAGGCGCCGCTGTCGTATTTTCCACCGGTATTGATCTTGCTGACACAATCAATAACCTTTCCCAAAGGTATACCCCGGCCGTAATCGCGTATCTCAACCTTGTTGTCTGTAATGCTGATTTCGATTTTTTTGCCGTAGCCCATCATGTGTTCATCGATGCTGTTGTCGACGATCTCCTTGACAAGCACGTATATACCGTCATCTGCCGATGAACCATCGCCCAGCTTTCCGATATACATACCCGGTCGCATACGGATATGCTCTTTCCAGTCGAGCGAACGTATACTGTCTTCCGAATAATTTGGGTCCTGATTTGCCATAATACTTTAAAGAGCGAAAATAGGCAAGCCCTGTGGAGGGTTATTTACAACCTCAGCTTTTTTATAAACAATTAATTGAACTATAGCTAAGCTGTTTAAATAGCGCGAATTATCAGACTGATAGTCATTTATCTTTCTTGTATTATCTGATAAAATCTCTGACAGATAAAAAAAAGAAGCTAGATTGCAAGGTTTGGGGGCTAAAAATTTCATTTTATTTTGTGGAATCAATACTAATTCTTACTTTTGCACTCCCAAAAAGAAAAAATCATGAAAGAAGGCATACATCCATCAAATTACCGTTTTGTCATTTTCAAAGATCTTAGCAGTGATTATTCATTCCTGACCCGCAGCTGTGTTGAAACCAAAGAAACAGCTAAATGGGAAGACGGAAACGAGTATCCTGTATACAAGCTGGAGATCTCAGACAAAAGCCATCCGTTCTTCACCGGAAAACAAACTCTGGTTGATACAGCAGGAAGGGTTGAGAAATTCCGTCAGCGTTACGTAAGAAAGTAATTCTGAGAACACTTTAGAAAAGTCCCGATTCGTCGGGATTTTTTTTATGTCTTCTTTTTTACCTTATTTTTGAGCCCCTGAACATGAATACCATACTATTCGACGATGCTAAAGCTGATCATTTGTATCCTTTTACAATGAGCAGGCCGGCTGCACTTTTGCGCTGCGGTATATTAACTCTGGCAGAAAAATGGGAAGCATACGGCATGCAGAATATTTCATACCTCTGTGCAGATTATCTTTCGCAAAAGTATCCTGTCAGGGAAACATCTGATAATTTTTACATTAATTCACGCTGCATTGCTGATAAAGAACTGAGTAAAGCGATAAGCGGACTCGCACACGGTTATGCCCTGTTTTCAGACAATGTATTGATTGCCTATCGCGGTGCAGCACTCAGCGATTTTGAGAGTGCACAGAAAACCGAGTACTCCGGCAATTGTACAATGCTAGAGAAGATATACCAGATATTCAGTTTCAACCACAGCCAGTTGATTGCAGATTTTGAGATATTATGTGCCGGCAGAACTTCCGAACCTTTGAGCAGCAGCAACACAGTCATTGGTTCTCACCCCGTATTTCTCGAAAAGGGCGCAAGAGCCGAAGCGGCTGTTTTCAATACTGTCGACGGACCGGTATATCTCGGAAAAGACTCTGAGGTGATGGAAGGTGCGCTTATCCGCGGTCCTTTTGCGCTTTGCGAAGGTGCAGGTGTAAAGATGGGCGCCAAAATTTATCCGGATTGTACCATAGGGCCGTTTAGCAAGGTTGGAGGCGAACTCAGCAACTCGGTTATACTGGGTTATTCTAATAAGGGTCACGACGGTTTTCTGGGTAATTCCGTCATCGGCGAATGGTGTAATCTTGGAGCAGATACCAACAACAGCAATCTGAAGAATAACTACGAAATCGTCAAACTCTGGAATTACGCAACAGAGCGTTTCGAAAAAACGGGTTTGCAGTTTTGTGGCCTTTTCATGGGCGACCATAGCAAATGCGGAATCAATACAATGTTCAATACCGGAACAGTGGTTGGTGTTTCGGCCAATATTTTCGGTTCCGGTTTCCCCCGCAATTTTGTGCCTTCCTTCAGCTGGGGTGGAGCACAGGGTTTCGAAACTTATGCACCGATCAAGGCATTTCAGACAGCTTCACTGGTTATGGAAAGAAGAAAACAAAAGCTGAGCGACGAAGACAAGGAAATTTTAAATTACATTTATACAAAAGAATCTAAATTCAGAAATTGGGAATAACAATGAATAGAAAAAAAATAGCCGCAGGCAACTGGAAGATGCACAAAACCCTGGAAGAGGGACAAGGACTGGCTCATGAAATCAGAACCATGGCAGCAAGCGAAATGATGAACGACGCTGTCTTGTTGATTTTCCCGCCTTATATCCATTTACAGACACTGGTTAAACAACTCGATGGCTCCGGAATAGGTGTCGGTGCACAGAACATGAATCAGAACGAACAGGGCGCTTATACCGGTGAAATATCAGCTTCCATGCTTAAATCGATTGGTGTCAATTATACCCTTGTCGGTCATAGTGAAAGAAGACAGTATTACAACGAAACCAATGCAAGTTGTGCCGCCAAGATATTAACTGCACTGAAACACAATATAGTTCCTGTGTATTGCATAGGTGAAACACTTGCCGAAAGAGAGGCGGGCAATCATTTTAATGTAGTGGAAGAACAGCTATCAGCCATGAAGGAGCTAAGCAGTGAGCAGGCCTCTAACTGCATCATAGCATACGAACCTGTGTGGGCCATTGGTACCGGTGTAACTGCCAGTGCTGAGCAGGCAAATGAAATGCATATACATATCCGGAAAGTACTATCAGATATGTTTAGTTCAGACCTTGCACAGGGAATTTCAATATTATATGGAGGTAGCGTCAAACCGG
>CAZRKA010000118.1:0-11025 GCA_964600345.1 uncultured Chitinophaga sp. | reverse complement strand
AAGAAATGGATTTCAGCAATGAAGAAAAAGACGAGATAGACGAAGACGAGGAGAGCGACGATCAGTACAGCAAGGACAAACCCAACGACGAGTACGAAGACTAGAAGACTAAAAACAGTCTGCGAATTCTTCCATCTTCATGCCCCGTGAACCTTTAATCAGGACAAGTACATTTTCAGGATTAAGATTATTGACTGCCTCCCGCATGTCAGTTCTTGATTTGTATTTAAATACATTTTTTGCCCTGGATTCCGATTTATAGAATGCTTCTCCCAATAGAAATACACTATCAAAAGGCAGTGATTCGCAAAGTGAAATGATAGCCTGGTGTTCAGCAGCTTCGTGTGAACCTAATTCAAACATATCGCCGAGCAGAACGATTTTCTTTCCTTCAAAATCAGAGAAAGTTTTAAGTGCCATTTCAACGCTGCTTGGATTTGCATTGTATGCATCCATCAAAACCTTATTTCCTTTTACAGTATTAACCCATTGAGAACGGTTGTTTTGCGGAACATAACGGTTAATTCCTGTTGCTATATTCTCTTTGCTGATATGAAAGAACTCGGCCACAGAGATTGCAGCCATAATATTCTGGAGATTGTGCTGACCCATCAGCACAGATTCAACTTTTTCGCCCTGATACTCAAATGAAATCCCCGGAGTAGTCTTCAAATTTGCAAACTGAGCAAATGCTTTTCCATATACTGATTTATTTTCGAAGCGGTCTGCCATAACCATCAGGAGCGGGTCGTCGGCATTGATAAACACATGCCCGTCTTTTTCAAGAAGATAATCGAACAATTCTCCTTCTGCCCTTGCCACACCTTCAATGCTGCCGAATCCTTCCAGATGCTCCTTCCCTATATTGGTGATCAGGCCGAGTTCAGGATCAGCTATTTCACAAAGTTCGCTTATATCCCCTTCCCTGTTGGCTCCCATTTCTATCACAGCAATCTGATGGGCTTTCCGAAGTTGCAGAAGTGTTAGCGGAACACCGATATGATTGTTCAGATTGCCTTTAGTAAAATGGATATTGTACTGAGTTGAGAGAATAGAGACAATCAGTTCCTTGGTACTGGTTTTTCCATTGCTGCCTCCAATTCCAATTAATCTTGGTTTGAGTATACTTCTGTGAAACAAGGCAAGTTCCTGCATCATCTTTAAGGCATTCTCAACTTTAATTATACGAGGGTCTGCATAATCACCTTCGTCTGTTATTGCATATGCCGCACCTGATTCAAGTGCTTTTTCAGCAAAAAGATTGCCGTTGAAATTTTCGCCTTTCAAAGCAAAGAACATAGCCCCTTTGATGATCTGCCTCGTATCGGTGCAAACCTGCATTTCGCAGTTGAGATAAAGCGGGTAAAGTTCTGCTACTTTCATAATTGTACTTTCCTGACAAAAATATGACATTAAATTTATATGCAGCGTTTAAAAATATTTTGTGTCTTATTGTGTATATTTGTGTATATGAAAAGAGCGTTAATCGTTAGTATGGTCTTTTTTCTCGGCCTCACCCTTCAGGCTCAGAGCCCGAAATACAGTTATTATCTCTCTGACAGTTTACAGTTTCTGAACAGTTTGTCTCAGGCTCTGAAATACGGTCTGTCAGGAGGGTACCACTGTCCGCAATTCAGTCCATGCGATGTCAACGACGACGGCAAAAAAGATATAGTAATTTACGACAGGCTTGACGGCAGTATATCTACCTATATCAACAACGGTGCAGCCGGCGAGGTGAAATACACGCTTGATCAGCGCTATGCTGCCTATTTTCCTAAAATGAGGCCTTTGGGCTGGATGCTGATGAGAGATTTTAACAACGACGGTTATGAAGATATCTTTACTTCAGGTCCTCAGGGCTATATAGTTTACAAAAACATATCATATACTGTCAGCGGACGCCCGGAGTTTGTGGAACTGCCTCCTATACGTTACAGGAATATGAGCCCTTCAGGTTCGTTTATCGAATACAATATACTTTCTACACCTTCCATTCACCTTCCCGGAATCTATGACATTGATTTTGACGGTGATCTGGATATTATGAGTTACTCGAATGTTGGCGGAGCCATTTTCCTTTATATGAATTATCAGGTTGAATTCAATCTGCCTCCCGATTCAATGACTTTTCTGCACACAGACCTCTGCTGGGGTTACTTTACAGATTTTGACTGCAACAATTACGTTCTGAATACATGTTCGGATAACGACCTTAACCGCCTTTACGGGCCCCGGCATACCAACGGTTCTTCAATTACCCTGTTTGATGCCAATAACGACAATGATATTGATATGCTGATCGGGAATGAAGGCTGCAGTCACATGACCATGTTATACAATGCAAAACCTGCAAACCTGAATCAGTACGACTCATTTCATCTCTATGATACAAATTATGTTACAAGTGGTAACAGGGCCGATGTTTCAATTTACCCATCGGCATACTTTATGGACGTAAACAACGACGGCAAACGCGACCTGATTTATTCTCCGAATTCGACCAATTCCCAGTATATCATCGAAGAAAGCTCTCAGATCAACTGGTTCAGAAACACCGGTACAGATCTGGCACCGGTTTGGGCACAGCAGGAAGCATTGTTGACACCCGAAATGATTGATAACGGCAATAAAAGCAACTGGGCTTGTTACGACTGGGATAATGATGGCGATCTGGATTGTATTGCTGCAGTGAACGGCGATGCATTCGTGAGCCGTGACAGCGCAGACAGAATTTATCTGTATGAAAATACAGGCACAAAAACCAATGCTAAACTTAAACTTATCAATACCAATTTCGGCAATTTTTTCCCTGAAAAAATCAAGAAACTCAGCGTGGCCATTGCAGATATGGACAATGACGGCAAGCCGGATCTGGTATGCGGAAACGAAAGAGGTGAAATTTTGTTTTACCGCAATGTATCATCAGGTTCAACAACCCTTAACCCGGTTTTTTCCAAATCCAACAGCAGTTTCCCGGGATTCAATATAGACGTCGGCGCTTTCAGTGCACCGGCGGTTGCAGATATCAATGGCGATGGCCTTAAGGATCTGGTCATAGGAAGGAACGACAGCATGTTGTCTTATTACAGAAATTCAGGTACACTTACTCAGCCTTCATTTACAATTGTTACTAATAAATTCGGAGACATGAAACCGATCGACTCAATAGGCTTTCAGTATATTTACGACGACACAAATGCCATTATCGGTTATTATCCTATCTACGAAAAATTTGTTTATTCAAAACCGGTTATCATGGACATAGACGGAGATGACACACTGGAGATTATTATCGGCAATTCTCTTGGCTCGCTGCGCATGTATAAAATTAACGGAAGCAAACCAACAAGTACTTTCCGCGAAATAGATTCTTTTCATTTCATAAAAGGCTTTCAGGGTCAAAACTTTTACAAACCTGATTTGGGCAGTTATATTTCTACCTGTTTTGCTGATTTTGACGGAGATACTGTTCCCGAATTACTGATTGCCGGCAACAGAGGCGGTGTTCAGTATTTCAAAAACGGCTTCAGATATAATCACAACGTTTCCATCAATACACCCGTTTACAAAAGTATAAATGCCTATCCCAATCCGGCAGACAACAGAATTGAATTTGCACTGGATTTCGACAGAATAATAAGTTTTCAGTTGTTTAACAGTCTCGGTCAAGAGTTAAGTGCCGATGTCAACGGTCATTCGGGAATAACAGTTCTGGATGTCAGTACTCTGCAGACAGGTTTCTACATCGTCAGAATCAGTGACAGCAATGGTTTGATTTACACTTCCAGATTTCAGGTTATCCACTGACCATATTTAGTTTATCTTTATGGCTCAAAGAGATAAAAGGATAGATATTTATATATTGGATTCTGCTGATTTTGCGCAGGATATTCTGCAAAAACTGCGCGACCTGGTTCACATTGTTTGTCCCGAAGTGCAGGAAACAATGAAATGGAGCTTTCCGCATTTCACCTATAATGATAAAATACTCTGTTACATGGCAGCTTTCAAACAGCACTGCGCCTTCGGTTTCAGAGATGGCATCTCACTCTCAGATCCGTCCGGTGTTCTGCAAAAAACCGATAGAAATGCCATGGGACATCTTGGCAAAATAAAGTCGATAAAAGATATCCCCGGGGATGATATCCTGATAGACCTTATAGCTCAGGCTATGATTAGAAACGAACAAAAGCAGGAAAGAAAATCTGAGTCTAAACGAAAACCTGCTTCAGCACTTGAAATGCCTTCAGAATTTAAAGATGCTCTGAAAAAAAACGCAGAAGCTGCCTCTTTTTTCTACAATCTCAGTGTATCCAAAAAGAACGAATATATTTTATGGGTAACAGAAGCAAAATCAGAAGCTACCAAAGAAAAGCGAATCAATACATCAATAGAATGGCTGACCGATGGTAAATTGCGCAACTGGAAATACGAAAAGAAATAAATTGCTGTTTAAGCTTTAATGGCAATTGGCTGTTTACCCAACTGATGCATCATTTTAAAATGAGATGAAAGCGCCTCACCAAACGAACTGAATTCGTTGTGTCTGATATTGTATTTTAAAGCAAGCTCTTTGACAATTTTTCTGATTTCAGGGTAATGCACGTGACTCACCTTTGGGAACAAATGATGTTCAACCTGGAAATTTAACCCCCCCAGTGCCCATGTCAGAAATTTATTGTCCGGACAAAAATCAAAAGTAGTTTTTAACTGATAGATTGCCCAGTCGTCCTTAATTGAAAGCACGCCGGTTTCCTGTGCATCTTCGAATTCGGCGCCCTCTACCACATGGGCAAGCTGGAATACCACCGACATCACAATTCCCATTACGAAATTAAAAAATAAATACCCGAAAATGAATTTACTGAATCCCAGCATTACAATAGGTACTACGATATAAAAACCGATATAAAACAGTTTTGTAGCCCAGAAACTGATGTGATCCGTAAATGTCTTTTTAGGAAGATCTGTTGTGTGCACTCTGTCTGTAAAATATTTTTGAAAATCCATCCAGAACACCCAGAACATAGTCGAAATCCCGTATAGGAACAACATGTAATAGCTTTGATATTTATGCAGATCGCGGTAGTACTGATTAGGAGACATTCTCAAAAACGGCGGCTTGAAAATATCGTCATCGACACCGTCAACATTGGTATATGTATGATGCAGGACATTGTGTTTCACTTTCCAGAAGCGACATTCGGCACCGAGAAAATTCATACTGTAGCCAAATACATCATTTACGGTGCTGTTATTTGAAAATGCACCATGACATGAATCGTGCATGACATTGAAGCCTATAAATGCCAGAAAAGTACCAAATACTGTTAATAAAAGCAGGTTAATCCATAATGCTTCAGGTTGAATAAAAACAAGAACCGCATACGAACTCAATACAACTGCGAACATGAAGAAAGCTTTGAAAAATAAAACGGCATTGCCGCGCTGACTCATGTTTTTGTTTTTAAAATACTGTTTTACCCTGTCGTTCAATTCGATGTGGAATTGTCTGTTATTGCTGGCAAAGGAAATCTGTGGCATTTTATTTAATCGCCTGCAAAAATACACAAAGAATGCGGTTTTTTACGGTGCATGATGAAAATCAAGAAATAGAATTTGTTGATAATTAACACAAGCTGCTGCTGTTCAGCCGTTCAAATATCAAGAGTTTACCCTGAAATTTGCAGAATGCTTCAGGTCATGTCTTTTACATTCAATCCGTTTTCAGAAAACACCTATGTTTTGTCTGACGAGAACAGAAACTGCATCATTATAGATCCGGGCATGTATCAGTCGCAAGAAGAACAGGTTTTGGCCGCATATATACGAAATGCCGGATTAAAACCCATTGCACTTCTCAATACCCATTGTCATATCGACCACATCTTTGGCAATACCTGGGTTTCTGAAACATACGGACTTGAACTTCAGGCACACAAACTCGAAACACAGGTGCTTGAAATGGGAAAAAGTTCAGCATTGATGTACGGACTGCATTATAACGAATCTGTAAAAATTGCAAATTTCATTGACGAAACAGATGTCATCAGATTAGGCGATAATGAACTGGAAATATTTTTCACTCCGGGTCATTCTCCCGGAAGCATCAGTTTCTACAGCCGTAAAGATGGTTTTCTGATTTCGGGTGATGTCTTGTTCAGAAACAGTATAGGAAGAAGCGACTTACCCGGAGGGAACCACCACACACTGATAGAATCCATCAAATCAAAACTGCTTGTCTTGCCCGGGCAAACCAGGGTATTCAGCGGACACGGCCCTGAGACCAGCATTGATTATGAAAGCATGCACAATCCTTTTCTAAACGAATAAAAAAACCGGCCTTAAGACCGGTTTTCTACAAATATTATTTTCTGATTTTATTTCTCTTCGGTAAACGCGCCAAGGTCGAAGAGCAAACTGAAGCGCAATTGGTTTTGCAGTGGATGTCTCTGAACAAACGGAACAAGATAAGCGGCATCCAGTCCAAATACTTTATAGCGTATACCGAAACCGAAGGTCGCATATTTTCTGTTACCCTTGGTTTCAGCCTCGTTGAAATATCCTGCCCTGAGCATAAACTGCTTGGCGTAAATATATTCAAGACCTATGGAAATATTGTATTCCTTAAGTTCTTCTGAAAATCCTCCCGGTGCATCAGCAAAGGATTTAAGAGCGGCAGATATAACGGGATCATCGCTTCTGCTGCGTTCATAAACCTTGATCAAGGTTCCGTTGTCATCAACCAGGGAGTCGTTATTTCCGGTATAATCTTTCAGAACTGTAATGCCCGGAGTTGGAACCATCAGTTTATTGATATCCAACATACCGGTAATCGTGTTGTACTGGTCTATATCGTAGGTCCATGCAGTACCCAGTTTCAGATTGGCAGGAATGTATTCTCTGTTGGTTTTATCCGAATAGGTAATTTTAGCACCAAGATTCTGAAGGTTAATACCCACTGCGTATCTGATATCTTTGTTTTCTCCTTTTACTTTGGCTTTAACATTTCCTTTGTAGAGGGCGGATATATCTCCGGCGCCGCTTCTGCCTACCTTGGGAGTGATACCGTTAAGTGGTCTTGTTCCGGCCAGATTCGAGTTGATATATCTGAGGGTGGTTCCTATAGACCAGTGCTTGCTGAGTTGAGAAGCGTAACAAAGATCAATGGCATATTCGCTTGGTTTAAACTGACCCAGAGGATTTCCGACATCATCCGTAAAATTGATTTCACCGAAAGTAAAAAACCTGAAAGATCCGCCAATGACAGAGCGTTTGCTGATTTTACCGTAACCGGCAAGGTAATTATACGAAATACCCGGAACAAGGCTTCTAAGCCATGGTGCATAAGAGGTGGCTATTCCGGCACTTTTTTCTGCAAAAGCAAGTGAAGCTGCATTCCAGAACACCGAATTGGCGTCTGCTGAACTGGCTACACCTGCATCACCCAGACCTGCCCTGCGACTATCCGGTGTAATAGTCAGAAACGGGACGGCTGTAGTAATTACATTTTGCTGTCCTGCAAGTTCTTTCCTGCTTATTGAAGGTGTTTGGGCATAAATGCTTTCAAGGCCTGAAGCCAAAGCAAGCGACCCCAGTAAAATGTACTTTTTTCTGATGTTTAAAATAGACATTAGCAATTAAGAATTATTTGCGTAATTTTCTTTGCAATAGAGGGCAAATATAAAGTTCTTTTGAATATATCTAGTTTAAAATAACTAATTTTTCAACTTTCTCTGCCTTTTTACCATCATCTGTTGTCACTGTTATCCTGTAAATATAAACACCTCTGGACGGTTTGTCGTCGTACTCGTCGCGGCCGTCCCAGCGTATATCACCAACATGACTTTCGGCGTTTGAAATATCCTGTTCAATGGTTTTCAAAACCTTACCGCTTATAGTCATAATGGTGATAACCACATGAAGATTTTCTCCGGCTTTGTTATGGTCGAAATGGAAGGTTGTATTTGTACTAAAGGGATTGGGATAATTAAGCACATGCTGTATGGCAAATTCATCGTTGTTTTTGATGATGAATTCAATAGTAGCCTCACTTGAATTGTTGTAGGCATCCCAGACCTTAAGCGTGTATGTATGACGGCCTTCTGCAATACCTTCCAGCTGATAGCGTATATCTCCGCTGGTATACGAATTGAGTTTTGCAGTATAGAAACTGTTGAGTATAAATCTTTTTTCGTTGGCCGTTCCCTTGTCAATAATTGCAACAATGTCTCTGCCTATTCCGATTCCCGAAGTGTTGATGCCATTTTCGTCAAAAACCCTGGCAAGCAGTAACGGACTGTTGTCGGTAAGTCCACCGCTTACAAAAGTATAGTCGTCAATAAACAACTCTATTTCAGGACCTTTAACATCCTGAACGGCATTACCGGAGGTGCCGCCAACCATGAGGTCGAGGTAATGTCCGCTCGCATCGGTAGTGCCGTTGTCGGCATACAAACTGATTTTACCATATCCGTAATTGTAATTGATATCTTTCGGCACTACAAAAGTGAAACTGTAATCGCCATTCACCACACTATTGACACCTTTGTACAAAATGTTATTGTAAAGAGAAAAGGGCAATGGCTGATTTGGTAAATCGTTGCTCAAAGTATTGAAAACAGATTTTTTATCGTAAACTATTGGTGCGATAGTTCCGTTAAAACTGTTCAACTTTTGCCCGAGAAAATCTTCTATATGTCCTTTGAATGTAACTTTACTGAGGGCTTTCAAGGTATCGCTTCCGGAGTTGATATCCCTGGAATTTATACTGTCAATCATGACAACGTGTTCCGGATAATTCATCCTTAGAGCCGGATCGGCAAAAAGCGTAAATTTCCGGTCGTTATCGTTCTGATTGGGCCAGTTCTTAAGTTTTAAATAGATATCGCCAAGTCTGGGCCATTCGCCACCAACTTTTACATAAGCGCAATTAGACCAGAAATATTTCGTAAACAGCGCATTGATACCTGCATAAACCAGTCGCGTAGTGGTAAACATGGCAATTGCCCCGCCATCAGCCTGAGTTATAACATATTCTCCGGCACTTTTCCTCATTACGTCATCATAGCGGCTGAACTCGCAGGTAGCCGTAAAGAAAACAGGGAGATTGCTGCCGTTTTTCATAGAAGTAATCAGCGGTATATCGAATACCTTTTCTGAAGCCAGATATTCTTCACCTCCATGACCGACATAGTTAAAAATCAGAGTTCCTTTTTCAAATTCCTTTTTAATGGCGTCCTGAGCTTCGGGATATCTTTGAGAACCGCTGAGATTCTGCTGTTTAAAGGCATCCAGATAAACTTTTCTCACATTGAGGTTTTTAAATGTAGTGTCTATATTGTATGATATTTCTTCAAAATCTCTTACAAAATCCTTTTCCCAGTCTATATCGGCATCGTCGGCACAAAGGGTTACCACATTGCGCCATTCTCCCAATGAAACAGCCTCTTTGTACTTGAATATTTTGTCTACCATATTCATCGCTTCACCCTGGTTAGCAACCGGCATACGGGTAACCGCAATTTCAAGTTTCTGTTCATTTACCCATGAACCATCCAGCGAGTCCAGAAAACCGAAGAAATCGTCCGAACAGTAGTAATCGAAAGTATAAGGTATACCCAGCTTGGGATCATTTTCGTATACAGGTACAAAATTGGTATTGTTGGCTACTCTGTCCTTGTAATCGAAGCTGGCATCGCCCATAAACATGGCGTATTTAAGCCTGTTGGCTGGATTTGTATTTTTGTAATACACGTGCCTGAAAAAATCCCTGATGGCTGAAATATCCTGAGAGCCGCTTGAAAACTCATTGTATATAAGCTGTGGCGTCACAACCAGCACCTGCATCTGATCGTAGTCTCTGTGAAATTGCGCCAGTTTATTGGATGCTTCCAGAAAATCGGGATGTGTAACGATGATAAACTGGGTTATACCTACCCCGTGAAGATTTTGATTCAGCACTGTACCTTCAGAAACCGGTGTCATATAATTGCCGTCACTGAGCGCAAATTGTTTAACAGTGTTGCCGGTGATGTCTTTGAAAATAAGTTCCCCGTTGTCGCTGAAAAGATTTTGTATCCTGACATTCAGAGGATCGCTGACGTCGTATACTACCGCACCATTGGGCAGATTACTGAGTCTGTATTCGGCATAGTTAACAGATGCCGAAGCAATGTTACAGAAAGGCATAAACGACTCGCTGTAAGTAAGCGATCTTGCACAATGTAATTCGTAGTAATCCAGCCATGCTTTGGAAGAAGATGTCGGCTGATTATACGAAAAAGAAACCTGAACCGGATTAGTACCTGCAATAGCAACCTGTCTCAGTGAACCATAGGTGAAGCAGCTTTCCGGAACTGTATGTGCACTCAGGTTGCTGACATCAGCAAAATCGCCGTTCAGTCTTAGTGTCACAGCGCTGAGAACCGGAGAAACCGCACCGGCTCTGTAATACAATTTAAGCTGCTGCTGATTACTGATATTAGGTAAATTATGATTGAAGGAATATGTCAGCTTCTGGTCAAATTTTTCGCCCAGAAATATCCTGCCTTCCCTGCAAATATTTTCGCTTTCATTTTCGTGAAACTCGCGGTAATCAAACCAGTTGTAGGAGGCGTCAGCGCTAAGATTATTACCGTCTGATTTTATACCCATGCGCTTACCGTCATTTCCGTCTGCAGTCAGGAAAAAATATGTTTTTTCAGAATAGATATTAGTCTGATGGATAAACCGGTTTTCACTTTGAGAAAATATCCATTTATGGGGCGATTGTGCATAGAACAAAATGTAATCGCCGTTGTCGAAACTGCCATCGCTTTCACCTACTACAATGATGGCGTTCTCGGGCAAATCATCATGTCTGAAATCCGAGTTTTTCTCTGAAAGCATTCCCCCCTGATGTCCGTAAATTTTAATTTTTCTGGGGTTAATTCCGGCAGGATCAAGTCCTGCATCTCTCAGCATTGCTGCGTCAATCTTATATATCCCGTCTTTTGTGACACTGAATTTAATCCATTTGCC
>CAZRKA010000117.1:0-11037 GCA_964600345.1 uncultured Chitinophaga sp. | reverse complement strand
ACTGTTAGTTCGAAGGTGTCAAGATCGGTATAAGTTTGTCCGTTGCTCGTTTTCTGAACTTCCAGTTCAAATTTTACCGAGCCGGGTAAATTGATTTTCAGGAGCAGCAACTGCGAATTAGACACAATGCCTCCGCTACTAAGATTTCGCCAGCGGTAGCTACCTGTATCTCCGGGAGACAATCCGCTTCCCGACTTTTTAAGCGTGTCATAAATACAGATTTCCATATCGCTTCCGGCATCAGCAGTTACCTGCGATTTTAGACAAAAAAAAGAGAAGGCTGTAAAAAGTAATAATAATGTTTTCATTTGGTATACTTGTTCCAAAGATATACTTCAAAGTTGAAAAAATAAGAAGAAGCAGATGTTTATGACTCAGTTATGACTGAGAACTGCATTAAGACGTTCTCCTTTTGCGCCCTTTTGCAAAAACAAGGCGGCCATAGTTTTGACCTTTTCTCAGCGCAATTTGTTCCTCTTCAGGCAATGCGGCAATATCGCTGCACTCTTTGCTGCAACAGTTGCTGAACTCAGCCCTGCATTTCGGACACTGAATAAACAAGAGATTACAGGCTACATTGGCACAATTGGTATGCGAATCACATGCTTCACCGCACTGGTGGCACTTGGCTATCACTTCGTTGGAAATACTTTCACCCAGTCTTTCGTCAAACACGAAATTCTTACCGTGAAATTTGTTCTTCAGTCCTTTTTCCTTAACCTGATTGGCGTAATGAATGATACCGCCCTCGAGCTGGTATACTTCATTGAAACCGCGGTACAGCATGTAAGCACTGGCTTTCTCGCATCTTATGCCACCTGTGCAGTACATGACAATCGGTTTGTCTTTCTTGTCTTTTAGCAATTCGGCCACTTTTGGCAATTGTTCTCTGAAGCTGACTACATCAGGTAGAATTGCATTTTCGAAATGGCCAACCTCACTTTCGTAGTGATTGCGCATATCGACAATAACAACATCTTCTTTCTCGGTCACCTCGTTAAACTCCTCAGCTTTCAAATGTTTGCCGATTTTAGTCACATCGAAATCCGGGTCATCAATCCCGTCGGCAACAATTTTCTTTCTCACCTTAATGGCCAGTTTAAAAAACGATTTGCCGTCGTCGGCAACTGCAATGTTGAGTCTTATACCTTTCAGAAAATCTATGCTTTCGAGATGGTCCCTGAAACCCTGAAGATTTACTGTAGGAACCGAAAGCTGTGCGTTGATGCCTTCGTTTGCCACATATATCCTTCCGAGTACACCTAATTCCGACCATTTTAAATACAAGACATCCCTGAATTCTTTCGGCTGAATGATGTGATGATACTTATAAAATGAAATAGTAGTCCTGGCGAGATCGCTGTTTAAGATCTCCTTTTTCAATATTTCGGCGTTTATTTTATTGTGTAATACCACCTTGCAAAGTTAATAAAAGGCTGTCATTTCGTAAAAATGACCTGTATCATCTGCCCGGGCAGAGGGATTAAATAATTCTATTTCTTTTTAGTGAGGTCGATCAGCTCTACACCGGGATAATCTGCCGCGTTGAAGGTAAATATCTTATCTTCCATTGTGGCGTTTGGTGTTTGAGAAGTAACCGTATATGTTTGCTTATGGCCTGCCTTAAAGGAAACTTTGAGATTTTGTACTGTTTTGGCAGTCTGATCAACTTCCAGATTCATCAGAAAATACGCTTTTCCTTTATCAGTAGGTGTCAGTTTAATCTTTGCAATTTCGGAATTGCCTTTCTTATAAGAACCATCACTGGCATAAAGAAACCCTTTCTCCCAAACAGTGAAAAGCTTTGATGGATTAAGGCCCGAGCCTGAGTTTGGGTTGTAATTATCCTTGATGCATTCGTTGGTTTCCTTGGTATAAGTCCAGATGATTTTGCCATCGCAAAATATCTCCTGACCGCCGTATATCAGCTTGAAACTGTTGCCCTTCGAATACAAAGTGCCTTTTTCGGTTTTTTTAGCTGCTTTGGGATCTGCCGGCTCATTGGTCATTGTAAACTCTGCTTTCAGAGTCTTGTATGCCTTGTATTTCTTGGATACTTCCTTTAGAAGCTTGGTAACCGCCTTATCCTTATCTTTATTGGGTGGAACAAATGCAAATAAAACCAATGAAATCAGTGATAAAGACAATATGCTAGTTTTACTCATTATACAGTTTTTTAATCTTAAATTTTGAAGGGTGCAAAAATAATCAATTATTTGTTATAAAGATTATCCAAAAACTGTTCCAAAGAAATTTCATCAGGTATTAATACCTTTCTTGCTTTGGCACCTTCAAACGGCCCTAAAATCCCCGCTTGTTCCAGCTGATCAACCAGACGGCCCGCACGGTTATAGCCTAATTTAAGTTTTCTCTGTATCATGGAAGTACTGCCCTGCTGCGTCAAAACCACCAGTCTGGCCGCGTCTTCAAACAGAGCATCTCTTTCGTCGGGATCAAAATCTTCTCTCGAGCCTTCGTCTTCGCCTTTGAATTCGGGAAGTATAAAAGCACTGCTATACCCGCGCTGATTCCCAATAAATTCTGTAATGCGTTCTACTTCAGGCGTATCAACAAAGGGGCACTGCAACCTTATAAGATCATTCCCCGTGCTGTATAACATGTCGCCTTTTCCAATCAACTGATCGGCACCATTGCTGTCAAGTATTGTCCTTGAATCGATTTTGGAAGTTACCCTGAATGCCAGACGCGCCGGGAAATTGGCTTTTATGGTACCTGTGATGATATTTACAGAAGGCCGCTGAGTAGCGAGTATCACGTGAATACCAACCGCTCTGGCAAGCTGAGCCAACCTTGCTATCGGGGTTTCTACTTCACGCCCCGCCGTCATCATGAGATCGGCCACTTCGTCTATCACCACCACTATGTACGGCAGGAAGCGGTGTCCTTCGGTTGGCAGCAGCTTTCTCTCCCTGAACTTTGTGTTGTATTCTATGATATTTCTTTTGCCTGCCGATTTTAGTAACTCATAGCGGTCGTCCATCTCCATGCAAAGCGAATTCAATGTATTGCAGACTAACTTGGTATCCGTAATGATGGCATCTCCTTCTCCCGGCAATTTGGCGAGGTAATGGCGCTCTATCTTGTTGTAAAGCGTCAGTTCCACTTTTTTGGGATCAACAAGTACAAACTTCAGCTCCGATGGATGTTTTTTGTACAGGAGAGAAACTATCAGTGTGTTTAATCCCACCGATTTTCCCTGACCAGTAGCACCTGCACATAAGAGGTGAGGCATCTTGCTCAGGTCGGCGATATACAGTTCGTTGGAAATTGTTTTCCCCAGTATAACAGGCAATTCGAAATTGCATTCCTGAAACTTCTTGCTGGCAACCATCTGTCGCATAGGGACCATCTCAGGCTTTTTATTCGGTACTTCTATACCGATGGTTCCCCTGCCGGGGATAGGCGCTATGATACGTATGCCCAGTGCGGCGAGACTCAGTGCGATATCATCTTCCAGATTTTTAATCCTCGAAATCTTGACACCGGGTGCAGGCACTATTTCGTACAGGGTAACCGTGGGACCGATATTCGCCTTGATTTCTGAAATTCCGATATTGTAATTTTTCAGAGTGGCAACAATCAGGTTTTTGCTTGTCTCAAGTTCGGTGCGGTCTACTTCAGATTTGGTGAATTCATAATCCTGCAGGAGATCTATGCCCGGCATCTGATATCCCGAAAGATCCAAAGTTGGATCATACAAATCATCCGAAATACTCTGGGTTTTTGTTTCTGATGCAATTTTGTCAACTATTTCTTCCTCTTTATTGGCCTCAATTTTTAATTCAAAATTGCTTTTAATATCTGCTTTTTTGGCTGTGGGTGTGTCGACACTGAAAGAGATTGGCTTTGTAGCTTCGGTTTCTTCCTCTTCAATTTCCGCTTCTATCTCTTCCTCAATTTCAGATTCATAATTTAGTGTGATGACGTCTATACCTTCATTCTCTTCTTCTATCACAGCTTCTGTCGGCACATTCTTACCCAGATTTTCCTCGTAGTGGGTTCTGAATGCTTCTGCTTCCCTTTCGTGATCCGAAAATGCACCTGCTTTCAATTCAGACTCGGAAGGAATATCCTGCACGAGTGAAGACATCCTGAATCTGAAGTCGACGTTGTACACCACTACCATAAATACTGCTGCATAAAGCAGAAGAAACAGCACGGTGCCAATGCCGCCAATCAGCCCTTTAAGCCACATCATCCCGAAATAACCGAATCCGCCTCCCATAAAAATGTAATTGGTCTGGAATATCAAACCCAGAAGTAATGAGGTCCATACCACAATGAAAAATGTATACCTCAATACTTTTAGTATCGGATAAAGCTGCCAGTTAAACAGAAGTTTTGTTCCGAATGTGAATATGCTGAATAGAATGATGAACGAAGAAACACCAAACCATTTATGAATGAATAAATGGCCAAACCAGGCACCGAAATAACCCATCATGTTGCTGGCTCCTTTTGGATTATTGCTTTTATACCATTTCCAGCTATTGCTCTGCAAAAGGTCCTGATCGGTTTCAAAACCCCATAAATTAATTATGTGTGAAGTAAATGCGAGAAACAAAAACAATGAAAAAAGAATAAAAAACGCGCCCGAAATTTTACGTGTCCTTTCGTCTTTTATCCAGGCGAAACGACCCGCCGGCAAAGGTTTTCTGCTTTCCTTTTCCTCTGCCTGAAAATCGTCGGCTGCATTCCTGAAACTGTTGTTCTTTTTTCCGGCCATGGTTTTGCGTCCCGCAAATGTAAAACGCAATACCCGTAATCTTTCTTGTGTATTAGGAATTAAATCCACATCAATCTGATATTGTGCAGATAAATGGATATGAGATTTAATGATTCAATATCGCTTGTAAATTATTCAAGCCCGATATTACAGGAATCATAAAAAACACAATCTGACTTAGCTCCTGATTATTCATATTAACATACATCTTTCAGACTCGTCTTTTTACAGTTGTATAATGAAAACAATCAATTACAAGCACTTCAATATAGAAATAAAATAGTTTAATTCAAAGTTTTTTATTTCAAATTACCCTACTAATTTTACCATACTAAACTATGAAAAAAATAAAAACAATCAGATTCATCTCAATCGCCTTGCTTGTATGCACCGCTAATTCATGCGGGATAGTCAGCAAAGCCCGGTACGGCAACGGATTCAAACTCAATTTATGGGAAGTAAAAGCACATGAAACAGGGAATTCAAAACCCGAAAAACCTGCTTCAAAAACCAGGTTTGCAGGCATCCGTCCGGTTCCGGTCACTGACAGTTTCACAGGCGCTGCAATAAGCGGACCGCTTAAATGTGAACTTACTCTTCTGAACAGCGAATCACAACCCGGTAAATCAATTAACAATGCACAAGCGAACATCACGAATTCCTTTCATCACTACGAAAAGATCAGGCCGCAAAACAATCCCTCTCAGAGCCCTGTACGACCCATGGAACCTGTCACCAAAAAAGCAGGCATACTTTTTTATGGCGGGCTTGCCCTTTCTTACATTGCAGAAATCCTGGGTGTGTTAACCCCTTTTCTTGCATCTGTCATTGGCCTGGCTATCATTGCCGGATTTGTACTTGCGTGGATAGGTCTTTCCAATATCCGGCAAAGTAATAACGCCTATGCAGGAAAAGGTCTCGCCATCAGCATCATTGTCTTATACATACTCGCCATTATATATGTGCTCTTAGTATTCGCATTATTACTGCTCATTCTTAGCCTCTGAAGAAATTAAATGCAGGCCGGGGTGTTTCAGTTTTTACCTATCATTTCCAGAAATTCGTCCTCACTCAGTATTGGAATTTTGAGTTCTCGGGCCTTCTCCAGTTTGGCAGGACCCATGTTCTCTCCGGCTACTACATAAGACGTTTTGCTGCTGATGCTGCCAGAGTTTTTGCCACCGTTTTCTTCAACCATTTGTTTGATCTCGTCGCGGCTGTATTTACTGAAGACACCTGAAATAACCACACTCTTACCCAATAAGATGTCAGATTGAATCTCTCTTTCCTTCTCAGTGTTTTCGAATTGCAATCCGGCTGCTTTCAGTCTTTCGATGAGTTTACGGTGTTTCTCTTCGCCGAAATATTCTGTGATAGATAAGGCTATTCTCTCGCCTATTTCATCAACACTCAACAGGTCTTCGTAGGTCGCCTGCATCAGACTGTCTATGTTTCTGAATTTCGATGCCAGTTTTTTGGCAACAGTTTCGCCAACATACCTGATGCCAAGGGCGAAGAGTAAACGCTGATAAGGTATTGTTCTGGAGGCCTGAATGCCTTCAATCAGATTTCGGGCTGAGCGGTCGGCCATGCGGTCCTGTTTGACAATATCCTCGTAAGTGAGTTCGTACAAGCCGGCAATGTCTTTTAAAATGCCATTGCGGTATAAGAGTTCAACAGTCTCGTCGCCCAGTCCATTGATGTCCATGGCTTTGCGGTGAATAAAATGTTGTATGCGTCCCATTACCTGTGGCGGACAATTTTCTTCATTGGGACAGTAATGCTGTGCCTCTCCTTCCTTTCTCTGCAACCCGCTGCCGCATTCGGGGCAATGAGTGATATAAATTTCAGGTTTGCTGTCGGGATCGCGTTTACTCAATTCGACACCGGTTATTTTCGGAATTATTTCACCGCCCTTTTCAACGTATACATAATCTCCGGTTCTTACATCCAGACGGGCAATTTCGTTGGCGTTGTGAAGCGAAGCCCTTTTTACGGTCGTTCCCAGTAAGAATACAGGTTCCAGATTTGCAACAGGTGTGATGGCACCGGTTCGTCCAACCTGATATGTAATGCTCAATAATTTTGTGCATGCTGCCTCTGTTTTAAACTTATAGGCAATCGCCCAGCGAGGCGATTTGGCTGTAAATCCTAGCTCTTCACGCTGACGGTAATCGTCAATCTTGATTACGACACCGTCGATGTCGTAACTCAGTTTTTTGCGCTCTTCATCCCAGCGGGCAATAAAATCAAGCACCTGTTCCAGACTATTGCAGAGTGAGCTGTGCTCGCTGGTTTTCAATCCCCAGGATTTCATTTTCTTCAAACTTTCGAAATGACTCAGAATGCTCTCCTGTTTTTCGAGTAACTGATAAAGAAAAATATCCAGCGGACGTTTGGCTACATCGGCACTGTTTTGAAGTTTTAAAGTTCCGGAGGCCACATTTCGCGGATTGGCGTAAAGCTCCTCTCCTGCTTCTTCACGATCCATATTCATCTTATCGAATGCCGGACGGTGCATGAAAATCTCTCCCCTCACTTCTATCTTAGCCGGCACCGTTCCATGCAGGGTTGTTGCCAGCGATTTAATCGTTCTTACATTATCGGTAACCACATCGCCCTTCACACCGTCACCACGTGTAACTGCCCTGATAAGCCGGCCGTTTTCATAGTGCAGACTGATAGACAAACCATCAAATTTCAGCTCACATACATAAGCGTAATCTCTATGCCCCAGTTGCTTGTAAACCCTTGCATCAAATTCTCTCAGCTCTTCTTCGCTGTATGTATTTCCGAGACTTAACATTGGAAATTCGTGTATAAAACTCTCGAAATTTTTATTGACCTCTCCGCCAACTTTTTGGGTTGGAGAATCAGGGTCGCTGAACTGAGGCCATTCTTTTTCAAGTGACTGCAATTCTTCAAGCATGCGGTCGAAGTCGTAGTCGCTGATGCTTGGCTCTGCAAGAACATAATACCGGTAATTGTGCTCCGATAAAACTTTACGGAGAAACTCTATCCTTTTTCCGGCCTCATCATGACTCATCATAGGGTTCAAAAATATGAATTTTTAGTCCATTACATAATAAAAAAACACAGCTTCATTAGTGAAATATAAATCAGTTTATACCGGTTCAAACTTATTTTGAATTAAGCGTCGGCTGTATTTAATTTGAAGACCATATCAATATGATTCGACTGCATCCTTCCTGGCTCGAAATTCTCGCCGGAGAATTTGAAAAACCTTATATGAAGGATTTGAAAGCTTTTCTAAAAGATGAAAAACAAAAAGGTGTGAAAGTTTATCCTCCTTCGGATGAGATTTTCGCTGCCCTTGACCGTACATCTTTCGACAAAGTAAAAGTGGTGATACTTGGGCAAGACCCATATCACGGAACCGGTCAGGCACACGGACTCTGTTTCAGTGTCAACAAAGGGATTGATATACCGCCGTCTTTGAGAAACATCTATAAGGAACTTGCAAGTGATACCGGATTCAGAATACCTGCTCACGGCAATCTCAGCCACTGGGCAGATCAGGGTGTTTTGCTGCTCAACGCCAGTCTGACCGTAAGGGCCGATCAGGCAGGCAGCCATCAGAACAAAGGCTGGGAACAATTTACCGATGCCATCATCAGCAAACTGGACGAGAAAAGAGAAAATCTGGTTTTCCTGCTCTGGGGCAATTTTGCCAGAAGCAAGAAAAAACTCATACACAATCATCTGGTTCTCGAAGCGGCTCACCCTTCTCCCTTGTCGACCCACAACGGGTTTATCGGTTGCCGGCATTTTTCGAAAACAAATGTCTGGCTTGTTGAAAAAGGATTGGGTGCGGTGGATTGGCAAATCATTTAAATGATTAGTTTTGCAGGGAAATGCAGGAACAAGCCGTCATACATCTGGAACATGCGGATATCTTTCAGGAAAAAAATCTGGTATTGCATCAGGTTAATCTTGAACTCCGCAAAGGTGAATTCGCTTATCTCATCGGCAAAACCGGAAGTGGTAAAAGCTCTCTGCTGAAAACACTTTACGGCGAACTGAAACTGGAACTGGGAAAAGGCAGCGTAGCCGGATTCGATCTTATTAAACTAAAGAGAAGGCAAGTTCCAAAACTGAGACGCCGTTTGGGTATCATTTTTCAGGATTTTCAACTTCTGACCGACCGCAATGCCAAAGACAATCTGCTCTTTGTTTTAAGAGCTACCGGCTGGGAAAACAAGATGGAAATGTTTAAACGCGTTGGCGAAGTGCTGCAGATCGTTGGACTTGAAACCAAAGATTATAAAATGCCTCACCAGCTAAGTGGTGGCGAACAGCAGAGACTGGTAATTGCCAGAGCGCTGCTCAACAAACCCGAAATAATTCTGGCCGACGAACCAACCGGAAACCTTGACCCGGATATTTCCAATGAAATTACCAGACTGCTGCAGCAAATTGCAAAGGAAGAAGGCACAGCAGTATTGATGGCTACTCACGAACACCGCCTGCTCGAAAAATACCCCGCACGAGTAATCAAGGTGGAGAACAACAAGGTTCACAACGACCCTGCTTACGAAATCGTTGCCGGATCGGAAGACTGATTAACTGAAAATACAATATTATCTATACGGTTCTTGTATTGCCCCTGCAGGGTAATGATGTAATGTTGAATTAATACCCGGGGCAGCACCCCGCGAAGCTTTAGCGTAGGTGGGTAATCTTTCGTCTCTAGTCTTTAGTCTTTTTATCTTTAGTCCCCGTATCAGGGCCTCCTATGTCGGCACGATACGGGGCAAGCTTTTTATCTTTAGTCATTGATCTGTCTTTCGTCTTTTTATCTTTAGTCTCTAGTCTTTAATCTTGCATTTCCCATCCTTTTTCCCTATATTCGTTTAAACTAAAATCATGAACGAAGAATTGTTTCAATACATCTGGATGGCAGGACTGTTCAATGCCAACAGGCTGAAGACAAGCGACGGGCAAGACGTCATTATTTATCAAAGGGGTAAACAGAACACAGATTCGGGACCCGATTTCAGCAATGCTCATATCCGCATAGCCGACACCGAATGGGTAGGCAATGTCGAATTGCACATTCACGCTGATGAATGGAATCAGCACCGGCATGATAAAGACAAAGCATATAACTCGACCATACTACACGTAGTGTTTAAAAATAACGCCGATTGCAATAGGCAGGATGGAAGTGCTTTACCATGCATAGAATTGTATGACAGAATTCCGGAAGGTGTTTTCGAAAAATACGAGGCGCTCAGAAAGGGTGGTAAATGGATAGCATGCGAGAAAGTGATCAGCCATATTGACAATTTTACTGTTGGACTCACGCTGAACCGCAATCTGATTAAAAGACTGGAACGCAAATGTGCCAGAGTGAACGAACATTTACTTAAGGAGGGCAATGACTGGAATTCGGTATTTTATCACGCCCTTGCCCGAAGTTTTGGTTTCGGCACCAACAGCGACGCCTACGAACAACTGGCTATGAATCTGCCTCTGAATACACTGTTCAGACACAGAGACAATGCCATCCAAACAGAAGCACTGGTATTTGGAATGGCCGGTTTTCTGGATGAAAAAAAAGGAGATGCACATTACAATGAACTCAAATCGGAATGGGATTTTTTGTCTGTCAAATACAAACTCAAGCCACTAGATAAAGTCCATTTTAAATTTATGCGCATGCGACCGGGTAATTTCCCGGGCATCAGACTCGCTCAGTTTGCCGCAATGGCTGTTGCATGCGATTCAATTTTTTCAAGTATCTGCGATAAAGATTCCAAAGCTGTGACAAATGCCTTGAACTTTAATATCAATGTGTACTGGGAAAAACACTACCACTTCGGCAAAATCTCCGCTAAACACGGAACGGGAATTACACCTGCACTAATTCAGCAGATACTGATCAATGCAGTTGCTCCGGTATTATTTGTATACGGTAAACACAGCGGTTCGGAATTGCACTGTGAAAAAGCGCTTGAATTACTACAAAGCCTGCCTCCAGAAAACAACGGTGTCATTGCGGGATGGAAACAACTCGGAATTCACGCTGCCAATGCATTCGATTCCCAGGCACTGCTCGAATTAAAAACCACACAATGCGATGCAAAAAGATGTTTGCATTGCATGATAGGGAATAAGGTGATGAATTTATGAGACGGGAGAAGAGCACTTTTTTTATTTCCAGTGGCAGAGAATGCATATTGGTGAGTATGATTACCTGATGTATTAATTGAATTGGTATTAACTATTTCGATTCATCCCGAAGTGATGTACAATATCAATTCCTT
>CAZRKA010000116.1:0-11131 GCA_964600345.1 uncultured Chitinophaga sp. | reverse complement strand
AATCAAGTATCTTGTCGTAAACGCGTTTGCGGATATCCTGAATAACCCGGTTGCGCAAAATGACCAGATAATAAAGTGCAAAATAGCGCGCTATGTTTTTAATGACCGTTGCAATTACAAGGCTCAGGCAAATCAAAAACAAAGCTTCTCGTTTATTGTCCTGTACAAGATCCGTCATCCACCTTATAAAATCGCTGTAAAGTGAATTGAAATCTCCTCCCCCGGTTTGCTTTTGTCTGAAAGCATCCTTGTTGTTGTTGAACATGAAATCCAGCAAGGGCATGAGCAGAGCCAGCGAAAAAAGACCTGCTGCAATCTGGATGAGATTGAAAAGCATGTTAAGCGCTGCCAGTCCGCGAAAAGGGACTATCAGACGCAGCATTCGCAACATTGCTTTCATGTAGCAAAGTAAATACATTTTGAGTTCATCACAAAAAGCACAATGAACGGAAGATCATAATACTCAAATTGGAGCACTCAATGATCGACTTTAATAACATTAGGTCAATCTGAAAGTATGGTCAACAGTTCCTTATGAAGATAGAGCTTTTCTCTTCCACTGCCTTTTTCTGTCAGTATACCCAAGTTTTTGAGATGCCCGAGATAAACATAAGCAGATTGTCTGTGACAGCCTATTTCCTTTAACAGCATATAGGTTTTAACAAATGGTCCTGATAATAACAAATGCAGGAGTTCGGCAGAAGGCAACTTATAATCGCTGTGTTTCGATATCTGATCGCCCAGTTTTTTCCTTAATATTCTAAGTCTCCTGATCTTATCCAGCATAATACGCGCGGCATCACGCATAATACCCAAACAATAAACACACCATACTAAATAATTTCCGCTTTGAAGGGTATCTCTCATAAGGGTGTTATAGGTTTCCTTGCTTGCGTTGATACATTGAGATACAGGCAGCACATCATATTTAAGACCCAGTTTGCCCAATCCTGTATTCATGACTGTTCTTGCAGCATAACCGTTCATTACGGTGTAGGGTGCAAGTGCTCTGAACTGAAAATGCGACAGGCAGATATTAATCAGTTCGTCTGCCTGCCTGCCTTTTTGAAGATGTTTATCCAGATCTTCCCTTAGCGCTCTTAATTTCGCAGTACTCGTCGGCGCAGTATAAAGTGTCAGATTGGTGAAATAACTCGTTATGCGCGATTCCTTCCTTTCTCTGATAAGATCACCGGCATTTCTGAAACCGGGCATGAAATCCGGTTCCAGGGTTCTAACAGAAACGAACTCCAGCTCATCGTATTTCTCCATAGCCTTGTATATTCTTTTCACTTTATCGTCTTTCATGAAATTCTCGGAACTACCGGCTTCAAAGAGCCTTATCAATGACACTGAATACGATTCCAGATCGAACGAATGCCTCTGTTCACAAACCTTAATAAGGTTACAGAAACTCAAACGCTCCTCGGGCCCCAGTGCATCAAGATAACCGTTCAGTTGAAATAATGCCTCCCGGCACTCATCCAAAGCCCTTCGCAGCAAATTATCTTCAGGAATCTTAATATCCTTTAATGCCGGGAGCCTGTCCGAAGGCAACTGACTGTTTATCATATTTCGTGTCGAAATTACACCGTTTTTTCGACATATATACTATATTTTTACTTATTTTTGATTGACAGGACTTCAAAATAAGCCTAATTTTGCGCCTAAAATAATTCAATTCCTATGTCAACAAATACAAGTTCAAAATACCCTGACAAACATTCAAACAAAAGCATGAAACAAATATCAGAATACTTCGGAAAAAGCGTATTCGGACCAAAAGCTATGGCCGAATACGTAAGTAAGGAAGCCATCAAAGCGGTTAACGAATCCAGAAACACCGGTAAGCCTATGGACCGTAAAATGGCCGACCAGATAGCTGAAGGCATGAAAAACTGGGCCATAGAAAAAGGTGCTACCCACTACACCCACTGGTTTCAACCTCTCCGCGGATCGACAGCTGAAAAACACGACGCTTTTTTTGATCCAACCGGGATAGATTCGGGTATTGAAGTCTTTAACGGCAAAGCACTTGTGCAGCAGGAACCCGATGCTTCCAGCTTTCCAAACGGCGGCATAAGGAATACGTTTGAAGCCAGAGGTTACAGCGCCTGGGATCCGTCTTCACCTGCCTTTATCATGGAAAAAGCCAGCGGAAAAACACTTTGTATTCCTACAATATTCGTGGCTTACACTGGTGAAGCGCTCGACTATAAAGCACCTCTGATCAAGTCCACCAATTTTCTGGTTAAAAATTCGACTGCAGTTTGCCAGTATTTTGACAGTAACGTAAAGAACGCAAAGGTTTCTTTGGGAATAGAACAGGAATACTTTCTGGTAGATGAAGAACTTTACCACAAACGCCCCGACCTGGTTTTTGCAGGCAGAACGCTTGTCGGAAATATGCCCGCAAAAGGTCAGCAGCTTGAGGACCATTATTTCGGAAGTATACCGGAACGCGTATACAACTACATGACCGATTTTGAAAAAGAAGCCCTAAAACTCGGCATACCGCTCAAAACACGCCACAATGAAGTTGCACCGGGACAGTACGAATGCGCTCCGATGTTTGAAGAAGCCGATATCGCCATTGACCACAATTCACTGCTGATGGATGTCATGCAATCTGTGGCAGGCAGACATAAACTCAAGGTACTGTGGCACGAAAAACCATTTAAAGGTGTCAACGGATCAGGAAAACACAATAACTGGTCTATCATAACCGATACAGGTGTTAATTTGCTATCACCGGGACATAGTCCGATTGACAATCTGCAGTTTCTCACCTTTTTTATCAATACCATTAAAGCCGTTCACGATAATGCCGACCTGCTGAGAGCAAGTATCGCAACAGCTGCCAACGACCACAGACTTGGCGCAAACGAAGCACCCCCAGCTATCATGTCTGTCTTTATCGGTTCGACGCTGAGCGAAGTACTGAATCAGTTTCAGAATTCTAAAAGTGTAAACAAGCCGGGCAGGGTCAGCGAAAAAACAATCAGCGTCTACCGCATTCCGGAAATTCTGCTCGATAATACTGACCGCAACAGGACTTCTCCATTTGCGTTCACAGGAAATAAATTTGAATTCAGGGCAGTAGGTTCAAGCGACCATTGCGCCAACGCCATCATTGTTCTCAATACCATAGTCGGCAACCAGCTGCAGGAATTCAAAAAAGAAGTAGACGCACTGATCAGGAAAAAAGTGAATAAACTTCAGGCTATAGAACAAATTCTTAAAACCTATATCAAAACCTCAAAAAAGATAATCTTTGAAGGTAATGGTTACAGTGAAGAATGGGTTAAAGATGCTGCCAAACGCGGACTGAGCAATATCAAAACCACGCCTTATGCGCTTGATGCCTATAATACCAAAGCAACAAAAGACCTGTTCGTAAACAATAAGATCTTCACAAGAAAAGAACTGGAAGCCAGAACAGAAATCAAGTTTGAAAACTACCTTCTTAAAATTCAGATTGAAGGCCGCATACTCGGAGAACTGGTTAAAAACTATGTGATACCATCAGCCGTTGAATATCAGAAAAAACTGGTTGATGCCATAGAAGGTTTAAACCGCATCGGACAAACCAAAGTCGAAAACAAAGGCATGTATGAACTTGCAAAAGAAATATCAAAGCAGGTAAATGCAATATGGGAAAATAATCACAAAATGGTTGAAGAGCGTAAAAAAGCCAATAACCTGTCGCATGCAGACAAGAAAGCTAAAGCATACTGCGACAAGGTAAAACCTTACTTCGACATGATCAGGGAAAGCGCGGATAAACTTGAAGAATTAATTGATAACGACGTCTGGAAACTTCCAAAATACCGCGATCTGCTTTTCCTTAAATAAGATAAAGAATTGACAAAAGATAGAATCTTCTTGTCTTAATTCAAACTGTCATTCACATAAAAAGCTCCTGCAATTGCAAGAGCTTTTTTATTGAAAACAGATTTAAACAGATATCTAATCCTTCAGAATAAGTACTTTAACAATGTTCAATTTATTGTTGATGTCATTGATAAGAAATGTATATACACCCGGTGCGAGATCTTGGAAAGAATAGGCGAACAGGTTGTTGCCCGCATTTGTTCTTACAGGAAATACCTCTTGCCCGCATGTGTTGTAAATCCTGATGGCGCCCGGATTATCCGAAATTGCACCCTGAACATATACGAGATATGCCGAGGGATTCGGGAAAATAAGCACCCCTGCATCATCTTCATCATTACAGTCTGAACGAAGTATGCCCGAATAATTCGATTGTCCTGCATCAGATATAATCATCAGCCTGTAAAAATAAACTGCATCCGGCGACTGAACATCTATGAATTCCATACTCCACGGCAAACCATTTCCGGCTTCAAATCTCATCGTTTTTACATTCTCCCACATTAAACCCGATTCGCTTCTTTGTACGATGATATTTCCGCCCTGATCAGGATAAACTATCCATTTCAAATTCCTTCCTGCTTCGCTGCAGGCTACTTTAAAGCCATTGATATGAACAGGTAACGGAATGGCCCAGTTGATGGTGTATGTGGCCTTAGGACCGGTTTTGTTTGCCCTGTCTTTAAATTTGTACTGAAATGTCAGATTGGTGGTATTGATATCATTGTATCTGGCAATCAAACGCGATGGATCGAAATTAGAAACAACCAGTGTATCGGTAATTTCTTCACCTGAAGCCAGGACTCCATCGTTATTAGCATCGTAATAAAGCTGATTCTGATTCGGGGCATCAATTATCACTTCACCGCCGGTACCTAAATTGCCGTCTTCTCCATCCACAGCACTCAGTGATCCCGGATTGGCGCCACCTCTGTTGAGCCGCATGGTATCTGCAAGATTAAAAGACGGATTTGTAATGTTAAAACTCTGATTTGTATTTACCGGCGGTCTCTCTATTCCCAGATTTACATTGCTGATGTTATTGGTTAATATAGTTACCGTGATATTGCCGTTGGGATTTCCACCTTCTATTCCCGCACCGGCTGTATTGCCTGTTCCGTATTGTTCGCCGGTATTAAGCCATCCCGACGGCAATGAAGCCGCTGGTGCCGAACTTCCAATTCCGGCTGCTGTAGTTGAAAGTCTTAAAGTGTATGAAGAAAACCGTACGCCGCTTAATGTATAAGTACCGTTAACCGGATTGACAAGCGAACTGTCAGTCACTAAACTTAAATTGTCTACAAGATAAACGTATATCGGAGCGCCACCCGGATTGCCGAAGGCTCTTCCGTCTATACTGCTGTTTACATTTCCGTTTGAATCATTATATAAGGTGCCGCTGACATTCAGAATACATCCTGTAGTCCGCTCGTATATATTCACCCTTTGGGTAAAACTCTGGCAATTGGCATCCTTTAATTTAATCAGGTAGGTGCCCGGTTCAAGATTGTGAATTACAAAAGAATCGACACTGATATTCTGAGTAAGGAATGTATTGGTATTTTCGTTGAACCAGAAAATGCGGTATGGAGGTGTTCCCTGAAATCTTACAGTGATACTGTCGAGATTGCTTCCTATACAGATACTGTCCGATGATCTTACAATTACTGAATTGCTGATAAATGGTTCGATATTCGGAACCGTATAACCGGCATCTATATTCGGCGCACTTGCAGCAGTAGGGTCATTTTGCCCCCAGACCAGTGCTATATTGGCACCATCTGTACCGCCGTTATTGGCAGCAGTCTTGGTCCAGAATGTAGCACCATTTAAATTACCGCTGGTCGAACCAATAGTGATAGTCTGATAAGCAGATAGTGAAATACCCGCCGAGGAAGTAGTTTCATTATATGCTACTCCGCCAATGGTTACAGAATTGTCACTTGCATCGACATCCGAATTGAATGAGACATTATCCGCAATACCATCGCCATTTACATCTACATACAGATATGTATTGGCGTCTACAGTAAGCAGTGCCTGTTCGTAATTCAATGTGCCGTAGTTGGCATGCGTCGGGTCAACTCCTGCACCTATACTCATAAGAACTTTAGGTGTTAAGTTGGCAGTCGGCACCGGTGTAAAACCCCAGTCTGATGTGGCACTGTTATGGTCTACCGATGTTATCATCGAAAATCCCGAAGGGGCGCAGTATCTGTATCCGAGACCTGAATTGTTGACGGTTTGTGTAGCACTCGAATTTGCAGGTACATTGATGGTACTTGTAGCACCTGCTGCAGTGGTTCTTGTGACAGTAATGGCAGAAGAAGTTGGGTTATACAAAAATACCCGCATGCCAAGACCGGGAACTCCGGGCATATAATAACAGGTCGAAAACTGAGAATTTGGAATCAGCGAATAGGTCCTGCCCTCATAACCGGGATTGGGTGTCTGGAAATCGCCGTTCATCAGAGTCACCATTACAGGTTTATTAGCCCTTATGGTTGCACCCTGATTAACCGTCACTGTAGCGCCATTGAATCTGCTGTCTACATACCTTGTTTCTCCCTGATTCAAGGTATCGGTAATATCGGTACTCCCATTGGCGTCTCGGTCTATCCTGATAATGGTATTGTCGCTTCTGGCCATAACAGATAAACTCGTTATTTCAACAGAAACACCTCCACTACCGGTATTCTGACCGATTGGCAACGTATACAGCGTATCCCACTTACTTACCGCCGGCACCGAAGTGCCCGACATACTCACTGTTCCGGCAGTACCCCATACAAACTTTGCTAAAGCTCCAATGCCCCCGATAAAGATCTTATCTCTTCCGTCGTAATCTACATAAGCCTGCAAGGTATCATCACGCCCTGCAAGATTGGGATCGTAATTCGTTGCACCGGTATGACCTGTTTTAATAGAATTCTGTAGGATAATCGCCTTACCCGCATCCAGTATGTCTGTAGGAAATCCCGGTGCTATGCCGTTGGTCAGATCGCCGTCACCCCATATCCTTGTACTGGCCTGAACCGGCGCTTTAACATCAGTTTCGAACCCGTCTTCCCAATGGTCGTATATCACAATGGCATCACTCGATACCGATAGTCCTGTATAAAACTGCACCGGATCTGCATTCGACGATTTGATATCCTCAAGAAAATCCATTGCTTCATTCTCCGGTATCGGAATAAAAAACTGTGT
The DNA here is from genome assembly GCA_964600345.1 of uncultured Chitinophaga sp. GTDB lineage: Bacteria > Bacteroidota > Bacteroidia > NS11-12g > UBA955 > JABMMZ01. The sequence continues at coordinate 4,030 of CAZRKA010000116.1, read as the reverse complement.
TGAATCACAATTGAATAAAGACCTGAGCAACACAACAGCAGTGTCACAAGTGTTGTCATTGGTGGTATTGATATTACCATCCGGTCCGGCGTCACAAACCCGGTACGAAAAAAAATCAACACCGTCGAAACCGCTGTTGGGTATATAAGTATATCTTCCAAACGTATCGAATGTCAAAGTGCCGTTGCTGACAGTCAGATAGCCTGGTGTAAATTTCCGGTTGTCCTTGTCGTAATTTATATCATTAGTGCCTACATTTCCTTTGGCCGTTCCGGGATTCATAAATACCCGCGTGTCCTTTACTGCATCCATGGGAAAATAACAGGTATGTGTTCGCCTGATACCATCCACAAAAAGAGAATTTGTTGCCCTCACAATTCTGATATAACGCAATCCACCTGCAGGTACTGTAAAATTGGTGTAAACCGAAGCTGTGGAGGCGGCCGTAGTAAGCGTGCCAAGACTGGTAAAAGTAACACTGTCATTAGAATAAAAAACATTGGCAGTGGCAGCAGTGCCGCTAACAGCCCTTGCCCAGGCAACCGTTACAGTAGAACCCTGAGCAACCCACTTCTGAAAATCGATGTCAAGAGGTGTCGTATTACTGAGTGTAGCAGAGTTTGCAGCAGTTAAAGTTGTACTTGCCGCCAGTATAGTGCCTGTCGAATTTGTCGCCCCGCTTGCGCCTCCACTGGCACTGATACCGTAACCGGTGCTTGCCGTAGCTGAACCATAAGGACAGGTCTGCGCTTCTGTCCTGTTAACGATAAAAAAACCCAGGAAAAACAAAGTGATATTGCTGACCTGACTCAGTGTTATCCTGAATTTGTTCCTCGCTACAGATTTTCCGTTGCTGCCGGTATTTATTCCGAATCGGAAAATGTTTCCTCTGTCTGACCGGCTTATTGTTGAATACATATTTTACACTGTGTTTGCTTTAGCCAACCAGTATAGATGTTTTCGTTTGTTTTAGTTTTTGTTGAATCATATAACCCATTGTTTTAACAACAGGTTCAGTCTATAAAGCTTGCAAATTAAATCAATATGAAGCCAAAGCTCTGAATGCAAGCCTTTATGTTTTCCACAGCTGTAAAGTATTTTAACCACTGTCGTTTTATTAAAAAATATATTGTTTAATATTTAATAGTTTTATTACTTCATTATCAATAACAAACTGAAATTCGGATATATTTGAATTCAAATTGGAAAAATTACAAGTCAGTAAAAATTTCGCACTGCATGTACTCATAGCAGGCATGCTGCTGGTATATGGTATTTTACATCTTCTCTACGGTGTATTTTACCAGCCTTATTTCTGGGATGAGCTCGGTGTATATAGCCGCTCGGCCATTCACATGTATCAGCACGGACTGGGAATTTTACCTGCCTCTGTACCCGATGATCTGTCCAGAGGACACCCTTTACTTTGTCCATTCTATTTCGCCCTGGCATTTAAAATTTTCGGTTGCCAGCCAATGGTGGCACATATTGCTGCTGCAGTGCTTAACATGTCGGGGTTCTGTTTTGTCTATGGTATACTTAAAAGATACATGCAACCGTATACCGCGATGGCATCCTGTCTCGCTATATTTGTTCAGCCGCTCTTTCTCTCACAATCGGTGCTGTTACTTCCCGAAATGCCACTGATGGTCTTTACGCTTGCAGCAGTGTATTTTTATCTCAAAGGCAAATACTTCCTGCTCATGCTTTTCAGCATACTGGCATTGCAAACCAAGGAATCTGCCATTGTGCTTCCATTTTCATTCCTTACTGCCGAACTCTTCAGACACAAAAAGCTGAACAGTAAAAATCTGATTCTGATCTTTCTTTTACCTCTCTTATTTTTTGCAGGTTTTTTTGCAGTGCAGAAACTGCAAAGGGGGTATTATTTTTATCCGTTGCATACATCTCTGGCTTCGGGCGACTGGTATTATATTAAAGAGCGCTTACAGCATTTTGCAGATTTCTTTATCTATGCCCATGGCCACCTCCTGCTGATTTTTTCCATTATTATTTTTGGAGCTTTCTATATGATAAGGCAGAAACTGAATTTAAAATCAATACTGCAGAGCAGAGTTCTGATCATGCCAATTATCATAATTGCATGTGTCTCCTTTTTAATTTTCAATTACTATCTCGCCCGATACACCCTCTATTTTTTTGTTTTTATCTACCTCCTGAGTTATCTGCTGCTGAGTAAAATGCCCGGAGTAACAATGTCTGCCATCAGTCTCTACAGTCTGCTTATTACTGCAACAGGTGTTTACTTCTGGAACCGGGATAGAATATATACTGATACAAATTTTACCTATACACGGCACATCAAAAGTCTGCAAATGGCCATCAATGAACTGAAAAATAAAGAGTATAACGGTAAAAATATAGGGATGAATTTCCCGGCTTCTGCAGTTTACTGGAACGATTTGAACGGATATAATGCAGGTAAACTTCATCAGGCCGTATCAACCAATGATTCTTTGCCCCTGAAAGATTATATCCTCCTGACTTATCCGGGCGATATGGGCGATACCCTCAGGTACAATAAACAGTATACCATGTATAAAGAATTCCGTTCGGGTTACGCTTACTGCCGTTTATACAGGCAAATTCCTGATGCAGATTCAGTAGTTATTCAACAATAATTCTTCCGAAGTACTGATAATATCCACTCTCAAAATTCAAAATATAAATTCCGGGTTTTAGCTCACTAAGACCTATTGTACTTAAGCCTCCGCCGGTAAACCTTAACATCAGTATCCTGCCACTGATATCAGTAATCCGCAGCTCCCCTTCATAAGGATATTCAATATTGAGAATTTCATTAATCGGATTCGGATAAATTTTAGGAACAATAATGCCTGTTTCACTGAGAGTTGAATTGTTTCCACTCAACCTGAACCTAAGGGTATCTGTCCGCATGCAGAATTGCATTCCAGTGTAAAGCAATACAGTATAGTTGCCGCTGTCATTGTAGTGAATGCGGCCCGGATTGTAATAGAATGAAGTATCTCCGTTGCCCAGTATCCAGACACATTTATAATTGGATGTATCCAGATAGTTCAGGTTACTGATGCTGAAATCAACATCATAGGAACTGCCGGATACATACTCTGCCTTTGCCGTTAAAGTTGGAGCTGTCTGTATGAATATCATTTGTGAATCTGAATTTGTGCAAAGTGTATTCGGATTGGTATAAGTAAATTTAATATAACCGGGATTGAAATACGTACTGTTACCGGGACTGATTCCAGGGAAAAATTTTCTGTCGCCAACCCCCGGACCTGACCAGCTTCCTACCACACCCGCAGGCACAATATTGTTCAGAGATATACTGTCGCTGCTGCTGCATACCGTATCAGGAACATCAATCGTGATAAGCGGCAATCCGTTATTGGTAATGTATACACTGTCTTTCTGCATACAGCCGTTGCTCGAATCCTCGAATTTCAGAAGGTAAGATCCGCTGCCCAGAGAAGGATCAAACATCTTGTAGTTGATAACGGAATTAAGAATTTTTGATGCCACCGACGAATTGCTCATATTTCTGGATCCGTTGTATTCGATGCAAGTCCAGCGGGCATCAGGCAAACGGAGTCCGCTTACAGAATCCCGCGCAAAACTATCCAACGCAAGCTGGTTTCCATTGATACACTGGTCCGGTATTTCCGATAAAATTATTTTCGACCCGCCGCTAATGCTCACTTCCGTTGTATCGCAGGTCATACATCCGCTGATTGCATTTTTGAAACAATATTCAATCCTGTATCTGCCCCTCAATTGAGGCATGCTTAAATCGCCAACATCAAGTATAAAACGTATCGGATTAAAAGTATAATCAACCGAAATTATACTGTCCGGATCTGCACCCGAACCCGCCGGAACTTCAATACACCTGAACGATTCAATCCCTCCTGTTTTATTGAAGGGTTGTAAAACCAGTTGATTAAGCGTAAGCAACCCTGAGCTTTGACAAAAAACCGAATTATCCCTGAGGACTACAGTTGGGTTGCCGTTTAATCTGACCGGCTTA
>CAZRKA010000115.1:0-11467 GCA_964600345.1 uncultured Chitinophaga sp. | reverse complement strand
GTCTTGTTTTTTCATTTCTATCCACTTTAATGAACCTACATTTTTCTTTCTCCAGGAATATCTATAGGTTCCATTTCCTCCTGTAGGTGTTGATCCAAAAATGGTATCAAGTCCGCAGTATTTATTTTTCATGCTGATGAGGTTATTTAATACTTGTGGTTTGGAAGATACCACATAACTTATACTATCAACACAACCTTCATAAGAAGCTGCTTTAAGAGTGATTTTTTTAGTGCCATTCCCATTCCAGAGCACATCCATCGTGTTCAATCCGTTAATCTGCAAGAGCGAACCATTTTGCGCCGACCATTGATATTTAATATTACTATTGAACTTTGGATTGGAATAAGGTTCTTTGCGCGCCGTATCACATATTGTAAGGCTTCCGTCAATGGCAAGCACACTAGTATCTACTCCAATTCTTATAGTGTCTTTCAGAATTCTTGGTGTTCCAAAATTATTACTGGTAAGTGTTACAATATAAATACCATTGGATGTATAGGTATGTGTAACATCCAGTCCGGAGCCAGTTGAACTGCCATCTCCATAGTCCCATTGAAAATTATCATCACAGCAGAGGTCTGTTGTAAGCTTAACAGTTTTACAAGCAGATTTTACAGAGATTACCTTTCCGGTCAGATCTGATTGAGGTTTAGCATGGATGTAGTTAGGCAAATTGCTATAATATAATCCACCTTTGCCATTTTCTTTCGTATAAAAACCTTTTTCAATAAATCCGCAGGCATTAGGCTGGTATGTCGTATTGATTTTGTTTGGGTATTGAATGACGCTCAGATAATTAGTACCGAAATTTCCAATATAAATTTTACCATCTGGTCCCATTTGCATAGACCTGAACGGTCGGTTCGTGATTTTTATGATATTTTCCGGTCTGGATTCTATTGTAAGGTCAATTTGCCTGAGTTCGCCTTTTAACTTATCCCAGTAATAGAGTACTTTAGAGTTTGGACTGAATGCACAAGGCTCGCCATAATCCCCTGTCCTGATGACTTTCTGTTGTTTTAATCTACCGTTATAACGATCGAAAGTAAAAAGAACACCTCCATTCATCAGCCATCTGCCATCCGGTGAAGCCACAGAATAGTTTTGTGAAAAAGATGTCGCACTGCAAGAATCCAGATGAGAGAAAAATATGCCTCCAGATTGCACACTGTATATAAAGAACTTACTACCAAGGCCAAATCCTGTACTGTCAACTCCCTGCACAATGAGCCAATATTCCTTCAAGTTACCGCATTTGGGGATTGCTATCATTGCTTCATTTGTCCATACATTTGAATTACCTGGATAATGATACTTGGTATAACCAGTAGGGGGTAATATGATTTTGTTTCTGTTGCTGAGATCAATCGCCCCCTTTCCACCATCCAAAGAGGTATCGAGAATAGAATATCTCAATCCAACAAATTTATTTGCTGGAAATCCTGTGCTATACCTATTACCGGCTGCAAGGATATAAAAATGTTTGCCATTGTTGGGACCTGGTCTTGGAATACATAGAACACCTGTTTCGGAATTCTCATGAATCCAGGCTGAATCTCCATCTTTAAGCTTAATATGTTCTTTATTGAACAATTGAAATTTATTATCTCCATTGGATCCACCGTAAAATAAGATTCTTCCATCAGTGGAACTTTGACAAATTGTAGCAGATGTGGTGTTGATAGCAGCAGGTCTGAAACTATAAGGGGTATTATCAATTAATGGTGATGTATAACTGAAATTCATACCTGCATATTGCCCGAAATACCAATTTCCGTTTGTACTTTGAATTTTTGTTTTGCAGTTTAATACTCTGATGTAATCGGTCCTATTATAGGTAATAGATTCAGAACCTTCCACCGTAGTAAGAATAACAGTGTAAGTTCCTGGACTTAATGCTTTCCATTTTAATACCCTTGCAGTATCTTTGTAGTATTCAGTATTACCTAATTCGTTGATGATTTTCCAGCGGTACGTAGCCCTATTGCTGTCTAATGCCTTAAATACAAATGTTCCTGTATCACATACAGATAGGCGGTCGGCACTGAAAAGAGCAGTGTGGTAATTACAGGTATTTGCGCCGGTTGATGTAATATTATAGGCTTCGGCAAGTTCATAATAACTGCTTTGAATCGTTGCATTCATCAAGAGTTTCTGGTCATACGTAAATTCTGACCAGCACTCCCTGTAGCTCATATAATTGTTCTGATTGTCATTTGCATCATTCATTTCATTACAGGAATTGGTATCTATTCCGCAGAAATAGTGAGGACCACTCTCAGGTCTTGTGTCACAGCACAGGTCACCTCGTATGTCACAGGTGGTATCTGTGTTTCCTCCACTACATCCGCCTTCAAATGTATGGTAAAGTCCAAAAAAGTGTCCAGTTTCATGCACCATGATTCTGCCATCACTGCTGCTATCCAGATTACAGGTGTAACATTGGTCGAAAGCTCCAAAATAATCAAAGCACATGACAATCCCTGGATGGTTTGGATTCATGTTTGCCGGTATGCCCACTCCAGATACATCGCTTCTGGTATTATTGTTTTCGTAAATTCCTGGAACGATAAAAATGTTAAGGTAATTTTCAGGATTAAGCTGATAGGTAGTCATCAATTGTCCAAAGCCTCCGTTTCCTTTATATGCCCGAATGGTATTACCGGTGTTATAACGCAAGATGCCACTAAAAGGACTGCCGTCAGGTTTTTTTGAGGCAAAACAAAACTGTATGCCATTACCTGAATCCTTCATGGACTGATTGAGAATTTCGATCTGGTGAAGAATTTGTGAGTCGGGAATATTGGTTAAGGAATTGGTTGGGGAATAAACCACATGCACTACAATGGGAATTATATATTTTGCAAGCGGCGTGGAACTTCTTTTAGCATTTATCTTTTTATAAAAAATGCTTGACGGAAAGGAACTGCGAATGGATTGTTGAATGTTGTAAGCGTTTTTTGATGCAATCGTATCCAGAAATTGCATGGAATCAAAGTAACATGGAACATTCTGAGATCTTACTCCTGAAAAGATGCAGAAAGAGATTAGGAGAAATAGTGTTTTTTTCATAACATGGGTTTATTGTTGATTTATTTTTTCTTAGACATAGTATTTTTAATTTATGCGGTTCTGTACTTTCAAAAAATTCTTGCGATTTGTTTTCAAGTTTTTATCAATTTCATCAAAATCTATCTAATAGCCAAAAAGAAAGGTATTAAAACCAAACTTTTCAATTACAATGCAAAAATTTTGAATTTATTTGAGTGAAGCCCCTTAAGTGTTTTTAAGTTCATAATTATTTTAGTTTCTGGCAAATGTATAGTATATTTGTGTTAAATAATAAAACTGAATATGAAATTTGCCTTAATCTTGTTTTTTTTCACTTTATTCCATTCTTTGTATTCCCAAAAGAATGAATACAATATCTGGTATTTTGGATATGGAGCCGGTGTAAATTTCAATTCATCAACGCCTTCATTTCTTTTAGATGGTAAGGTAGATCGATATGAAGGTAGTAGCAGCCTTTGCGACAGTGCTGGAAATTTAATTGTTTATTCAGATGGGTTAACTGTATGGAACAAAAATCATCAGATTGTTAAAAATGGTGAGGATTTGATGGGAAGTGAGTCATCAACATCCTCCTGTCTAATAATTAAACACCCTAGCAGCAATTATGTATTTATTTTTACTAGCCCATTTGCAAATTACCAAAATACTTGGGGTTACAGGTATAATATTTACGATATAAAGGGTGATTCATTGATTTTGAAGAATAAACTACTTTTGGGTACAGGTAGTGAAAAAATGACAGCAATAGATCATCCGAATGGTATAGATAAATTAATAACCATTAAACAACATGGGAATAACCTGTACCATACATTTATCCTAAAAGCAGATGGCTTAATTAGTTGTCCAATTATTTCTCAAGCCGGAGATGTGCAAGGGCCTGGCAAAGCTTCTGGACAAGGTTTTCTAAAATATTCCTACAATGGAGCTTACTTAGCAAATGCCATAATGGGAGATGTTGAGAAAATAAATATATTCAAAAACATTAATGGCAAATTTGAATTGATAAAAAGCATAAATACCTGGCTACTGTTCGGTTATGGAATTGAGTTCTCTAGGAATGGGAAATATATGTATTACACTATCAGTAATTTGGATTCAAGTTGTTTGTATCAATTCGACATTTTGACCAATAATACAGTAACATTGAGAAAATGGCCGATTGACAGAAGAATTTTTGCCTTGCAAATGGCTCCTAACGGTAAAATATATGTAGCCAATCCCGACTCATTATATCTGGGGGTTATTAATGAACCTGAGAAAGATGGTTTAATGTGTGACTTTAAAGAAAGGGGTGTTTATTTAGGTGGTAAAAAATGCGCATATGGACTTCCAACAATTAACCAAAGTAGTCTTTACATTCCATCCATAAATTTTAAATATGAATATGATTGTACAGAGAACATATTAAAATTCTGGGGTATTGATACCTTTTCAGCAAATATTCATAATTGGCAAATAAAAAAACAAGGAAATCCTATTGAAGGAAATTATACGAATAAAAATGTCAGTCATACGTTTTTAGATACCGGAAAATACGAAATTCGTTACATAGCTTCTGCTGGCAGCAGAATAGATACAATATTAAAGTTTGTTCATATCTACCCAAAAATCAATAAGCATTTTTTAGGTAAAGATACATCCTACGCAAAGGGCGAACCATATAGCAGGGTTTTAAAATCACCCTTTAACATGCACTGCCAACTCTGGCAGGACAGCAGCGGCTTAAGTACATATACTGCGGACTCTGCAGGAGTATATATCTGCAAAGTTACCAACCAGTCTTTTTGCGAGGTAACAGATACTATTACAATCACCGAGTGTATCAACAACCTGACAACTCCAAGCTTATATAGAAGCAGGGATACCTTATACACATATCAACCAGAGGCCGATAGTTTTGTCTGGTACAGAAACAATATCCAATACAGAATCACTAAAGAACCGTTTATTCGACTTACCGATACCGGATTATACCGGGTGGAAGCTGCTAAAAAAGACCATTGTAACCGAAGCAGTAATACCAACTATGTGAACAAACTCGGTATTTTTTCTTTTCAGTTGAGCGATTTTAATATCCGGCTATATCCAAATCCTTCGCTCGAACAGGTATTTATCAAATCTGAAAATAATTTTATACTTCAGGTTTCGGATATTACAGGAAAAATAATTACGGTTCAGGAAAACATTGAACATATAAGTCTTCCAAAAGGCATGTATTTTTTCAGGTTTACAATAGATGGATACAGGTTTACCGAAAAAGTAATCATTTTATAAAACAAGTAATTCCTGATTTATAGCAGGAATTACTTGTTTTTATGACTTATTCCATTCACGTTCTCTCAAATTCTATCAAGCGTTTTAGAAGTAAATATTTCCGTGTTTCTCTTAAAAAGGATTCGGATGATGTTGATGTAAAGCCAAATGGATACTGTAATACTCATAGATCAAAATAATCGAAGGAGTAAGATTATCAATATTAACTTTATAAAATTTCAGAGCCGGAAATGATTTTAATCATAAATTATACATTCGGTGTTTTTTACATTTGTATACGTTTCAAGTGTCTTTTTTTTCCTGATGCCAACCATTAATTTATTCTGAAATGAACAGATCAAATTTATGTCAGAGTTGCAGTATGCCAATGGAGACAGATAATCTCCGCGGTACTGAAGCAGATGCAAGCCTGAGCAAAGAGTACTGCATTTATTGCTATGAAAACGGTGAATATACCCGGCCGGAAATTAATATGGATGAAATGAAGCTCCTTGTTAAAACAAGAATCAATGCCATGAGAATTCCATCCGAGTTAAGACTGGAGCTGATAAAATTATCCGAAAAACTGATTCCGGAAATGCATCGCTGGTCCACAAAAGAAGTGTTTAAATAGATATCAGTTGATGACAATTTGCCTGTAAATGGTATTGCCTATATTCAGGATATAAATCCCGCCTGCAAGATCGCTGACATCAATGCCACTAAGGCCGGTGCCGAGTATGCCTCCGATTACAATCTGTCCGTCAATAGTCATCAGACTGAAAGTGCTGCCCGATAACAAGTCCGGCACTTCAATCTGAAGCGTATGATCAGCCGGATTAGGCCATAGTCCTATGTTCAGGGATTTTAATTGTGATCTTATATTTATTTTATCGCAGTTTGTTCCGGGATCGTTACCCGATTGAAGAATCTTTACAGCAAACAGGTCCAGCATGCTCTGAAGTCTTACATTGATATTGTCGATGGCGTGTCCGTTCGAAAAGCAGTTGTTCTGATAACTGTAATTGGAAATAATTTCAGCTTTGTAAACGGGAGGCTTAATACTCCCGGCGAAGAATAACCTGATTGATTCGCTGCCAAAAGCTTGCGGATAGAAATAGTAGGGCTGACAGATATTAGTGCCTCCGTAACATTCGTAACTGGTTCTGCCCAGCAGTGTTCCGTGTTTGTAATGGACCACCACATCCGATCCCTGGTGGAATAAATATACAAGAGGCGTATCGGTAGCTTGATTGAATATGTTTGTGTTTAATACTCCACCGTAAAAATTTCCGACACCCTTCACTTTCGAATTGTAGGTGCCGGTATGCAGATTGCCTTCTATGCTTCCCAGATCCGGCCTCGACAGATTTAAAGGAGAGGGAACGCAGGCGTAGTTAGACATATCCGCATCCGGATTTGGGGCATTGGCAATGGCATAACAACTGCTGTCCTTTTCAGAGTTTGTATCCGTAAACGCTGCAGCAAGTGCCGCGAATCCTCCTGCACTTTCGCCGGCAATAAATACGTTGTCAATATCTGTTGAATCAATCAGATGTCTCGATTTCATATAACGGATTGCGCCTTTGGCATCCTGCATGGCCCTGAAATTGGCTCGGTAAATTTCGGCACTGTCGGAAATGTATCCGCAGGGTTGAGAGAGAGTGGTGTTGCACAATGGGTACATGCTGTAGTTAGCGGCCTTATGCGTTCCAAGACGGTAGTTGATATTGGCCACCACCCAGCCTTTTTTAGACAGTTCGCGCGACATGTAGGCCATGTTGTAATCATCCTTGCTGCCGCCTATCCATGCACCGCCGTGGACTAGAATCATGACAGGTCTGAGGCAATTGGAATCAGCAAGGGGTTTATAAATATCCATCATCAGATTGGTCTGATTACCGGCGTAATCTGTAGCGGTGCCGTATTGGATGTTGAGGCTGCTGTCAAAATTGTATTTGCTTACAGTGTAGGGCAACTGTGCAAATAAATGAAGATTCAGAAAAGCCAGTGAAAGTATGAGTAGTATTGATTTCAAAACAATAGTATTTTAATTTATTTAAGTATTCGGAGGTATTCTATCCACGGACCCACTTCATGTTTATACTGAAATGCCATCACACGTGCAATCTGAGCCAGATGGTTGAGGTCGTGTACAGCCCAGGTCGACAGCAGTTGTGCCAGCGTAACGCGACCGAAAACAGGATGTATGCCATGACGGCTGAAATCTTTCTCGCTCAGATTTTTTTCACGCAGTATCTCAAGATTTTTATGTCTGACAATAGTAAATTCATCCAGAAGTTCTGACATGGTTTTCCCCTTGCTTTCATTGAATTGAGCGAAGCGGTCGAAGGAGGCGAAGGTCTTGTTTTCTCCGTCTGATAAAATAATTTCGAGTCGCGCAATCCAGTCTGTGCGTTCACCATGTATCAGGTGACCAATAACCACATAAGGGCTCCAGGACTCGGCACCTTCATCCGTCATAGTCCATTGATCAGACAAACCGCTTAACAAAGCAGTTAGAGTGGCGGGTGTTCTCTCCAGAATGTCTGTTGTAGCTTTGAGATTGAATTCCATACTATCAGGGATGTTGAACAGTGAATATTTTTTTGTAGACCAGTTTGTTTTCTTCTATCAATATAAAGTAAATACCGTCGGGAAGCTGAGAGCAATCCAGCCTGATGCCTTCTTTCGTTAACTGATACGCGGGATTTAAAATCATAGCCCCCGAATTGTATATGGTGATGGCGGGACTTGAAAATGAATTTTTGCAGTTAAAGTAGACCTGTTCCGAAGCCGGGTTGGGATAGGAAATAATGTCGTCAAGCAAAACATTTTTAACAGACGAATTACAACTGTTATAGGTAAGGATTTTGACACCGGTCCAGTTGGAAGAAAAAGGCAGAAGGGCGCAGATATAGAGAGATAAATCTGATTGCGGTAAAGCCCCGCTCCCCAGGTGCCAATGGAATTGGAAGAACCGCCGAAGAAATTGCATGAGTCGGGTAGCGAAGGATTGCTGATATCCAGTACCAGCATATCGCTTTTACCGGTAGAAAGAAATATCAGCCGGCAGTCTTTGTCGTAGTGTATTTCATTGGAGTGAACGGGGCTGCTGAACCAGTTGTTGTTGGGACAATTGTAGGGATTCCACCAGCCTTGCAGTTTGATATTGGAGGTGTCGGAAATATTCAGCACTTCGAGCCCGCAATAGTCGGCTGCCACGTAAAGCAAGCTGTCATCCAGTATCAGGTTGTTGTAGGCTTTGGGTCTGTTGAACGGCTGATACATGACAGGATTGCACCAGCGTCCTGTTTCGCGCGGAGAGGTTTTATTGCTGCAGTTGATGATACGAACACCACCGGCGTCGTAACAGAGGTAAACAATGCTGTTTTTAACCTCCATGCCTCTGGCATTGTAGAGGTCGGGATTCGGATTGACTACAGGCGGAAAAGCAATGGAAGGGACAAACGAAGAAACATAAGTAATACTGTTGGGGTTGCTGATATCAAATATCAGGAGACCGCTTTTCATGGCGCCGAGGTAGGCGTAATTGCCTTCGGTTTTAACTATGCCGGCTCCGCTGTTCGATCCGGCTAATGTATAGACATCTTTAACCGAAGGTGCGGAAGGATTGGCAACATCGACAACGGCCATACCGGCTTGCTGCGGATTGGTAAAGGTATTGCCAAGTGCCAGGTATAAGTAGTTCCCCGACTGGTGCAGGTTCATGACATCGAGCGAATCCAGCATATCCGAATTAACGCCGGCAACTAGAACCGGATTCGAAAGGTCAGTGATCCTGTATATGCGCAGACCTGCTTCCTTGTTGGCAACATAGAGATAGGGGCTGTCGTTGGCGTCGTGAATCATGGTCATGGTCATTTTGTTGCAGGTGGACGGAATATCGGCCCTGAACTGTATATTCATGTTGCTGCAGGGCTGGGCAGATGACTCAGGAAACGGAAAGCTGCAAACAGATAGCAGTAAAATGAAAAGTTTATTCATAGTTATTAAACTGCTGTATATACCTGAATCCGATTTAATCATAAACTGAGTAATTCGTTATTCAAAAGTAATGATTAATCAATTATGATACATTCATAATTGATTTAAAATTGATTAATTACATCTGGTTTTATTTAAGACAAAATTCCCATAGAGGAGATACAGTTACTCTGAATATACACCGATTGCAAAAACTCTTCAGAGACTACTTTCTGATGCTGAAGATTTGGAGTATCAGTGATTTCATGAAATAAGCTTGCTTACTTTACAATTAATTTTGCAGTCCTGATTTGCATTCCATTATGTATCTTAAGCAGGTATATTCCGGACGCAATATCGTCTATATCTAATAAATAATTAGTAACACCGGAGTTTATTTGAATTGTCAGATTTTTAACAATTTGACCTAGATGATTATATATTGAAATTGTACCAATCAAATTTTCTTCAGAATCAAATGACACTTGCACAAAATCAATAGCAGGGTTAGGATATAATAATAAATAATTTCTGATGCCTGGAAAAGTTTTTATACTTGTCAGATTGTCATAGGTCATAACTGAAATTCTACCGATTTCTGTGGTAAATGTTCCGTCCAAGAAAACAACATATGGCTTATCATTCTGGTCTAATACGACCGAAAGATATGACACCTTTCCCGGAGAAAAGTCATTAGTTCCTACATTGATCCAGGAATTTCCATCAAATTTTACCAAATTAGCTTTTTTTGACGCAGTAGGTTTATAAGCCAAATATGGCGTGTCATTTTTTCCAAATGCCAATGAAACTTCAAAGCTTTGTTCCAGTTCACTTCCTATTTTATTCCATACACCTCCTTTAAACTCCATTATCGTAACTTTTTCTCCATTGGAAATATCCATGTATGCAACCATTGCTTGGCCTTTACTGTTAATTGCAATTGAAGGATGGACCACAGAACCTATTGAAAACCCGGCATTCCCAACCGGATTCCAATTCAAACCATCAAATTTCATTACCGTTATTTTATTTCCATTTCCCCCATCCTGGTATACCATGAATGGGGTATCATTTTGACCTAAAACCAATTTAGGTTCTCCGGCTGATCCATTCGAAAACCTTCTATTTCCTACTACAACCCATGAATTTCCATCGTATCTCATCACTGTTGCCTTTGAACTGTCTGTAATTTCGTTGAATCCGATGTAAGGCATTCCATTTTTATCCATTGCAATGGAAGTATACATAGCGCCAATTATTGAACTTAAGTCTCCAACTGTAACCCAATCAGTTCCATTAAATTTCATCACCTTCGGCTGGCTTTTATTCGCCCCATCTCCAAATACTACATATGGTGTGTCATTCTTTCCCATAGCTATTCCCGGGTTATTGGCAGATCCAGGTGAGAATTTACGTTTACCGACTGTGTCCCATTCACTGCCATTATATCTCATCACGGTAACTTCAAGAGAATTAGGAAGTAAAGATGAATTATACTCCTGAAAAACCACATACGGCATGCCCTTGCTGTCTAAACACATAGCTGTCAATCTCGCATCAGGTGAAAATCCCGCCTTACCTAAAAATCTCCAGGTAGCCTGTGAATAAACATAGTTTAGTAGTATAATATTTACTATTAATAAAATAGCAAATTTGGTTTTTATAAAAGTTTTCATTTAAAATTTATCTAAGTAATGTAACGGTTATATTCTGTTGATGTTTTTGACCAGAATTAGCAGTATAATTTATTTTTACTAAATATACACCCATCGGTTCATTTGTTCCATTCCACCCTTGGTTATCCATCCCTTTAAAGATTTCTTGTCCCCACGCATTATAAACTGTAATATTAAATTGAGTTATACCAAAGGATATTGGTTCAAAAATATCATTAACACCATCATTATTAGGGCTAAATGCGCTTGGTATAAAAATAGTAGGATTATATGGGATACAAAGTTCATTACTATGCGAAATTACTTTAGGATAATTAATGTCATTTGCTTCAATACGATAGCAAGCCTCCAAACCTCCTTTTTCAAGAAATGATTGATCAGAATACAAGTTATTTGTCTGTTGTCCTTGAATGGTAACCCAGGAACCTAAAATTAATTTCTGAATCTTGTACTGAATATTGGGTGTCGGCCAC
>CAZRKA010000114.1:0-11526 GCA_964600345.1 uncultured Chitinophaga sp. | reverse complement strand
GCAGCCTTTACACTTCCATTTATCACAGAATTTCAGAAGGAACTATTACAAGAATAGCAAGTGTTATTCCTCCTAATACAACCATTTATTCAGTTATGCAAAATGCGGGTAAAAGTTATCAAACCGGACTTGAAATATTGTATTCTTTTAAGATAAAAAAATGGTTTACATGCAATTCAAGTGCGACAGTTTATAACAACACAATTAATAGTTTCTCAATTGAAAACAAATATCCTGTAAATCATCAATACACTTCGCAAACTGAAAAGCTATATTCAGGAAATTTCAAGATTAATACCTTATTTGATCTAAAAAAGACATTATCCATTCAAGTGACAGGCATCTACCTTGCTCCAGATTTAATTCCCCAAGGAAGAATTGGTCAACGATTTTCTTTGGATGCAGGTTTGAAAAGGGTTATCCAAGGTGGTAAAGGTGAAATTTTCGCCAACGCGACTGACCTACTAAATACAATGGTAATCAGGAGAGATATTCAAGGTGTTGGATTTAATTATTCAAGTCGGGATTACTATGAAACACAGGTAATAAGGCTTGGGTATAATTATAAGTTTTAATTTAGTTTCTCAAAATTTCCCGAACCTTTCCCCAATCTGTCCCCCACTAAATTATTTTAAAATTAAAAAGCCTGAAAATCAACGACTTTCAGGCTTTTTTCAGTGATCCCGAAGGGATTCGAACCCCTGACCCACAGATTAGAAATCTGTTGCTCTATCCAACTGAGCTACGGGACCGTTTTCTGTTTTTCTGAACACTACAAACTCTAATGTTTATAAGCCTGTTTTGTTCAATTTTTGAAAGAATTGCCACTTTTTACTTTTCGTTACAAGTCACAATACTTTCATTCTTTCTGTGCCAAAAACTGCTTCAAACCTGTTTTTCCACAAGGACTGCTTTTGTTTAAGGATTTTTACACATTTTCAGCCTAAAATTCCTGCAAACGCTGCAGCCGTAAAACAAAAAAATCCGTATCTCAACGGATTAATTGCTTTTTGTCGGGGTGGCAGGATTTGAACCTACGACCTTCTGCTCCCAAAGCAGACGCGATACCGGGCTACGCTACACCCCGAGGTGTATATCTTTATAAACAAAATCCGTAGGGGTGTCGCTACTGTTTAGAGTAAGCAGACGCGATCCGCCTCAGGCGGACGCTACACCCCGAGGTGTATATCTTTATAAACAAAACTCATTGGGATGATGCTGCAGATTTATATTTAGTCAGCAGACGCTGCACCCTGGTGTTTGTCAAACAGATGTTTGTTTATCTTATTTTTCAGAACTGGGCTGCAAATGTATGATTTAATTTTGCTTTTGCAAAGTGTTTTTTGGGGAAAATTCTGGAACAAGGAATCAGGGGTTAGGGATTAGTGGTTAGTGGTTAGGGATTTGTGAATAGGGATTTGTCAATTTGTAAATGAAATTTTAGTCTTTAGTCTCTAGTCTTTCGTTTCATCTTTTCATCGTTTCATCCTTGTCCACCGTTTTCATTCACCATAGCTTTAGCGGAGGTGAATTTCATTCACCATAGCGCAGCGGAGGTGAAAGCTTTTCTCAATCTCTGTCCGCGAGCGCCGTCCGCGTTCGCTGAAGCTTTAGCGGAGGCGCAAGCTTTAGCGGAGGCGCAAGCTATTGCGGAGGCGCTAGCAAAGCGGAGGAGATAGCAAAGCGGAGGAGATAGCGTAGGAGAATTTTTATTTCAGTCTGCTTTCGATCACCTTTAATTCCTCCAGCAGCGGGATTTTCAGATAATTGTACGTGGTGTCTATTTCACTGCTTATTTTGTGGTAATGGGCATTTTCTTCTTCATATAGCCATGAATAGATCCGGGCATCGCCAATTTCCTCACCGACTACCGTCTGGCCGTAAGTGCATGGCTGCATAAACAGCTTAGAACTTTTTTGCTGTTGCAGTGAATAGCGCTTGCTCATTTCCAGGGCCATGATGCGGTTCTTGATCGCATCGCGTTTGCTCAGCAACTCGCTGCGCCCGCTGCTCTCTGAGCATGAACAGAGAATAACTGACACTGTTATTATGGATAGTAACGTTTTCATAAAACAAATATAGGGAAAAGGAATCAGGGGTTAGTGGTTAGGGGTTAGGGATTAGGGAATAGTGGTTAGGGATTAGTGCTTAGGGATTTGTCAATGATATGTGGTCAATATTCATTAATCAATAGTCATTAGTCATTAGTCATTTAATTCCCCCAAAACATCTCGCAGAGAAATTCAACTCATCTCCCAATCATCTCATCATCTAATCAACTCATAGCCGCTATCTCTCAATAGTCACTAGTCATTAGTCATTAGTCACTTGTCACTAGTCATTCCTCCTTCTTCAATCTTTCCTTGAAAAATAAATCACCGTCTTGCCATCAGAAAGCCAGGCCAGCGCATGAGTGTGTGCAAAGTCGTAAGTTTCACCGCTGTATTCTTTTATACTTAAAAACGCCTTCTCTCCCCCGCCTGTCCTGAATTCAATCAGGCTGTCTTTTTTTGAGACAATTTTGTAATTGTTAACGACTTCAACTACTTCATCCTTGTTTTTGCCATACCTCATAATGGTGAGAACAGAATCACCTATTTCAATGCTTCCCGAGTCATTAGTTATATTAAAGTTTTTCGACATCGCGCCAAAACGGTATTTCTGTGCCTGCGTTACCAGCGGTGTGATCAGACATAGCAAGAGGAGAAAAATTGTTTTCATAAGACAAATATAGGGAAATGGGAGGAATCAGGGGTTAGGAGTTTGGGTTAGTGGTTAGGATTTAGGGGTCAGGGTATAGGGTATAGGGATTAGGGATCTGTAATTTTTTCAGTAGTCATTAGTCATCTCATCCTCCAATCGTCTCATCCTCTCATCATCTAATCAACTCATCTCCCAATCGACTCATCATCTCATCAAAACAATACTCCCCGAACTCGCCTTGGAAGAACTCAGGCTAAGACTATGCTTGCCATTGCCTGTGTCTATTATCAAAGCTGCCGTGCAGGGTCTTATACTGCCTTCGTCTTCTACATACATCAGCAATTCGTTGCTGCCAGGCCTCAGTTTTAATACAAGCTGTACTTTGGTGGCAGTCAGTTCAAGATCGGCATAAATCAATTCGCCGTTCAGGTACAAACTTACTTTGTCACCATCAACCACACCCTTGTCCCATATCAGTACAACAACCGAATCTTTGCTCACGCCAAGGCGGTGCGCTATATTTACTGCCCGGTCTTTGTAAACGCCACTTGAATCCCGGACAGTATCAATGCCGGCAAGTTCTCCGGCGCTGTCCGCTTCAGAGAATGTTCCGGGCTTTTTATCCGGCACCGTTACTTTATCTACTATATCCTTATTTTCATTGCGCCATTGGGGTTCTTGATATTTCATCAAGCGCGGACCTATACTCACCGTCAGGGCCAGATAACGGTTTGCCACACTTACTCTGTCTGTGGCGAGTAATAGGTTGTTTTTACCTCTGTATTCGTAATCAGCAGTCGCAAGCCCGTCGCCCGACCACGAATAGCGCAGTCCGAAATACACATCTGTAAACGGACCGTTGTGATAATAGCCCAGCTCGGCAAAAAAGCTAATGTATCTTGGAACAAACTGTGTACTTAAGGTCAGTATTTCTTCCCGGTCTTTATCGTTGTAGCGACAGGTGTAAATATCTGTATTTTCAACCCGGTTGAACATGGCTCCTGCACTGAAATAAAAATGCTCGTCGTTTGCCTTGTTCGGGATATAAGTGATATCCGGGGGATTCCTGACGTTCCGTAAATTGAAATACTTAATCACGCCAAGTCCGGCGCCGAGATAGTGGCGGTATGCGCCTGCATGTCCCTGAATATCCTGTTTGGCATGTGTAGACTCCACCTCTTTTCTGTCTAAACCATGCCGGTCGAAATAATATTTATCGTAAACACTGATATCCTGCTCGGCTCTCTGCAGTATCAGATCAAAACCCCAGCTCTGTCTTATTCTGTAATTGAGCTTGAGCTGAAAGGCAATCGAATTGGTGTAAAAACTATGGGCCTTACGCCTCAGCACCTCTCCTTCCCTTTCAAACTTATAGCCCTGATGTATACCCCAGAATGAGAAGTCTGCCCTGACATTAAATCCGCTCTGGGATTTTATGATTAGAGGAATGAAAAAGGGTAAAATGATAATACTGCGATGTATGGGTATCATGTGGCGATAGGGAATGCGGACGCTTGATTTGATGAGGAAGCAGGGATTAGGGGTTAGGGATTAGTGAGTAGATATTAAAGAATGATATAACGCAAGAGAGCGCTGTTTATTTCGCTTTCATCTTATTGCCTTTTGCTTCGTGGGTAAGTTCGGCCAGTCCGAGTTTTTCCATCAGCGGCGGGATATACATGCCGAATCGTCCGCGTAATCCTTTCTTCAACCCGTACCATCCTTTTACCGGATTGGATTCCGATCTGCCCCAGGCTTCAACCGTCCCCTCCTTTGCCGGCTTCTGCTCGTCGGCGCTGCCCAACTCCATCCAGTCGCCGTGTTTTTTGAGCATGTCATGTAAATCGTTCAGACAGCGCAAATCGTAATACAAAACCGTTTTCCCGACGGTGCATACCAATACTTCTTTGCCGTCTTTTTCGTCGACATGCATGGTATAGTCTGATGACAGCGGAGGTGTTTTAAGGGCAAGCGGCTTTTCTTTGGTGCCGATTTTGGATTTCATGGCATTCATTTTTAGTTCAGTTGATTGATACAAACTTAGTGAATTTTGAAAAATAAATTGGTGGTTAGAACACCGGGGATTTGGATTTAAATCTCAAGTATTTTTCTGACATAACGATCACATTCATTCTCATTCTCACTTTGTTATTCTTTTTTGCTTAGCAAATGCAAACGGTTTGAAAACGTATAGACTGACTTTCATTCTGATTCAGAAAATAATTGTATATCAAACTCTTGAGTTCCCGGAAAAATAATAATTAAAATTTCTTTGTTGCTTTATATTTGAATAGCAAGGTAATTCAAAATAATTACCCAATAGGGAATTTGTGTCAAATTGAATACCTTCGTAATATGAAACCACTTTATTATTTAATTATTTTATCTGTAATTACTTTCGGATGCAAGAAAAACAATAATAGTCAGACTCCAAATTCATTAAATTCCGGTTTTGAAGGAAAATACAATGGCCCAATGACACAGATTCAAAGTGGCACAACCTTCCAAACGGTACCTATAACTTTTGAAGTTTTTGACAAAGGAGCAAATAAAATCAAACTTTTATATGTTGGCAATAATTTAACTGCTGAAGCAAATTTAAATGGAAACGATTTCACAATAATACCAGATACATTTTCCTTTTCCGGTGGAACGATTGTTATAACTGGAAACGGCAAATTTGGTGTAGATAATATGACTTTAAAATGGATTCAAGCTTTAGATAACATGCCAATAGAATTAACAGGAACATTGGATAAGTTATAGCCTAATAAATGAATTATTAGATCATGTTAACTTAATTTATTAACCCACCACAAAAACCAATTAGCAGTTTTACCCTGCATTTATCTATATTGTATCCGCAAAAACTACTTTTCCGTAGGCAAATACCAAGATTAATAGAGGAGTTTGGCAGAGATTAAAAGAAAAGATAATGCAACTTATTGCAATTTAAACAAAACATGTTTTCACAAAATTCATGTTTGCTTCAAAAACAATTGAAGATGGGAGAAAAAGCATAGAAGCGACTATTCCATAAAAGAAATTGCGGCCAATTTGAATTTAAGTGTCCCTACTACCAGAAAATGGATTCAGAATTTGGTGACAGGAATTTATACGAAAGAGAAAAGAAAAGGCTTCTTTACTCATGGTTAATTTGTTAGGGTCTTGAATGTGTTTGATAATTAAAATCCTATATAATCAAATTTCAATAATCTCATTTACCTTTTGTTTCATAAAATATCAATAACCTGGCAATTAGCCAGAGTATTAAACAGCCTCTTTTGCTTAATACTGTGATGTTCACAATTCTTTAATTGTTGAGTTTGTGTCTTTATCTGCAACTTTTTCAATATAGCTTTTAAGCACTTTACAAAACATCGGGAATTTGACAAGTTTATGAAAGTATTTTATTATAAAAAAAACAGCTAATTATCTATTATTTAGAATGTTAAATCTAAACTTAAATTAACCATTTCCAAAACTTCACAAATAATACTTTTTAAATATACATTTGTATAAAAATAATATGAAAACGATAATATTAGTATCTGCTATTTTATTATTCATTGGATGTAATAATTCATCGAATAAAAATTCAAATTCACTTGAAAATAGATTGACAAGAGAAAATGTAAAACCCTTAATAGAGAGCCAATTAAGTGAACAATACAAAAATAAATATAATGATTGTATGATTAGTGTCTATGCAAAAGAAACACCTCAAGGACTTGCAACTTATGTTTGGGATGGACATGGTGATGGCCAATTACGACTTATAAAGCAAGTCATGGATGAAGGTTTAATCTGGCCTGTTAAAGAAGGAAATATTAATAAAATTGTTGTTACTGATGTAGGTGAACAATATGTAATCAGAAGCGATTATCAGAACATTACGTTTATAACTTCTAGTATTAAAGCTACTAATATTGAAATTTCAGGTATTCTAGAATTAGATCAAACAACCTCAAAAGTTGAGTATACTTATACTTTGGAGCCTATTGAATTTACTCCATTTAAATCTTTAGCAATTATTGAGAATAGCATTCAAAAAAATGGAAGCTATACTTTTAAAAAATATGATGATGGATGGCGTATCAGAAATTAAGGCAAAGAATAATAGTTGTTCCAATCAAGACATCTTAATATTTTAACTGAACTGATCGTGTCATAAACACTAAACAAATTTTATCCAGGTTTTACATTTGAAAATGACTCTTCATATGAATCAAAATCTGTATGAGGTGCTTCTGTCCAATAATTTGTTATCCCCTCCCTTCGGTGGCATCTATACCTAGTTACACGTAGAGTAAATACTTACAAGTAAAAATTATTCAGTATCTACTTCTATCTCCCAATCTAATAACGTGTAATCAAAGCTTTCTGAAGTAAGCCTAGTACCTGCAATCTGCAAGACTATGTGAGGCTCTTTTTTCCTGACAGTAGCACCGTTGAAGTTTTTCCCTACCTCCACTTCTATTCTTTTAATCAATTGTTCGACTGTTTCATTTTGATCAAATTTGATGTTAAATTTTTCTCTTGGCATATTATTTTTTTTTAGGTTTTTTCTCAGCATCCTTAACAGCACTTTTAACAATATCCAAGAAAGAGCCATTGACCTTTAAGGGCTCTTCATAGTTGCCACGTTTTTTGCGTGGTTTAGCGACTGTTTTTTTGGGTTTTTCTGGCATCGGTTACACAAATATACAATTTTACATTATATTTGTAATGAAAAAGCCCCGCTAATGAAGCAGGGCTTTTGAGTGAAAAACAGAGAATTAGGCAGTGTTTCTGTGGCTTATGAGACCAGTTCGACCTGCCACTGTATATACTTGCAGGTTTCTTCTCTATCTTAGGGGCTGCGGGGGCAGCCCTTTATCTTTTATCTGGGGGAAAATACATTGTCAATTGTACGCCTACATGCCCGTATTTTTCAGCCATTTTTCTTCGCAGTTCTGACATAGATGTACAAGCGGATGCCATACCCACTAATTGCCATATATGTTCTATGAGTTTCTTTAACCCATATTGCTCAGTTAGCCATCTATGATAACTAAGATTACCTACAGGTTTGGGGGCATTAGATTTGAGCCAATTATATACATCTTTATCAAGATAGCCATAAACTAATTCATTAACTAATTTCCCCCAATATTTAGGACGACTATGTATACTGCCAGTCCAATTTGTTAGTCTGCCAAATTGCTTCCATAAATCATCGGGAAATGTCTTTTCCCATTCTCGCATCTCTTCTCTCAGAAACAAATTAAGTTTAAACTCTAATGCATCTACAGGACGGTCATACTGATATCCTGTTGCCTCATCTACTAAAGCAATAATACCAATTTTTGCAGTAGCCCTTAAAAATGCATTAGCCTTAATTGCAATTTCTTTTTGTCTATCTGTAAGTTTTACATTCGCACTACCAGAATTAGATTCCTGCAGGGCTGTTGAAAATGCTATACAAATATCCATAAATCTCTCAACTGGCACACCCACAGCGTTTTTAGCGAAAGCAGCCCCTCCAGTATCAAAATTAATTAACGCTGGTATTGACCCATTTTCTGCAGGTATCAAATCAGATGGTAAATACTCTCTAATTGATCTAACTTTAATATATTCAGCCAACTGCCCACCTTCTGTCCCTGTCAATGCTACAACTACTCCTTTTAAGCTAAAAATACGCTCCCCGTTAGCCAAAACATAGCACGGTATTTTTTCTGTCCCAAGCAAAAGTTCCCCCCAATGGGTGGCATTATGTAAGGTTATTTCATTGGTAGCCTCAATCACAGGGACTTCTATATTATCGAAATCGGCTGCAGTAATATTTACATTTTGCGATTCAGCCAGTTTTAACACAATTGGACGCCACTTTGCAGGGATAACACCTGTCTTAGTCCAGTAATTAACAGTGCTTTGACCTTTCCCAATAAGGGATGCTAATGCACTTTGTCCCCCAAATTTTTCAACTATTTTTTGTGCTGCATTCATATATATTGATATTAATACTTACAAAAGTAACAATATATTTGATATACGCAACAAATAAAACCAAATAATTTGATAATTAATTTGGTAATATGTGTAACATCTCCTAAATTTGTACTATACAATTAGATAATGGACTTCACTTTCAAAACAATCGCAGAATTTAACGACTATTTCAGGGATGAAAAAACCTGCTACCAGTTCTTAGAGCAACAAAGATGGAATGGTCAGGCTGTTTGCCCTCATTGTGGTTCAGCTAAGAAACCATATAGTGTAAAACCACGTGGTAAATTCACCAATATACCTTCTTATAGATGTTCTGAAAGAGAATGTGATTTGCCATTTACCGTTCGCACTGGAACTATATTCGAAGGCAGCAAAGTTGAGCTTCGTAAATGGCTTCAAGCATCATACGAAATATCCATTTCTAAAAAAGGTATCAGTTCTGTTGAACTTGCAACCCGAATTGGTGTTAGTCAAAAAACAGCATGGTTTATTAATCATAGATTAAGAGCAATGCTTACAAGGGTTAGTCCTGAACTTCTTACAGGTGAAGTTGAAATAGATGAAACTTATGTAGGAGGTAAAGAAAGTAATAAGCACGTTGGCAAACGCAGAGGCAAAGAAACTTTTGGCGGTAAAGGTAAATCGCCTATGGTAGGTCTTTTACAACGTGATGGTGATGTTGTTTTAAAGGTGATTGAAAAGAACAGCGCAAGAGGCGAAACAATTAAGCCAATAGTTCGTAATAATGTAAGTCCTGATGCTACTATTATTACTGATAGTTTTGGTGCATATAACGGATTGAATAGAGAGTTTAAAGGTCATGGAATAGTTGACCATAAAAAAGGTGAGTATGTTAAAGGAAATATTCACACAAACTCAATAGAAGGATTTTGGAGTATTCTAAAAAGAGGTATAGTAGGTACATTCCATGTTGTTTCACATAAGCACTTACAGAGATATTGTGATGAATTTAGTTACAGATATAATACTCGGAATATATCCAATGTTGAGAGATTTGCAGATTCTATTAAGAATTGTGGTAATACCAGACTTACATATAAAAGTTTGACATCTGAAAAATAATCTTAATTTAGTCGGTAATTTATTATGAAGCATAAAAATTACCCAATTAGAATTAAAATTATACATAACACGAATAATTCAATTGATAAACAGTACTATGAATGTGAAATTATTCCTTATAGTGAATTTGTAAGATTACCGATAACACTCAATCAAAAAACAATTAGATACCCATATAAATGGTATCAAATTGAATGGTTTTACGAAATGCTACCATATCAGTTATCTTTACGTTCTTTAAATGGTCGCCATCGCAATACGATTCTTGCAAATGACAACCCTGCAAAGAAAGCTATTATCAGGTCTACTATGTGGCTTGTATTAATGTTCATAACAGTATTTTTTAGTGAATTTATATTTAAACCATTTATACAAAATTTAATAGATTCTGTCTCTTTTTTAAATCACTTACACGTGTAAATGGGTATAGATACCCCTTCGGTCGGGGTTTTAATTTTGTGTTTAGTCTGCGCTCAAGCACAAAAACCGGGTGCTTGGCGCAGCCTTTCACAAAATTAAAAAACCCATCAGCCTGCGGCTGATGGGTTTAACATTTTACTTGGCGGTGAGGGAGGGATTCGAACCCTCGGTACAGTTTCCCGTACGGCAGTTTAGCAAACTGCTACTTTCGGCCTCTCAGTCACCTCACCGATTATGGGGTTGCAAAATTAATCTTATTTATTATAAAACAAAATCAATTTTGAACTGTAGATAAAAAAATCAAAATGCCCTTTATTTAACAACGCTAATAGTGTATTATTGAATCGTTTTTATGAATATTAAAGACCTGTTTAAATTCCGCGATATCAAAACTTATGGCAGTACCGAATGGCTCGCCAACAACGCAAAAAAATACCGCTCTGTTTTCGACGAACAGGAAGCCGCCTACATATACTGCGAATTCTCTTTCTTCAATAAGAAATACGACGAGGAAAGCTGGGATATCAAGCTCCGCCTCAAGTGCATCAACGAAAATGACGAGGAAATATGCGACCTGGTATGCGACCGCAATGTGGACAAACGCGACAATATTGTCTACGTCCGCGAAGGATGGGGCGTTAAAACACCCTCTACTTACTGGAAAACAGGCGCCTATCGCTGGGAAGCCTACGTCAACGACGAATTAACCGCTACCAAAAGCTTTTACATCGAACGCCAGGGCCTTGTTAAAAACGGCATCAATCCTTTCTTTAAAATTGAAACGCTTAAACTGTACGAAGGCCCCGATGCCAATATGGTTGAAGTGGAACGCAAGTACTATGTCGGTTTTAACGCCCTCAGCACCCGTTATATCTGGATTGAACTCAATGCCAAAAACCTCACCCGCAAAAGTGTCGACTGGGCCTGCGAACTGACCTTCAACTATAAAACCTCTGCAGGCTACCTCAAAGGATCTGCCACCAAGCTTTTCTTTGTGAAACCGGAAGAAGATTTCTTCTCTACCACCGTCGGATGGGGCAGCGATATGCTGGGAACCTGGGGCCGCGGCAGATATTATATTGAAGTGGTGTTCATGGACGAACTGATCGCCAGTGTGCCTTTTGAAGTAGGCGACGATTATATCGAAGCCATGGAAGAAGATTTCATCCCGCTGGTGCAGACAGGTTTCTATTTCGATGCCGACTTCGACATGCCCGACGACGACGACAGCGACGAACACGAAATGAAAAGCGATATCAAAACGCCTCCGGTGCCGGATTCGTACGAGAATGTGATGAAAGACCTCGACGCCATGGTTGGTCTTAA
>CAZRKA010000113.1:0-11621 GCA_964600345.1 uncultured Chitinophaga sp. | reverse complement strand
AGCGGAGAAATAATAGGAGCCTTTGTCAATTCGAGTGATATTTCATCTTTTCGAAAAATTGAAAATGAGAAGAACGAGGCACTGATTAAAATAGAGTTTGACAACCGCAATTTCAGAGCATTGATAGACAGTTCAGCCGACATGATATGGAGCCTGGACAGCAATTTAAAATTAATCACATGCAACAGTGCATTTGAAAAATATGTCCTCAGGATTTCAGGTAAAAAACCAAATAGCGGTGATGCTTTAAAAAACTATATCCCGGATAAAGACAGGGGAAAGAAATTTACTGATTTCTGCAATAAAGCGCTGAACGGTGAATCATTCACAATCCGCGACCTTCAGACTGCAAGCAAACCACACTGGACTGAGATAAGTTTCAATCCCATCCCCGATTCGACTTCGGGGAAAATTTCCGGTATTGCCTGTATTTCAAGGGATATCAGCGAAAGAAAACTCGCAGAAAAAAAAATAAGACAAAGTAAGAACCGTTTAAACCAGGCCCAGAAAATAGCTCGTCTCGGTAACTGGAATTACGATTATATTACTGAACAATTATCCCTGTCTGACGAAATTTACAGAATATTTGATATCGAAAAAATAAATGTAAATGAAGTCATTCCGGAATTGTTGAAAAAGGTACATCCCGATGATAAGAATACGGTAAAACAATCGATAGACAGAGCAATGGCCGGGCTTGAAGATTTTCAGATTTATTTTCGATTGCTAAGACCGGACGGCACAGTTCTGAATTTATACACTGAAAATGTATTTGAAAAATCGGGCAATGGAGCTGTAACAGGCATATATGGAATAGTGCAGGATGTCAGTGAAAGAGTCCAGAGAGAAACCGAATTGCAGAAATTTCTGAACCTTACCCAAAAACAGAATGAATGGCTCAACAATTTTGCATTTATCGTATCGCATAATATCAGGTCTAATAACAACAATATTAAAAGTCTTGCCGATTTATTATCGGAAACAAGTGATGAGGAGCTGGAAAGAACACAAATACTTGAAATGCTGAGAACCAGTACTAACAAGCTGGATCAGACAATTCATAATTTATCCGAATTTATAAAAGTTCAAAACAACACTGACAAACACTATAAAAAATTGAATCTTCGCGAAGAAATTGATAAAACATGTTCAGCTGTAAACCATCTTATTACTGAATCAGGTTCAAACATAATAAACAGGGTAAGCGATGATATCTATGTCCCTGTGATACCCGCATATCTTGAAAGTATATTATTGAATTTGATGACAAATGCCATTAAGTACCGGTCTGCCGAGCGGCCTTTAAATCTGAAATTTGATGCGAAACGCAGTGAACCTTATATCAGATTAATTGTAGAAGACAATGGCAGTGGAATTGATTTAAGTAAACATGGCTCAGACGTATTTGGCTTGTTCAAAACATTTCACAATAACAAGAACGCAGAGGGATTTGGACTGTTTATGACAAAAAATCAAATTGAATTAATGAACGGAAATATTGAAATACAATCAGCTCCCGATCAGGGAACAACATTTATAATACATTTTAATGAACAAAATTAATCTTGCCTATATCATAGACGATGATGAAATCATCATTTATTTAACGGATAAACTTCTTAAGAAAGTTGAGTTTTCCGAAAAAGTTGAAAAATTCACTGATGCGGAATCAGCACTCAAAGCATTGAAATTTGCTTTGGAAAGGAGTGAAAATATCCCCGATGTTATTTTATTTGACTTAAACATGCCGGTGATGAGCGGCTGGGATTTTATCGAGGAATTCAAAAAGCTTAAATCAAATATTCCCTGCTTTGTATTCACATCATCCATAGATCCGGCAGACAAGAAAAGATCCTATGCATACACAGAAATAAAGGATTTTATCACCAAGCCGCTTACTGTTCAGAAACTGGACAAAATTCTCAGACTTCTGGATAACTAAGACACGTTTGCTTAACAGATAAATATAATTTAATCGAATTTATGCAATATATAATAAGGCAGCTCCAAATCAAAGAATTAATCAGTAACAATCGACATCAGTTGCCATCAACAAACCTTTGATCGAATCTTTCTGCACGAGATAGTCGAAGGTTTTAGCAATAAATTCTTTTATCTGAGCAGCGTTGTCTTTTTCGGGATCCATTTTGATCAGGAAATTGCGCAAATACAAATTTCTGATTTTGGAGATAAAAGGTGTTTCAGGGCCAAGCACCCGCGCACCCAATTGCTTTCTAAGCAATAAAGAATACTCTGCAGCGGCTTTTTGAATTACCTCTGGCGAGCGGTGTTTCAGCGTCAGTTTGATCATTCTGCTGAAAGGAGAATAATTAAACTGTTGTCTTTCTAAAATCTGCTGTTGATAAAATCCTTTGTAATCATGGTCAATAACAGCTTGTATTACCGGATGATCCTTTTGCCTGGTTTGTATAATCAACTCGCCCTGTCTGCCTTTTCTCCCGGCCCTTCCGGCAAGCTGAATCAGCAGTTGAAAAGTTCTTTCGTGAGAACGAAAATCCGGAAAATTCAACAGATGGTCGGCATTGATGACCGAAGTTAGCTGGACATTGCCGTAATCGAGACCTTTCACGGCTATTTGAGTACCAACCATGACATCGGCGGAGCCATTTTCAAACTCGCTCAGCAATTTTCTGAATGAGTTTTTTTGTTTTGTGCTGTCCTGGTCAAACCTGATGACTCTCAGATCAGGCATCAGACTCTGAAGTTCTTCGCTTATGCGCTCGGTGCCATAACCCTGAATAGCCATCGAATTGTTGCCACAGGCCTGGCATTTGCTGATGTTATCCTGATGGTATCCGCAGTAGTGGCAACGCAGGTTATTGCTGTACTTATAATATGTCAGCGCGATATCACAATTGATACATTTACTTGCCCATCCGCAAATACTGCATTCGAGCAAAGGCACATAACCTTTGCGGTTTTGAAACAATATGGCCTGAGATTTCTCTTCGCGTAAAGTTCTCAGTCTCGACATCAGTGATTCGGTAAAAATGCCATGCATTATCCTCACCCTGTTTTCTTCTTTTATGTCGCCTATAATCACTTTAGTTTTCAGAGCATCACCGTATTTTTCGTTTAGCTCAACCAGACCATATTTGCCGTTGGAGGCATTATAATACGATTCTATTGAAGGTGTGGCAGTACCCATCAGTACAGAAGCTCCTGTGTTTTTGGCCAACACAAGAGCTGCGTCCCTTGCGTGATAGCGGGGATTTTTATCTTGCTGCTTAAAGGCCGGTTCGTGCTCTTCGTCTATAATGATAAGTCCGGTATTCTGCAATGGCATAAAAAGAGATGAGCGGGATCCAAGTAAAAGTTTAATTTCGCCATTGGAAGCCCTGTTCCATATTTCGACTTTTTCATTCCTGCTGAATCGGGAATGTGAAACCATCATTTCATTTCCGAAATAGTTTTCGAGTCGTTGAATTAATTGTTCTGTTAATGCTATTTCCGGAATCAGATACAGAACAGACTTACCTTTTTTCAACTGCTCTTTTATCAGTTCAATGTAAATAAATGTTTTACCGGAAGCGGTTTCGCCGTGAAGAAGTACATTTTTACCTT
Source organism: uncultured Chitinophaga sp. (assembly GCA_964600345.1). Taxonomy (GTDB): domain Bacteria; phylum Bacteroidota; class Bacteroidia; order NS11-12g; family UBA955; genus JABMMZ01. The sequence goes on along the minus strand of CAZRKA010000113.1, from coordinate 8,036 downwards.
CAGTAAAAAAACTCCGGATTTCTGTCAGAGCTTTATGCTGAGTGTCGCTAAGTGTATATTCAGTCTCTGTAAAATTTCTTGATACAAATCTTCCGGTTTCTTCTTCAGTCTGATCAATGACTCCTTTATCAATCAATGCCTTTATTGCAGAAGGCTGAAGCCCGTATTTCTTTATCAGATCAGGTTTTACAATAGTTCTTCCAGGTTCACCTAGCAAGGCAAGTAATGCCTGAAACTGAGATTTGGCTTTAGATTCAAGGCGGTTCACCAACTCTTCAATTTCATTTTCGCTCAGTGATTTATTGATTGAAAGCCTGCTTATTTTTTTCGGTTTATAGGTTTCGGAGATGTCTTCAAACATTACAATCAATTGTCTTTCATAAAGACTCTTAACAATTTTAACAAATGATGTTTTAGACTTCAGAAGCGTTTCGATATCAGATATCCTTACTTTTTCCTTTCCTTTAAGGGCGTCAAGTATACGTACTTCCCTATCGTCAAGCACAGAGGCATCATATTCGGCATCACCGGCAAGAGCAATAAAAGTTTCGCTGGCAAGCTTCAGACCTGAAGGCAGGGCCGCCGACATTACTTCTCCCAGTCCGCACATATAATAAGTTGCAATCCATTGCCAGAACTTTAACTGAGTTGTACTGATAAGCGGTACATCGTCTATAATGGATATGACATTAAGCGCTTCATAATTAGCGGGTGGTTTGCTGCTGATATTTACGATGATACCGGTATATACTTTTCTGTTGCCAAATGGTACAAAAACTCTCTTGCCCATAACTGCCTGTTCAAAAAGATCGGCCGGCAGCCTGTAAGTAAATAGTTTCTGCAGTGGAAGAGGAAGTACTACTTCTGCAAATAAAGCACCTGATTCAGATTCGTCAATATTTTCGGGCATCACAGTCAAATCTCTTTAGGGATAATTAAATGCAGAATTTTACCTTTACCCATTTCAATATCCTTTTCGAAACCGAGTACTATTAATCCTGATGTTGGCAGTTCGCGGCAAGGATCCCGGCTCAGGTAATCGGCAAGTTGCGAAATTCCGAAATTATGTCCCACTTCCATGATGATTTCAGAATCTTTACCAAAAGAATTGATAAGGTCGAGAATTTCAGAAGCTGAGGCGTGGTAGAGGCTCTCTAAATACCTTATTTCAGGAGCGGGTTGCAGGTATTTTAGCAATTCATCAAGTGTCTCCCTGGTTCGTGTTGCCGAACTGCAGAGTATGATTGCCGGGTTAAGATTAAGTTTGATAAATTCTGAAGCAACCTTATTGATATCCCTTACGCCCTTTTCTTTCAGTTTTCTTTCATAATCAGGTTTAACAAATCCCGGTTCTTCACTTTTGGCATGCCTTAATAAAATCAGAATTCTCATTTTTCAATCCTTTTAAAAAGTGAGAAAGCCGATAATATCCATCCGCTAATCATCAGAATACCCCCTACCGGAGCAACTGCACCGGCCAGTTTAAGTCCGGATGCACCGGGAAGTTCGCTGAATGCCGTCAGGTAAAGGCTTGAACTAAAAATGAGCATACCTGCGAAAATTGCATAAATTCCATAAGCGGAAATACGTAAATTTACTGTATTTTTGACAAGCAATAGCACTATGACTGCTATGCTATGCGTAAGCAAGTAGTAACCCGCAGTATTGAAAACACCAAGTTTATACTCAGACAAAACAGATTTCAATATATGGGATCCGAATGCGCCCAGCAAAACGGAAAGACCCGCAAACAGAGAAGAAAATGCCATTAATTTTACTGCGGTTCTGTCTTTATTCAACACGACACAAATTAAACGAAAATGAGAATAAATACCATTAAATCAATCATTCTTTTTACCATCTTTTTATCCTCTGCTGAATTTGCAGATTCGCAAACATTTATCGGATTACAGCACAGCAATCTCGGGGGTATACATCAATCGTCACTCAATCCGGCCAATATAGCCAATTCCAGGCACCGGATTTATGTAAATGGTATTACCGGAGGGTTTAGTTTTAACAACGATTACCTGAAGCTGAATTTTCCTTTCCCTTTTATCAATCTGATTACCGGCAATGTGCCGGCTCAATATCAAAATGGTACCGGTGGATTGAATTTTCAGGACGACTGGCTGAAAGAAAATGTCAACAATAAACCTAAAAACATGAATCTGACTCTTCAAACGAGGGTACCGGGTTTTATGATCAGTTTGCCCAAAGGATTTGCTTTGGGATTTCAATATAAAAACACATTCAGCATTCAGGTAAATGATGTTGCCGAACCCTTAGCCAGACTGGCAAGATACGGCATAGACAGTTCGAGAGGATCTGTTTCATACAGCGGCCCAAATCAATTTCAGGTTGGTCAGACTTTTGGAGACAATTCCTTTACTGTCAATGTTAACGCTTTTGGAGAAGTCGCCGTTACACTTGCAAAAACCATAGTGAGTGATAATAACTTTGTTTTAAAAGCCGGTGTTACCCCAAAACTTTTGCTTGGATATGCCAGTGGTTACATTAAAAACAGAGGGATGCTTATTAAAGCAGCCGGAACTGATACCATTGTTTTTGGTGAAACAGATGTTGAATACGGTTACACAGATCCGGGCAAACTGGAGGATTTACAATCCATCAATGTCAATGTACTTAACAGCAAGCTTCAGGGCAGCGGGTTTGGTTTTGACATAGGTGCGGCATTTGAATACAATCCATCAGGCACAAAAAAAGTAACCAACGGAAAGAACAATTACCTGTTCAGAGGTGGTGTGAGTTTGATGGACGGAGGACATATAACATACAATAAAAACCTCAGGAACACCCGTATTACAAATACAGGAGGTGATAAAATGCTCATAATAACACCCGAATTTGCAGATGCCTGGGCCGGAGAAGACGGACAGGAGAGAGGAATCAAATTTACCGATAGCGTTATGAGAACAATTTTCCAGGTTGATACCGGAAGAACTTCATTTCAGAGCAAGATGCCGGCAACCCTGAATATTCAGTTTGATTACAATTTACTGAAAATGTTTTATGTCGGAGCCAATTTTTCTCAGGACCTGAGAGGCAAAAAAGCTATCGGAATGCGCAAGCCATCCTACTTTATGTTGATTCCAAGAATGGAAACAAAGTTTTTCGAATTGGCATTGCCGCTTGGCATGATGAATGATTACAGAAATCCAAGACTGGGAATATATCTTAGAATAGGTCCTGCTTTCATTGGTTCGGATAATCTGATAGGTCAGTTGCGAGGCAAGGAAGTATACGGTCTTGATCTTTATTTCGGACTAAGTATGGGAATTAATAAAAAGAAAGACAACAGTGATGATAAAACTGAGACTTCTCCCGCAAGTTGAAGTTGAATAATCATATTTAAAAAATCTCTTTCCTCCCCTGTCAAGGCATTTATTACTTTTAGTGTGCCTTATTCCTGATATGATCTTTATCAATAAACTGATTGTCAAGTTCGATTTTTAGTTAAAGATAAATTTTAATTAATTTGCATCCATGAATCAGGAGACAGAAAAAGTAGAGTGTTTGATTATCGGAAGCGGTCCTGCCGGTTTTACCGCAGCAATATATGCCGCAAGAGCAGATATGAAACCGGTGATGTATGAAGGCCTGCAACCGGGCGGTCAGTTAACGATCACAACAGAAGTAGAAAATTATCCGGGATATCCGGATGGCATACAGGGTCCGGCAATGATGGACAATTTCAAAGCTCAGGCGCAAAGATTAGGTGCCGATATCAGATATGGCATTGTCACTAAAGTGGATTTCAGTAAAAGACCATTCACATGTGTTGTAGATGACAATAAGCAAATCATTGCTAATGCAGTAATAATTGCGACCGGTGCCAGTGCAAAATGGCTTGGGTTGCCGAGCGAGCAGCGTCTCAACGGCGGCGGTGTAAGTGCTTGTGCGGTTTGCGACGGATTTTTTTACCGCGGTCAGGATGTTGCCATTGTGGGTGCAGGAGATACAGCCTGCGAAGAAGCCAGCTATCTGGCTAAACTTTGCAAAAAAGTTCACATGATAGTAAGACGAGATACATTCAGGGCATCAAAAGCTATGCAGCACAGAGTTCAGAATACGCCCAATATCGAAATACATTACAATTGCGAAACAGAGGAGATACTCGGTGACACAGTTGTTACAGGGGCTAGACTGCGCAACAATAAAGATAACAGTATAAAGGAAATACAGGTGACAGGGTTCTTTGTTGCCATCGGACATACTCCCAATACCGGTATTTTCAAACCCTGGATAGAAATGGATGAACAGGGATATATTATTACCAAACCCGGAACAAGCTATACAAACATAGAAGGTGTTTTTGCCTGTGGCGATGCTCAGGACAAAATTTACAGACAGGCTGTAACAGCTGCCGGTAGCGGCTGTATGGCTGCACTCGATGCCGAGCGCTGGCTGGCAGCTCAGCATGCAGTTAGCGCATGAGTTAAAGTTAAATCAAAGACATAATGCCGGATAGCTCACCAACGCTAAAAGAAGTTCAGGAAACTGTTGATCAATGGATTAAAACCATTGGTGTAAGATACTTCAGCGAATTGACGAATACCGCCATACTAATGGAAGAAGTCGGTGAATTAGCCAGATTAATGGCCAGGAAATACGGAGATCAATCGTTTAAAGACAATGAAAAAAATCTCGACCTTGGTGATGAAATGGCGGATGTTTTATGGGTACTTACCTGTCTGGCAAATCAAACCGGGGTTGATCTGAGTGAAGCGTTTAAAAAGAACATGGAAAAGAAAACCGGACGCGACTCGGAAAGGCATTTAAAGAATGAAAAAATCTCCTGATAGATTCGGCATTAATCCTTAATTTTGCAGGCCTTTATTATGACTTACGAAGCCGTTATCGGACTGGAGATACACGTACAATTACTGACCAAAAGCAAAGCTTATTGTGCAGACAATGCCGAATACGGCGCTTTGCCGAATACACAGGTCAGTCCTGTCACATTAGCACATCCGGGTACTTTACCCAAACACAATGAAGCAGTCATAGAGAAAGCTATCAAAATGGGGCTTGCCCTTAATTGTGAAATTACCAGAGTCAACAGATTTGACCGCAAAAACTATTTCTATGCCGACCTTCCCAAAGGATATCAGATTACGCAGGACAAGACACCAATCTGCACCGGTGGTTTTGTTAAAATTAAATCCGGGGGTGAAAAGCAGATCAGACTGACGCGTATTCACATGGAAGAAGACAGCGGTAAAAGTCTGCACGATCAGGACCTTTACGACACACTTGTAGATTACAACAGAGCCGGTGTGCCACTCATAGAAATAGTAAGTGAACCCGATATCAGAACTGCTGATGAAGCATACGAATATGTTAGTGAAATAAGAAAACTGGTAAGGTATCTGGGCATTTGCGACGGCAATATGGAAGAAGGATCATTGAGATGTGATGCTAATATTTCTGTAAGACCTGCAGGCAGTGATAAATTCGGAACCAAGGTGGAGGTCAAGAATATGAACTCAATCAGCAATGTCAAGCGCGCAATAGAAAGCGAGATTATCAGGCAGACAGAATTGTGCGAAAAAGGCATTCCGGTTGTATCCGAAACCAGAGGATTCAATGCTTTGAAAGGAAATACCTTCAGCATGAGAAGCAAAGAGGCTGCTAATGATTACAGGTATTTTCCCGAGCCCGATCTCCCTCCTTTCCATGTTACAGACGAATACCTTGCGAAAATTAAAAGCGAACTTCCGGAATTACCGGATGAGATTTACAATAAATTGAAAAATCAGTACGGTTTATCTGAATACGATGCAAAAACAATCTGCGATGATAAAGAAACAGCGTTTTATTATATCAGGTTGTGCCGTCATACATCCAATTACAAATCTGCTGCTAACTGGATACTTGGAAGTATAAAATCATATCTGAACGATACTGCAACTGATATTCTTGATTTTGTTTTAGAACCTGAAAAGATAGCCGAGCTTATACTTTTAATAGATCAGGGCAAGTTGAGTAATACCGCCGCATCTCAACTGGTTTTCCCTGAATTGGTAAAGGAACCCGGAAAATCTGCACTGGATATTGCTGAAGAATTGAATGTCATTCAAAGCAATGATTCTGAATTTATCAATGGGATAATAAAAGAGGTAATGGCGAAATATCCTGATAAAATCACAGAATATAAGTCAGGTAAAAAAGGTTTGCTTGGATTATTTGTAGGAGAAGTCATGAAACTTAGCAAGGGTAAAGCTGATCCAAAAGCCGTCAACGAAGCAGTTTTAAAGGCACTTGAAGAGGCTTAATTAAAAATGGAACAAGCCATAGCCGATGCCGGGCAATAACAAGGCAATTAATATTGCCAAAACACAATGTGAAAGTATCATCAGCACGGGTATAATACTTTTAGTCTGTGTTTTCTTTCTTGATTGAATAAAATATAGCCCTGCAAATATCAGATTCAGCGGAATAAATGAAATCCATAGTATCCATAAAAAATCCTTGGGATTTTCCGGGTAAACAAAATCCGCATTAAAAAGCAGCAATAGACATGCGCTGTAAAGTAAGGCCTCAATCAGGAGTATTTTCCTTAGAGTCAATTCAGATTTTAAGAATTTTTAATAAGAATTTCTGCAATTAAAACTTAATCGTTTCCACCCAATTGATTAAAGCCCGGATTCATCTGCTCCTGAAAATTGTACTTGCTGTACATCAGGTATGCCATGATGAAGTTTAGAAGTATCAGATTACCGGCTTTAAGAATATAGAGATAGTCGCTTACACCCGTCAGGTGCATATCATAAATTTCGGTTGCCAGAATATACATGATATATAGTGTGGCGAATACCGAGATACCGGCAAGTATCTTACCCAGAACCTGATCGTTCAGAAATAATTGTATATGGAACAAAACAATCATAATTACTGCAGGAAAATTCACAAAACGGGAAGAATCCGTTTCACTCGACTGCACACTGAGATAATACCAGAGTATGGAAACCAGAATAAAGTAAAAGTCGGGAATCCATTTCAGATTGAGGTTTATTTGTTTCATTCAAATATTGATTTAAATCCTATTAGTGAAACGCGCTATGCGATTCAATTGTTGCAGTGTTTCCGGATTAGTTTTCAACATTTCGTTTTGACAATTATATGACTAAAAATGAAAAATCCAATAAAAATAATTTAATTGTGATAATTTCGTTACATAAACAATGAAAATATTTACTTCATTACTATTAATATATACATATTCACTTAGTGCAGGATCAATAAATTATCCCGACTTGTATAATATGCCTGTTCTGTTCGACGGCAGTAAGATTCCCGGTGTAAAACCGATTAAAGGAAATTACCTCTATATGGCAGAAACTGAGATGAGCAACCGCCATTACCGGGAATTTTTAAACGATTTGAAAAACAAAAACATGCCTGCCTACAACAGTAATTATCCCAATTTAAAGGTTTGGAGTCAGGGAATGGAAAAATTTGCACAGAATTATTTTGAAAATCCCGCCATGGACAATTTTCCCGTAGTAGGTATCAGCAAAGAGCAGGCATTGAATTATTGTAAATGGTTGCAGGAAAAACTGATACTTTATTTTGGGAATAAAAAAATACCAATTAAACGGTTTATTGTCAGATTGCCAACTGAGTCTGAATGGGAATCGGCAGCAAGAGGAGGATTATCGGCTAATTCCGATTATCCCTGGAATTACGATGGTGTCAGATATAACAATTACAAATCCAGATACCACGGGCGATTTTTACTTAACAGCCGCATGAGTAATATTTCCACTCAAACTATGCAACCCTACTCCGATTTCATAACTACGGAAGTATATTCATACTGGCCAAATGCATACGGACTTTACAATATGTGCGGCAATGTTTCAGAATGGCTGCAGGATAGCGAAAAACATAAAGGCGGCAACTGGATGCTTCCACCTTATAATTGCAGAATACCAGAACTCGCCTCAGCAACAGGAATACCCGTATCAAACGGAATAGGATTCAGATACCTTATTGAAATTATTGAAATA
>CAZRKA010000112.1:0-11761 GCA_964600345.1 uncultured Chitinophaga sp. | reverse complement strand
CGCCACCCACAGCTGGGTCACCGCAAAATAGCGCCGCCGGTCGACGATGAATTCCGTGCAATTTATCCGCCACCGCATCCTGAAGCATGCGGTCTATGGCCATTAAGGCTTCTTTACCCGCTGTTTCCGAAACAACACCTGTCTGAATTTCAATTGCTTCATTGCTGCTGGCAATCAGATTGAGTTGATTGCCTTTAATTTCAGAAATATCCCTCACCTGCACATAAGAAGGCTGCTCGGCATTCATCAGCTTTTTATGATATGCAAACGACTTAGGGTTACCATACACAACCGGAATGCAATAATCAAACAGCAACTCATGTCCGAAAGCTTTAATTATAACTTCGAGACCAACTCCATTTGGATCTCCCTGAGTGATTCCGATAATTGGTTTATTCATGGTTCTTTTTATTTTTATGATTTTGTTTTTGAAGGAAATCAATCATAAGTCTGACTCCCACTCCTGTAGCGCCTTTAGTCCTGTATGCATCGCTGCTGTGATTAAATGCAGGGCCTGCAATATCAAAATGCATCCAGGGATAATCGGTAAAATGTTCCAGGAATTTAGCTGCACTTATCTGTCCTCCTTCACCTTTGCCAAGGTTTGTCATATCAGCAATTTCAGATTTAAGTTCATCTCCGTATTCCGGCCAAAGCGGAAATTCAACAAGGCGTTCAAAAACAGAATAGCTGCTTTCAAATATGGATTCCTTGATTTTTTCATCTGCTTTTCCCATAACTGCACTTGCATACGGACCAATTGCTCTGACAGCTGCACCGGTCAGCGTTGCAAAATCGCAAACCAGAAATGGATCAAGTTTTTTTGCAAAATGCAAAGCATCAGCCAGTATCAGTCTGCCCTCAGCATCTGTATTAAGCACTTCGACCGTTGTTCCGCTGTACATGGTAATGATATCACCCGGAGCATAGCTGTTTTCACCAATCCAGTTGTCTGTTGCAGGTACCAGTCCAACGACATGAAGATTCATCTCAAGTCTTGCAACTGCATTCATTACTGAGGCAACCACAGCACTACCGGCCATATCGCATTTCATGTGATCCATGCTCATAGGTGTGGGCTTAAGACTAAGACCGCCGGTGTCGTATACTACTCCTTTTCCTACCAGTACATAAGGTTTTTTATTAATTGCATTTTTGGGCTTGTATTCCAGGATATTGAATGTTGGTGGTATTTTGCTTCCCTTGTTCACGGCCAGTAATCCTCCCATTTTCTGAGATGCAATTCTGGATTCGTTCCAAACTTCCACAGTGAATCCCGCTTTTTTGCCTATCTTTTTAAATTCGTCAGAGAGTTGCAATGCGTTTAAGTGACTTTGAGGTTCATTCACAAGATCTCTGGCTATGTATGTAGACTCAATCACTGTATTGAGATATTCAGCATCTGCTTCATTTATAAGTTTATTACTCAGTGCAAGAGACTGCAAACTGTTGATTTTCTTTTTTCTGTCGCTGAGGTATTTTATAAACTGATAATTGGCAAGTGCAATTCCTTCAGCAACTGCAAGTGCTGTATGCTTGTCAGATGAAGCAATAAATGCTGATTTTGATTTATATTCATTCAGTGTTTTACAAATTGTGGCACCGGCTCGTCTCAGTTTCTCACTGAGTTCCCAGCCGGCTTTATCATAAACAGGAATTACTATCTTCAGCAATTTACCCGAATAAAACTGAATCTGTGCCTTCTTGGCTTCAATTGCATTGCTTACAGCATCTGTTTCGTCCTTGTTCAGAAATTCAGATTTCTTGAATTGACGGGCATCTACAACAACAATCAACTGATCGCCGGCTAAAGGTTTAAGAGCGGTTTTTATAAATTTCATACGTTTGATACTAATTTTTCTTAAAGTTCAGGATACAAGTACAAGACAATATTCTTTTTTGCCTTTCTGCGCCAGCACATACTTACCCTGTATCAGATCCTGAGGGGTAATTTGATACGTCTGATCGCTGATTTTGCCCTTGTTGATGCTGATACCATTGCCCTGCAACATTTTTCTGGCCTCAGTTTTACTCGGCATCAGCTTGATTTTATCGCTCAGGAAATCTATGATATTAATACCTGCTTCAAGTTCATTTCTTGCAATAACAGCCTGGGGAACTCCTTCCATTGCTTCGAGCAAAGTCGACTCGTCTATAGTCGAGAGTTCATCGGTTGTACCTTTACCGAAAAGTATTTCGCTTGCGCGGATAGCTTTAAGATATGCCTCCTCGCCGTGCACTCTGACAGTTACTTCCTTAGCCAGTTCTTTCTGAAGCATACCTGTTTCTATTGCCTCAATTTCTTCCCGGCTTTTCAAACTGAAAATGCGGATATAATTTTTCACGTCTGCGTCACTAGCCCTTAACCAGAACTGATAAAATGCATAGGGTGAGGTGCGTTTTGGATCGAGCCATATATTACCGCCTTCGGATTTTCCGAATTTAGTTCCGTCCGCTTTTTTAATCAGGGGAGTTGTCAGCGCATAAGCTTCGCCACCTTCTATTTTTCTGATGAGTTCAGTGCCGGTTACAATGTTTCCCCATTGGTCGCTGCCACCCATCTGAAGCTGAATGCCCTTGTTTTTCCACAGGTAATAAAAATCGTAACCCTGAACAAGCTGATAGCTGAATTCTGTGAATGACATTCCATTCTCAAGCCTCATTTTGACACTGTCTTTTGCCAGCATGTAGTTCACGGTGATATGCTTCCCAACATCCCTGATAAAATCCAGAAAGGTAAAATTCTTAAACCAGTCGTAATTGTTAACAATCTCCGCGCTGTTGGCACCGCAATCAAAGTCGAGAAATTTCTCAAGCTGTGCTTTCTGACAAGCCAGATTGTGCAGCAGTACTTCCTCGCTAAGCAAATTTCGTTCAGCACTTTTACCGCTTGGATCCCCCACCATTCCCGTAGCACCGCCAACCAGTGCTATCGGTTTATGACCCGCTCTCTGAAAATGCAGCAGTGTCATAATCTGTACCATATTTCCTACTCCAAGAGAATCAGCTGTCGGATCAAATCCAATATAACCGGTAACCATTTTACTCTTCAGCAAATCTTCGGTACCGGGTACCACATCCTGTATCATATTCCTCCAGCGAAGTTCTTCTATAAAATTTTGTACGGGTAACATAATTGCCTTTATTGACTCTCCTTTTTTCAGAAGGGCAAAGATAATCCAAAAGTAAACAAATCTCAGTGCTGCAGACTATAAATTAAATTATTTTCAATATGTTTGTAAGACAGGATGAATTTTCTCTCACACTACCATTTTTATAAAAATGGCGACCCGTATTTCAATACAGGTCTTGTTATGCCCGACATGGTCCGGACCTTTTGCAAAGTTCATTTAAAACCCCAGAGGAATTTTATTCGTCCCGCTTTATCCGCATTGAACAAAGGCTGCATTGTACACCTCGAAGCAGACAGGAAATTTCACAACTCTATTAGCTTTCAAAAAATAAGCACACAACTTTCACTTTTGCTCGATCGCGATGCCGGATGGCCGAGAAAATGGTTTTTAAATCATTTGCTCAGCGAAATATTAATTGACAGAGTGCTTATGGACCGACATGAAAAACTCTGCAGCGATTTTTACACCCAGTTAGAAAATACCGACCAGTCGCAGCTGACCCTTTTTTTAAAGCTTTCAGGAATTCAGAACTATCAGAATTTCGCGTCCGGATTCGAGAGATTTGTAAATTTAAAGTTTATTTCTGACTACGGGCACAATGAAAAGGTTATTATGGCGTTGAACAGGGTGTATATGAGATTAGGGATCAATTATGAATGGTCTGAACAGGACAAAGACTTATTGCTTACCCAAATTCCTCATTTACTGAAGTTTATAGATGTAAATCTAAACACTTTAGAGCAGGAAATCAAATTATAACCCAAAATTGAATTAATTTTAAGATATTTGCATAGTTTATGAAACGTAGCCTACTGCTTTTCTTTCTCACCATTTCCATTGTTTTCAAATCATTTTCTCAGAATGCGACCAAGTACAGCAACGAGTTCCTGCAAATCGGTGTCGGGGCGAGATCTCTGGCTATGGGCGGTGCCATGCTTGCTTCTTCCAACGATGTTTATTCAGGATACTGGAATCCGGCAGGACTGACAGGTATCAAAAGCAATGCTCAGGTAGCATTGATGCATGCCGCATACTTTGCAGGTATTGCAAACTACGATTACGGAGCCTGGGCTGCCAAAGCAGGAGACAAAGGCGCCATTGGCATAAGTCTTATCCGTTTCGGAGTTGATGGCATTGCCAATACATTCGATTTAATCAGAAACGGTGAGATAGATTACACCAGGGTGAGTTCATTCAATACCACAGATTTTGCCGCCATATTTTCTTATGCTCAGACAGAAACATTCAGATCCTTCAGAAATCTGGATTTTTCGTGGGGAGGAAGTATGAAAATAGTAAGGCGCAAAGTAGGTCCGTTTGCCAAATCAAGCGGTTTTGGTTTCGATGCCGGTTGCAAATTTGAAAACACAAAAAAGAACTGGTCGCTGGGCATAGTCATCAGAGACGCCACTTCTACTTTCAACAGCTGGAGATACACTTTTACCGACGCCCAGAAAGATATACTTGTAACAACAGGCAATGCAATTCCCAAGAACACGCTTGAAATTACACTTCCCCGGATTATGGGAGGTTTTGCAAAATCCTGGGAAAAGAATAACTGGAGATTTCTCGCCGAACTGGATGCAAGCATTACACTCGACGGAAAAAGGAATACACTGATAAGAACTAATCTGCTGAGTATAGATCCTTATTGCGGAGGCGAAATAGGTTACGAAATTAGCGATGCCAACAAACTCTTTTTCAGAATCGGTGTCAATAATTACCAGCAATATACCAACGATAAAGGCAATCGCATATCTTCCGTTATGCCTAACGTAGGTCTGGGTATTTGTCTTGGCAAGTTTACCATAGACTACGCTCTGACCAATCTCAATGCAGTTGCAGGTAACGGACCGGCCCTGTACAGCAATATTTTTTCGCTGAAACTCGACATTCAACGAGACGCAAAATAAATTTTTAATCTGTTGTTTGAGTTTTCAGGAACTGTTGTTATACCTAAACCGGAAAGCTTTTCGCTATCACTCAAAGCTCACAGTATGGCATAACTCATCCCAAGCAGTGTTTTCTTCTGAAACCTACTAAGGATGAGTATAATGGTTTTATTTTCGGCCCAAACTACCTATTTTTGCGGCCCCATTAGTTCCCTATTTCCGTGTCAATAATAGACAAGTTAAAAAATCGCTGGCAATTAAAATCCGGTTTTCAGGTCCTCATCATACTGATTGTTTTTGCCTGCACAGGTTATTCAGTGATACTTATTAAACATTTACTTGGAATAAATTCGGATACATCAACCGGCCTCAGAATTCTGTTCTATATCGGTGTTCTTCCTGTTTACAATCTGATGCTCCTGGGATATGGTTTTATTTTCGGACAGTTTCAATTCTTCCTCGATTTCGAAAAAAAATTTTTTAAGAGGATGGGGGGGATTTTTAAAAAGAAAAACTGATGATAAACGAAGAATCCGTTCTGAATGCGCTCAGGCATGTTGAAGATCCCGACCTCAAGAAAGATCTGGTCAGCCTGGGTATGATTCGCAATCTGAAAATTACCCCCGAAAAGATTGCTTTTTCAGTTTTTCTAACCACACCTGCTTGCCCTATGAAAGATATGCTGGAAAAGGCCTGCAGAAATGCCATTTCACACTTTATAGACGACAAAATCGAGATTGAAATAGAGATGAGTTCGGATGTTGTGGCGAGAAAAAATAAAGGTGAAATACTTCCGGGTGTCAAAAATATAATAGCTGTAGGAAGTGGTAAAGGCGGTGTGGGCAAATCTACTGTAGCCGCAGGAATAGCTTCGGTACTCGCCAGATCCGGTGCGGCTGTTGGTATTCTGGATGCAGATATTTACGGTCCTTCAATACCAATTTTATTCGGAGTAGAAAACATGCCCGTTGAAATGGATGAGGTTGACGGCAAAGAACTCATGCGACCTGTTCTTGCAAATGGCATAAAACTATTTTCAATAGGATTCCTGTCCAAACCGGGAGAAGCTGTTGTTTGGAGAGGTCCGATGGTTTCTCAGGCTATCAGGCAATTCATGAATGGAGTCAACTGGGGCGAACTCGACTATCTGATTGTTGACATGCCTCCCGGTACCGGTGATGTGCAACTGACACTCTCACAAAACCTGCCCATCAATGGTGCTGTCATTGTTACAACACCTCAGAAAATGGCAGTGGCAGATGCCAGCAGAGCCTGTTCCATGTTCAGACTACCTGCAATCAATATACCTGTTCTCGGAATAGTCGAAAACATGTCATGGTTCAGTCCGCCGGGAAAACCCGAAGAGAAATATCGCATTTTTGGCGAAGGCGGAGCGGAAAAACTTGCCACAGAATTTAAAACAGCCCTGCTGGGAAGTTTACCCATAAACGGCAGTCTTATGCAAGATGCAGATGACGGTAAAATTTCAGAAATGCAAAATGTCAGAATTTTTACGGAAATTGCGGGCAGTTTGGTAAGACAGATAGCAATCAGCTCTGTTCAGGAACAAAGTGTATGAGTAGTAAGTTAAATAAGATTGAAGAGGCGCTCGATACGGTTCGTCCGTTTTTAAAAATGGACGGCGGCGACGTTGAACTCGTTGGAATTGATGCCGAAAACAATGTCACCCTTAAACTTTTAGGGGCATGCAGCGGATGTTCAATGAGCCACATGACCATGAAAGCCGGTATAGAAGAAGCCCTTAAAAAAGTTCTTCCGGAACTCCGTTCAGTTATTGCACTCGACGAGTGAATTTATCAGCCGCGAGTCATGCAGGATTCGCAGCGCGGTTCATAATAATCCGATTGTCCGATCAGAATTAGTACTTTATTATCAGCCTTTCTGTAGGTATACTCAGCTTCGTTCCCACATCCTGAGCATACAGCCTTTAAATGATTTTTAACGTCAGCAATCTCAATCAGAGAGTGCATCAGTCCAAAAGGACGTCCAAGATAATCCTTATCAAGTCCGGCAGCAACAACGTCAATTCCCTTTAATTTATACCTCTTTATCTCGCTCAAAAATACCTTGTCAAAAAACTGTGCTTCATCTATGGCAATTAATTTTGTAAAAGGCGTAATAGTATCATTAAGGTCTGTATCCCGGTCATAAATCAGACAAGCATGAGACTTACCGTCGTGCGTCGTCACCGTTGCGTTTCCCGATCTGATATCTACTGCCGGTTTAAGCACTATCAGCTCATTTGGCTTCAGATTAAGAGCGCTGATATGATTGATGAGTGACGAGGTTTTACCGGCAAACATACAGCCAAAATAAACAGTTAATTTTCCCGGTTCTGCCATAGTGGCGACAAAGTTGAAAAAAAATTATACCGGCACAAAATTTATTTGAAAATATTTTCAGAATCAGAAAAAAATTGATTATAATTGAAGTAGATAAACAAGCAATCAGAATTATGAATTCATCGGAGGCACAGGAGCAGATTAAACAATTATACGAAGAACTGGGCAATCTCATTTCTGAAGTTCAAAAATCAGATGACAAAACCTTTTTCATCTCTGCGATTCAACAAAACGCAATATCAATTTACAACAAGGCTTCAGGTCTGAATAAAAAACATGTAATCCCCCAAACGGTCCAGGAACCGGTTGCAGAAGACAAAAAAGCAGTTGAACCATATACCGAACCTGCAGTTGTAAATCCACCCGAAATTAAAAAGGAGATTGTTGCACCGCCACCCATCAATTCTATTTCCGAATCAAACGCAAATACAATTCCGGCTGAAGAAAAAAAGTTGGCCCCTTCAGTAAAAACAATTGTAACAGATACACTGAACGAAGAAGAAGAAATCTCAATCAATGATAGGTTTTCGAAAGGAAAAGTACCGGTCTTGAACTATGCCGAAAAATCAAAAGAAACGCCAATAAAGGATTTGAGCAAGGCCATTTCTATTGGCAAAAAATTTGAATTTATTAATCTGCTGTTTGGGGGCAATAGTGATGCCTATAAAAATTGTATCAACAATTTACAGAATTCCGATTCCTATGATAATGCCATTTCTTATCTCGAAACTGAGATCAGCAACACGCCTGACTGGGAAGAAAATGAAAAACTCGGATCAGAATTCTTTGCGCTTGTCAGACGCCGTTTCATGAAATAAACCCAGAGCATGTTCAGCTGGCACAAGATACCGTTTGCCAGGCTGCTATTTCCATTTGCGGCCGGGATACTGGTTCACGAATATCTGCCGTTATACATTTTGCAGATTTCGGCGCTTGCTCTGTTGATTATAATTGCTCTCTTATTTTTTAAAAACAGAATTGCAAATTCGCTTTACAATTCTTCACTGATAAGCGGATATGTAATAAGTCTCAGCGCGTTTCTTGCAGCTATATCCATATCAGCGTTAAACAATGCAGGAATTGATCCTCTGCATTACAGCAGATACACAGATATTGCCGGATACAAGGTCAGAATAAGTGAAGCTGTAACAGAAAGAAAAAATGAATACAAAGCCTATGCAGATGTTGAGGCTGTAAGAGGCAGCTCAGGAAAAATAATTTACTGCAACGGAAAACTACTTGTCCGTTTCCCTAAAGACCTTTCAACAGGACGCCCCCGCACCGGAGATTACCTGATGCTAAGCGGCAAACTAACAACACCTGACGGAGCAAACAATCCCGGCGACTTTAATTACAGGCGCTACCTTAAACACAAAGGCGTAATACAAATACTGGATGCGCGATATGGCAGCATTATCATTTTGCCTGAGAACAAGCTGTCTGTTTTCCGTTTAGCTGAAAACTTAAGAGATGGATGCATCAGCATAATTCAAAAATTCATCAAAGACAAAAAAGCTGCCGCTATTTCGGAAGCTCTGCTACTTGGATATAAGAATGATCTTGAAGCTGAACAGACCGAAATTTTCATGAAAACCGGTACCTTACATGTGCTGGCAGTAAGCGGCATGCACGCAGGATTAATTTTCATGATATTAAATTTCCTCACCGCAGCGCTTATAAGGCGAAAAACCGGCGTATTTCTGCAATCCGCCATCATATTGACTGCTCTTTGGCTATATATCTTCATGACGGGTTTATCTGGCTCGGTTATCAGAGCCGGCGTTATGTGTACATTAATTTCATTAGCCGGTTTATTTAACCGAAAACAGAATATTTTCAATACCATTTATGCCTCTGCATTTCTGATGCTTGCCTGCCGCCCGGCATTCCTTTTCGACCCCGGTTTTCAATTGTCTTATGCGGCTGTTGCAGGAATCGTCTTCTTATATCCGCCGATCAGAAAACACTATATAAACAGTCCGCTCCCGGTCAGATATATACTTGATTTGTTCTCTGTGACTCTATGTGCGCAGGTTTTCACCCTTCCTCTGAGTTTGTATTACTTCAATCAGTTTCCCGTTTATTTTCTTCTGAGCAATCTGCTCATTATTCCGGTTTTTACCCTATTGCTGTTTTTACTGATTTTACTCCTGCCACTTTCTGTTATGTCTGCTTCTGCGCTGGCATTGGGAAAACTGATTAGTTTTTTGATTCAAATATCAAGCGAGGCCATGTACCGCATAGATGCACTTCCTTCTGCACTTATCGAAAACATTCAGTTTCATCTGACAGATGCCATACTGATGATGGCGGCGATAATTTGTGCTTCGCTATTAATCATATACCGCAGTTCCAGGCTGTTTGTCCCGCTACTAAGTCTGATTTTGATTTACAGCATTAACTCCGGCGCAAGAGAAATGAATCAGGAGAGGCAAAAATTCATGGCTTTTCACAAAATAAACGGGCATGATGTCTTTACCTGCATCAGCGGAAAACAAGCCATAGTATATACCGATAAATCATTTTATTCAGATAACGGATATGAACGCTGTCTTAAAAAATATCTTTGTCTGAACGGAGTAAAAAAAATCAAACTTGTAAATGACAGCGAGTTTTTTGTTTCAACGAATTTCCGATCAATCTCCGGCATCGGTTTTCAATTTTTTGACAGAATTATGACAATGAAAAATACTGTGCATTTAAGTATACACCCCAATGTCATTTTACTTCTTAACGGCTATGAAGATAATGTTGTGGAGATTTTAAGTAAACATTATAATAAATTGATTTTCAGCAACAAAATCATGAAAAAAAGAAGGAAAAACCTTGCCGGAGAATATTTTAAATCATGTGGCAGATATGTAAAATTATCGAGCACATACCGAAGAATAAGTATCGGTCAAAAATTATAGGCTTCGGGGCTCGGGTATTTTTTCAAATTTGTTTGGTGATTCAAAAATCATTTCTATATTTGGAGTGTTAAAATAATAAAAAAACAATATAAATTTTATTAATTATGAGAAAAATCTACAAACCACAAAAGTCCCTTCGAACATTGCTGGCAATGTTGTGTCTGGGATTCATGAGCACGGCATTCGCTCAGTTGTCCGGTACTTACACCATTGACAACGGCAGCCCGACAGGCGGAACCAATTTCGCCAACTGGGCCGATTTCAGAAGTGCAATCGTCACTAACGGAGTAAGCGCAGCAGTTACGGTAAACGTACTGACCAACACTACAGAAACTGCACAGATTACATTTCCTGCAATTTCAGGCGCATCTTCAACCAACACCATTACTATCAACGGTAATGCTTACTTCCTTCAATTCGGGATTGCAGATGCGGTCATTCTGATGGACGGTGCCGATTACATGACTTTCGACAATCTGGTAGTCAGAAATACTGCCAACGATGGAAATGTGAAAGGTTTCAGGATTCAGAACGGTACAGACTACCTTACCATTAAGAACTGTACGATTGAATTTTCCGCACTGACTGCCACATCAACCAGTTCAAGTGCCTACATTGCGTATTCAACATCTGCTACCAGTGCTACCACTACCAGTTCTACCAATCACGGTTCTTATAACCTGATTGACAAGAACCTGATGAGAACAACCAGCTCTAACAGCCCGGGTCCTGCTTTCGGTATCGCTATTCAGGGAAGTTCTTCAACTTATACCAGCACTGCCCAGAACAACACCATTTCAGGCAACACCATTCAGAACTTCTATTCAATGGGTATCCGCTCATACTACACCAACGGTGTACAGATTCTGAGCAATGATATCTCCCGTGCAAATGCTACTTCTTACAACAGCAGTTCTTCTATATATGGTATATATTCGTATTACGGATATGCTGCCAACAGACCAAGCAGAATTGATGGCAACAGCCTTCACGACTGGCCATACTCAGGTGCCACAGTTTCTTCTGCACCCAGCAATACTTATGGTATCATCACTGCCTATATGTATGGTAATGCTACTTACAGATTCTCACTTAGCAACAACTCTATCCAGAAACTCAGGTCAAATACCAATCTTTACCTGATTTATACACAGTATAACTACTTTAATGATATAATGGGCAACACCCTTACCGACAATGATGTTACTCAGACTTCTTCATCAAGTTATAACTTTTACGGTATCTACACTTATTACAACTACAATTCCTACAGAATCAGCAGCAATACCATGACCGGTTGCGATGGCGGATACTACTGGTACGGTATTTACAACTATTACCCTGTAACTTCTTCAGGTGTTACTGAAATTAACGATAACTCAATACAGAATAGCTCAACAGGTTACATGTATACTTACCTGTTATATAACTACTATGCACAGTATTCTAATGCTACGTAT
>CAZRKA010000111.1:0-12052 GCA_964600345.1 uncultured Chitinophaga sp. | reverse complement strand
ATAACAATTCATCCAGCTTAGGTGTGAGGATAATCTCGGTGCGGCGGTTCTTTGCACGAGCTTCAGGTGTATTGGCGGGATCAATCGGAAAATACTCTCCCCTGCCTGCCGAAGTTACTCTTCTGGGATCAACAGCACCGGCAGTAGTCAGTATCCTTGCAATGGAAGTTGCCCTTAGTACGCTAAGATCGAGGTTGTCTTTAATGGTCGACGATTTCATCGGCACGTTATCGGTATGTCCTTCAACCAATATGCTGACATCCGGATTGAGATTAAGTGCTTTTGCAAGTTCCAGCAAAGCAGATTCACCTTTGGGATCGACAGCTATACTACCGGATTTGAAAAGCAATTTTTCCTCCATGCTGACATATACTTTTCCATTGCGTGTTTCAACAGTCAGACCCTGATTCTGGAATCCAAGCAGCGCTTTCTGAACAATGGCTTTTAATGCCAGAGCGGCACTGTCTTTAGCCCTAAGTATTGCTTCCAGTTCGGCAACGCGTTTTTCGCGTGTAGCCAGATTGGATGACAATTCGCGGTTTTTATTCTGAGCCATCATTAACGACGCCTCTTTTTCATTCAGTTCCTTCTCCTTGTTTTTAAGTGCCTCGTTCTTGGCATTCAGGTCGGCCGACAAACGACTGTTTTCGTAGCGGTTGTTGTCAATTATTTTTTGAGCAGTCTCCTCAGACTGTTCGTATAATTTACGTGTTCTTTCGAGCGATGTATAACATTCCAGAGAATCTGCCTGAAGACCGAGCATACGTGTTTTCAGAACCCTGTTGTTATCGTTGCAGGCATCCAGACTGTTGTTGGCATTGACCAGCTGGTTATTGCATTCCAGTTTGGTTTTCTGACATTCGTCGTACTTGGCCTGAAGATCGTCCAGCTTGCGCTGAGGTACACAGGCTACCAGCAAGCCTGCTGCGAGTAATATTTTAAACGATGACTTTTTCATATTGATTCGGTGGTGGTTTTTACCGAATCAAAGATAATCCATTTATAATATTTGCAAGTCCTGAGTTGTAAACAGAGCGAAAATGCTGTATATAAATGAGAACAATTTCGTTATATTAGTATCTATCTTTTAAATCTGACCGACGAAACCCATAAATAAGTTCGTCCTGAAATTTTCCGTTTTTGAAAATTGAATTTTCAATTCTGGCCTCAAGTAAAAACCCTGATTTTTCGAGTACTCTTTGAGATGCTTTATTGCTTCCAAAAGGTCGCGCAAATACTCTTTCTATATCGTAATTGCCGAATGCAAATTTCAGTATCATTGCAATTGCTTTTACCGTTATTCCCTTTCCCCAGTATGGTTCGGCAAGCCAGTATCCCAGTTCTGCATTTCGCCTGTATATATCCGCCTGCGGATGTATGCCAATACCACCGCATGCAATTCCGTCTATGTCTATCGCAAATATATGAACCGGATTATCGCGGTTTGCAAACTGAATAAAATCACGCCCGTTTAGTTCTGTATAAGGATGGGGAAATGCATCAGTCATATTTGCTGCAATGGCAGGATTTCCTGCGTACTCGAGCAATTTCTCCAGATCGCTTTCCTTCCAAGGCCTTAAGGTTATTTCCATCTGAATTGTTTCCATGCAAAGTAAATTCCTATTTTATAAATAACAAAAAAAGACGCCGCATGCGACGTCTCCGGAAAAATCTTTTAAAAGCAATCAGCCTCTGCCGATATAAAACACTCTGGATATATTGAATCCGAAATGTACCTGACTCTTGAGCCAGTTGCCTTCTGTTTCAGCAATAAATCCTTTTTCATTCATCAGGCGGCTGTTTGTGAAATGAAGCTGAAACACGTGTCCGCCTGTTTCGATGTCAAATCCAAGTGAAAGGGAATTATAATAGGTAGATTTAATCTGACCCGGCAATACATAAAAGTATTCGTATGTGATCGCTGTTTTTCTGGTAATCTTGTTGCGGCCACCTATACCGATACTGAATACGTCGTTTTTGTATTTCTGCGAATCTATCAGATTGCGGTGAACAAGCGTGGGCATTAGCTGTAATGAAAAGTTCTTATTGAATTTTCGGGCTAAAAGCAACTGATGGGTATAATACAAACGGTGAGTAAAGTAATATGGATCGTATTGCGGATTGGTGTTTTTTTCGGTCTGAACAGCGATATTAGACATCAGGGCAATACTTAGTGGTCTTTTCTTATCACCCTTAGCCTGACGCATAATTTTCCATTTGATACTGGCATCGTATATTTTCCGGACATTGCTTCTGCCTATTTCCACATTAATCAAATCAGTTATGCCATAGGTAAAACTCATACGCTGAAATGCCTGATCAAGTCCCCATAATTCGTATGGACCCTGATTAATCAAACCAAAACGGTGACAAATTCTGAAATCAAGATTTTGTCTCCCTATCATTTCGGTGCTTTGAGAATTAATAACTCTGGTGCCTTTAAATGTGTTGAGTTCAAAATCGGGGCCTTCATCTTCCATCAGCAGGTCGTCGAGCATGCTGCTGGTATCCCCGATATGTCCAGGGATATCTGAAATCTGATCAGGAACTTTGATTATTGTATCGGGTTTTAAACCGGGGCTGTCTGTTTGCGCCGTCAGTATGCCTGATACTCCGAATAAAATTGCGAATAAGGCTATCCTCATGGTTTTAACGCGTAATCCATGATGATTTCCACATCGATAAATTCTGCTATTTTGGCTGCATTGGTAGCAGGTATCACCATACCGTAATCTACCGGTTTAATCTTTAATGAGCTGGTAGCAGTTACTTTGCCGCCTTTAACCACTATTACAGCAGTTCCGGTAATATCCTTAGTCACATTTTTAATGGTCAGTTTACCGGTATAATTAACGGTGTAAGAACCGTCTTTTTTGAAATCGACTTTAGAAATATCTGTGACAGTGCCTTTAAATGTCGCTTTAGGGAATTTATCACTTTCCGCATAACTTTCGTTGAAGTGCTGCTCCATCAGATCGTTTGGAAAATCGAAACCTTTCATCAAAAGTGAAAACTCCAGAGCACCGGTGGTGGTATTGAGTACACTTACTACTTTTCTGTTTTCAGCTTTTATATCTTCAAGAGTAGTGTGTGAAGAAAATTTGATGGTGCCGGTTTTAGTGAAATAAGTTTGTGCTTTAAGCGGGTTAAGTACCAGGGCCAGTATGGCCAGTAAAACAAGATTCTTCATTATGCTTTTGTTATTTATAAATTATAATACAATTATTCTGCCAATTTGCAGCGGTCCAGATAAACATCCATATTGATGCCGTTGCAGAAACCGGCTATACTGATATTTGCCCCCGTCTTAAACAATTTGGCTTTTTCATTTTCATTCTGATCCATTTCACATACCACTGTTCCCATCTCGCCGTTGGTAACAAAATTTACGGTATAACGGTAGTCTTTAATGTAGATACCTGCAATAACTCCGCTTACTTTAATAACTTTCCCGAGATACATTTTATTGGCACTGTCCTCGAAATTAGTGTATGCATCAAACAACTCTATAGCTGTGACACTCAGCATTTCCTTTGATTTTAAAGGGTCGTCGTGTTTTGCCGCAAAGTGAAACAGGTAGAGGTAAACTCCAATTCCTGAAATAAGACCGATAGCTAATAGCCAGATGTTTATTCTTTTCATATTTATTTTTTTAATTTTCGGGGCTGCCGCGTTTGATCCATGCATCTACGCGCTGAATTTCACAGTCGGAAAGCTTGCCGGTCGGTGGCATATTCTTGCTTCCGCCGGCAGTGTATTTAAGTGCATTTATCAACTTGCCTGAAGTTGCTATTGACTTAACGTTTGCATAGGTTTCAAGTATGATGGAGTCTGTTGGGTTAGCAGTAGTATGGCAGCCTTTGTCGAGACAATTGGTTTTAATGATTGGTTTGACGTGGGTAATGTATGTCATTCCGGCCGTGTCACAGGCTGATGCATTGGGATACAATTTATCCGCTTTGTCGTAATAACAAGCTGTAAAACTGAGGGTAATGATAAAACAAATCGATATTAATCTGAGCATATTTACAAAAGTACTAATTATTAGGGGCGCCTGCATCTATCCATTTCTTTATCTTTTTAAGATCGCATTCGGATAGAAATGTATTGGGCGATGGCATAGGCTGAAAACCATTCAGGTGATTAAGAGCTCCCCAGAGTCTGCCGTTGAGCGCAACGGTCTGCAATGCTGCATGCGAATTGAGAAGTACGTTACCGCTGCTATGACAGGCCACACAATTCGTGTTGACTATCTTTGAAACAGCACCTGAATATGTGAAAACGGTTGAATCGCAGCCGGATTGGCAATAGTTATTAGGAGCGCCCTGACTGATCCATTTGAAAATCTTGTCTTTTTGTTCCTGACTTAATGAACCTGCCGGAGGCATTCGTTTGTCGGGATCAGTTTCGTTCAATACTTCATAAATCTTACTGCTGTTGGGTTTACCCGGTTTTACTTCGCCCGTAGACATGATGCTCTGGTAATTATCCAGCTGAACTCCGTCTTCTTTAGTGATTGCATCGTGGCAACCGCTCTGTGCACAATTGGAATTAAGCAGAGGCAGAATTTCATTAACAAAATAAATACTGTCCGGGCTGCATTTTGTCACAATGATGGTTGTGTCGGAATTTCCTCCCGAACCTTTTTTGATTTCGGGTGGCTGATGCTCACAGGCATTCATCATCAAACCAAGACAAGTAAACAGTATGGGTATTTTAATTCGTTGCAACATATTTCCGCTTACAATTATATTCATTTTAAAGTTTACTTTTTTTACATTTAAATACACATTTAGTATACCAAATTAATTTACTTTTTCAATCATTATGTTGTAATAACAAATTACAATGCTGATTTAGTGGCATTTACACAATTAAACAGTTTCATTCTTTTCGCTATGATATTAGTCATGTCCGCTTTTTATTCATATAATTAATTCAAAATGAGAAAATATTTACCAATGCATGACAATTCGTCTACACAAAGTCCATCAAAAGATTAGCCCGGGTGCTTAATGTTTTAAAAAGTGTAATTGCTTTATATTTGACTGATGAAAACATCTTTAATTTTTATATTCTTAATTACACTGAATTATAGTTTGCAGGGCCAGAAGCACACTCATCTAAGAGATGGAGAGAAAAGGGAATATAACTACAACAATAGTCTATACTCCATTTCAAATTACAAAGACGGAAAGAAAAACGGATATCAGATAGTATACTTACATGACAGCACCATCAGTATTAAATTTTACAAGCTTGATACTATTCTTACTTCTTTTAAACTGAATTCTTCAGGAGACACCATCAATAAAAAAGACTATTTCTATCTATATAATTCTAATTCCGGAATCATATCTCAAATAGTCATGAGACGCCTGAGGAGTCATTACATAATCACTGAAAAGTATTTCTATAGTTATAATGGCAAAGACTCTGTTCATTTCATAATTGATTCGCTCGGTGGGTATAAAATGACTTATCACAAAGACTCTGCTCATTTAAATTGCAGCGATTCTGAAACTTTGGTTTCATTTTCGGGCGGAAACGAGAATTTTTCTCTGTTCTTAGAGGAAAATCTTGAATATCCCCGAGAGGCATTACGTATGGGAGTTACAGGTGTTATCATGATCGGTTTTACTGTGATGAAAGATGGGAGTTTAAGCAATATTCATGTAGCCGGACCTATGCAGGAAGCATCATTGGTTGAAGAGGCTCTCAGAGTTATGAAACTTTCAGAGGGAAAATGGATACCCGGAACCATGTGCGGTAAAAATGTAAATTCCGAATGCAGAATACCAATTACTTTCGAAATTGATGATGAAGATTAAACTTTATCAGATTTCCCTGTTCACATCCCACTGTTCGAGGTAGTCGGCTACTCTTCTTACAAAAGCACCGCCTAGCGCACCATCAACGATCCTGTGGTCGTAACTGTGGCTGAGGAACATCATGTGTCTGATCGCTATGACGTCGCCGTATTCGGTTTCCAGTACTGCCGGTTTTTTGCGGATAGCACCAATGGCCATGATGGCTACCTGTGGCTGATTGATGATGGGTGTGCCCATGACATTGCCGAAAGTACCTACGTTGGTGATGGTGTAGGTGCCGCCCGAAATTTCATCAGGCTGCAATTTATTTTCTCTTGCTCTTCTGGCAAGGTCGTTGACATCTTTAACAAGACCAAGCAGATTTTTAGTATCGGCGTTTTTAATTACAGGTACAATCAGATTTCCTGAAGGAAGGGCTGCTGCCATTCCGATATTGATGTTCTTGCGCTTGATGATGTTTTGTCCGTCGAGCGATATATTGATCATCGGAAAATCTTTAATGGCCTTAACAACGGCCTCCACAAAAATTGGGGTGAAAGTTATTTTTTCGCCTTCTTTCTTTTCGAATTTAACTTTAATCTTATCGCGCCACTGTACCAAATTGGTAACATCCACTTCCACAAATGAGGTAACATGCGGACTGTTTGATTTGCTCATCACCATGTGGTCGGCTATCAGTTTGCGCATGCGATCCATTTCTATGATCTCGTCGCCCGGCATCATTGCAATTTTGGAAGGCTGAGCTTTGACTTCAGCAGGTTTTGCTGCCGGAGCCGAGGCCGGAGTGGCAGTTACCTGCACTGAGGTCTGATTCTGTCCGTTTCTTCCGCCTTCAATATATTTCAGAATGTCGGCTTTAGTGACTCTGCTTTCTTTTCCAGAACCTGGTATGGCATCGAGTTCTGCCATGCCGATACCTTCAGTTTTGGCGATGTTAAGCACCAGCGGTGAGTAAAATCTGCCTTCACCATTGGATGTTTGAGAAACTGTACTTACAGCCTGTTGAACGGTTTGCTGTGCCAATTTTGCGGCATGAATCACTGTTTCATCAGGCTGTTCTTTCTTTGCAACAGGAGCTGCAGGTGCCGAATTGGATACGGCGGCTCCGGCTTCAGTTCCAATAACTGCTATCGGTGCGCCCACAGGTACAACATCCCCTTCATTCCACAGCTTTTTAATCAATACACCTTCGCCGGTTGATGGCACCTCAGAATCAACTTTATCAGTGGCAATTTCAACCACTGCTTCATCAAGTTTAATGCTGTCACCTTCATTCTTAAGCCATCTGGTAATGGTTGCTTCTGCTATACTTTCACCCATTTTGGGCATGATCAATTCGAATTGAGCCATAAATCTGATATTGGAGGGCAAAAATACAATTAAATTTGAGAAATCTGAGGTTTTTATTAACCGTTTTAAAACCCCTGCATGTAATACCTGCTGTGTGAGAACAGCCTTAAAACAATTCAGTTCCTGTATTAATTATTAAATTGCCGAAAGCACACTAATATGAGGTTATATGTATCCGATTTCATTTAAATCCGCATTTTGCTAAAAATAATTGCTTAACGAAGAATATTTTCGCAGGCTTATGGAACACAACAACTCAAAAAGAGCGCTTACACTGATATTTATAACCCTCTTAATTGATGTCATAGGTTTCGGCATCATTATTCCGATAATACCCAATCTACTCGAAACCATGGGAGGTTACACGGTCTCTGAAGCCTCTGCCCTTGGTGCCTGGATGGTATTTGCATTTGCATTTCCACAGTTTCTTTTTGCGCCAATTATGGGTAATCTGAGCGACCGATACGGACGCAGGCCTATACTGTTAATATCACTTTTCGGTCTGGGTCTCGATTATATATTTCACGCTCTTGCTCCTACCATTGGCCTTCTATTTATAGGTCGCATAATTGCCGGTATATGCGGTGCAAGTTTTACCACTGCAAGCTCTTACATAGCAGATATTTCAAGTCCTGAAAAGCGCGCTCAGAATTTCGGACTCATTGGAGTGGCATTTGGCGTAGGTTTCATACTGGGACCTGTTATCGGTGGTTTTGCTGCCGAACTTGGGCCGCGGGCCCCTTTCTGGGTTGCCGCCGCATTCTCATTAATCAATGGTATCCTCTGTTTTATCTACCTGCCCGAAAGCCTCGACAAGGCACACAGACGCCAATTCGAATGGAAAAGAGCCAATCCGGTCGGAACTCTGTTACATCTCAGAAAATACAATGCTGTGTTAAAACTGATGGTGCCTTTGTTTCTGTTGTATCTCGCTTCGCATGCGGTTCAATCTAACTGGCCGTATTACACCAAGTATAAATTCAAATGGGACGAGAAAATGATAGGACTTTCACTCGGAATGGTCGGTTTAATGGTGGCTATTGTTCAGGGGGGACTTATACGTATCATCGTACCTAAACTCGGGAATCGCCGTTCAATTCAATACGGTTTCTTTCTCTATTTCGCCGGTATGTTGCTATTTGCCCTTGCCAACGAAACATGGATGATGTTTGCCTTTACGGCAGTGTATTGCCTGGGAGGTATTTCCGGACCGGCGCTCCAGGGCGAAATGAGTCTTGCCGTACCTGCCAACGAACAGGGAGAGCTCAGTGGCGGGATGACCAGTATTATGAGTATTACGGCCATCATCGGTCCGCTGATTATGAATAATCTCTTTGCAGCTTTCAGCGGCGAAAAGGCAATTATGGAACTGCCGGGAGCGCCAATGTTATTGGGTGCCTTTCTGATAATATTATCTGTGATATGGATATGGGTTGTTTACAGAAAACCCTCAAGTCCGATTATGGATGAGCATCATTCTGCGGCTTTAAAATAATTTTCGAGCGAAGAGGCAATTTGGTCCCAGCTGAAAGAATTTTGAATGACCTGACTGCCTTTTCTACCGGTACTCTCGCGTAATTCCGGATTTCTTAACAGTTCAACAACCTGAGAAGCAAATGCTTCTGCTCCAACGCGCATAAATGCTCCTTCCCCATCGCCAATTCCAAGTCCTTCAAAACCGATATTGGAACAAACAACGGGAATTCCCATAGACATCGCTTCAAGCACCTTGTTCTGAGTGCCGGCTCCAAAGCGGAGCGGCGCAACAACAACACTTGCCGTATCGTACATATCAGCGAGATCGGGTATAAAGCCTGTTACCCGAATATTGTTTCCATTATCAAGTGCCATGATTTTATCGATTGGTCTTTGTCCGGCAATGACGAATTTTACATCCGTAATAGATTCAAGAACAATGGGAAATATGTCTGAACAAAAGTGCAATACCGCATCGACATTTGGATCGTAGTCCATGTTGCCGGTAAATAGCAAAGTATTGGCTTGACTGTAATCGTGATGACGCGGTTTGAACTGATCGGTATCAACACCGTTTGGCAATAGCGCAATATTGGTATTGTTATGGGTACTTTTCAGAAACTGGAGATCTTCATCTGAGCACACCAGATTCAAATTGAATTCATTGAGAACATAGCGTTCATATTTTAGCACGCGTTTAGATTCGATGGCATCAAGCAACCTCGAAAAAACCGATCGGGGAATTTGTTTTCTTCTCTCCCAATATAACGAAAATGCATCGGGCATATCGAGTATGCGGTAAAATTTTTTATACCCTGCAGCGTATTGAGCCATTCGGAGGTGCTGAACATGAATGGCGTCGTAAGTATTCTCTGACAATACTTTCTTCAAGCTTCTTTTAAAACGATAGGATCTGAAATAACTCACCTGCAAGGGTTCTGATCTGAAAAGACCGATAGCCACATTTATGAGACTTTGAAACTTCGGCAAGTGAATTAACTCAATCTTTTTAAAAATCGGATTCAGTTTGTCTAAATATTGAAGGTCCGATTTGTCTTCCGTAAAAGTGATCAAATGCAATTCGTGTTTTTGCGAAAGACGCTTGCATAAATTGTATATCTTCAACTTATCGCCTCTGAATGGCGGGTAGGGAAAACGATTGGCGATAAATAGAATTTTCAATGCCTGACTGATTAAAACTGACAGCGGTAAGTGATGTGTTTCTTGATTGGGCGGGCACCCATGGATTCGAACATACTCAGCATTTTGGGATTGAAATCGCCCACCCAGGCAAGTTCATTTTCAGTAAAACGTCCGCCTTTTAAGAGTGCCTCTCTGAATTTCATGATCATTGCCACTTCTATCCCAAGGTTGTGATGCGTTGGTATTACACCGAAAACAATCCCTTTTACCCTTTTAACTGTGCGCTTGTAGTATAAGAATTTAAGCTTGCCAATAAGATTCATTTTACCGTTGACATGCCTGAAAATCTGATTGACATCCAGCACTGTGATGTAAAATCCGACAGGTTTACCTTCGTGATAAGCAAATACATTCAGGGTCTCTTCAAGAATGGGGGCCATTTGCTTCATTCTGACCATAATTTTATCGATGGTCATTGGAACAAAATTTTCGTGGAAAGACCATGCCTGATTGTATATCTCAATAAAATCGAGTGCATACTTTTTCAGATTATCCTTGTGAATATAATCGAAAGTATAGGCAGGGTTAGACATCACCCTTGCGGCGAGTTTGCTGAAGCGTTCGAAGTTAAAAGACTTGTCTTCTATAAGTGAGGTGGTCTGGCCGATTTCAGGTTTGAAACCATAATTTTCGAACAGTGATTTATAATAAGGAAAATTGTAATTTTCCCTGTAACTCGGACTCGCAAATCCTTCTACCATAAGACCCCAGAAGCTGTCGCGTTCGCCAAAATTAACGGGACCATCCATATAGGAACAGTTTTTTGAAATCAGCCATTGCTTTGCCGCATCAAACAGGATACGGGCCGCCTCTGCATCGTCAATACACTCAAAAAAACCACAGGCGCCGGTTACTAACCCGCTAGCTGGAATTTTTGTGTAAAATGCAGCTATCCTTCCTATAGTTTCACCATCTCCGCTTAAGAGCCAGCGAATGCATTCTCCTTCCTTAAAAGCAGGATTAGCGCGTGAATCGAAAACGTCTTCAATATCCTTGTCAAGCGGCATGATATAATTCATGTCGTTTTTATACAGCCTTTTAGGAAAATCGATAAATTCTTCCGCCCGGGCTTTGCTTTCTGCTGTGACGAGCTGATACTTCACTTTGCAAAAATATTCATTATTAAGCGAATGCACACATAGTCTTATCGAGAAATTTTATGTGTTAATTTACGCCTAAAAAATTTGCAGAATAAAATATTCTTTTATATTGCGAAGGTTAATTTCTATGAAAGACAGAAGATATATAATAAGCGGAGCCGGAAGTGGTATAGGCAGAGCAATAGCTATTAAGCTTGCCAGTCATGGTGCCGGAATAATATTAATGGGGCGGAATCCCGACAAACTTGAAGACACGCTCAAACTTTTACCGAAAGGCAATCACCTTGTGATAACCACCGATATTCGTCAGAAAAAGAACTGTCAGGAAGTTTCCGAAATACTGAACGGGGCTCATCTCGACGGTATCATAGCCAATGCAGGTGTTGGAGGTGAAAATCACTTTGGAGACGACGACCGCTGGAACGAAATCATTGACACAAATCTTTCAGGTACTTATTATTTTGTCAATTCCTTTATACCACAGCTAAAAAGCAGCAATAGCAACAATAAACATATTCTGATTACTTCGAGTGTGCTGGCCAAGCTGGGCGTTAAGAACTACACTGCCTATTGCGCATCGAAGGCAGGGCTGCTCGGATTGATGCGCAGCTGGGCCATGGAGCTGGCTGAAGATAATATACTGGTAAACGCTATCAGTCCGGGATGGGTCAATACCACCATGGCCAAAGAAGGTATGGAGGGCATTGCCAAAGGACTGGGTATTCCGTTTGAAGAATTCTTCAAAATTGCAATGCAAAGCGTTCCTCTGGGCAGGATGGCCGAACCTGAAGAAATTGCCGATCTCGTTTTCTATTTATTGAGTCAAGGCGCTATATCCGGTCAGGTGATAGATATTAACGGCGGAAGCATTATGAGCAGTTAGTCTTTGCTTAAAGACCTTAAAAAGTTTACTTTTGCGCAAATTCCCATTTGATGAGTGCATTTCTCAAAACTGTTAATGTAAGCCTTAAGGCTATTGTTTTATTGATTAGTCCTGGCAACTGGCTTGGCTTTCTCAGACGCCCCGCGTTGTTTTTCAGCAATGTGCTTGGCATGACCAGATTTTTATCGGCAAAAAGAGATAAACTCCTT
>CAZRKA010000110.1:0-12107 GCA_964600345.1 uncultured Chitinophaga sp. | reverse complement strand
AAAAAAATTATCAACCAATACTTGTTTGAATCATAGAAATCGATCTCACGACCAATGGGAGTATTACACCAACAATATTGTAGTCTTGGGGGTGGCGAGGCGTTCTAAGGAATATTCTGTTAATCGAAAATCAAAATGATTTTTCAGAGACGCACTTTGTCCACAGAAGCTTCAGCGCAGGTGGGCACCGAAATACCAATGATGTTGGTGTAATCTACATCCACCGTAAAATAATAGATTAATAATAAATGTTAGCCCGGATTTGTTTGTATATGTTTAATATTGCAAAGGGTGATTTTGGGAATTGGCAGGAAATTAATTTATATCACCGGAGTCATCAATATGATAAGGAAAAATGAAATTTGAAAATCGCAGACAGAAGCTAAAGTCTTTTCCCGGCTTTTTAATCAGACTCGGGCGTTACGGAATTTTCGCATTGGGATTAATCGTATTCTCGATTCTTTTTGGGACCATCGGATATCATTATTATGGCAATATTTCATGGCTGGACAGTTTTCATATGGCATGCATGATATTGACAGGCATGGGACCGGTTGTAGAAATGAAATCATCCACTGCAAAAATATTTTCTTCAATTTACGCTTTGTACAGCGGCGTAGCATTTTTGAGCATCACAGCAGTTTTCTTTGCGCCTATTATTCACAGGTTGTTGCATATTTTGCATGTTGAGCAGGAAGATGAGGTAAAAGAAGATTAGAGCATACCCCACCTGCGCTTAAGTTTTATTGGACAAAGTGGGACTGCTGCGGTGAATTACTGATAAACTGTGCTTTATCTCCGGTCCCCGCAGCAAAGCCTTCTTCGTCGACACGACACGGGGCAGGCTCTAGTCTCTCTTTAATCTTTTATCTTTCATCTCTAGTCTTTAGTCTCTAGTCCCCATGTCAGAGTCTCCTTCGTCGCCATGCCGCGGGGCAGGCTTTAATCTTTAGTCTTTTTATCTCTAGTCTCTAGTCTCTAGTTTTTAGTCTCTAGTCTTTAGTCTCTAGTCCCCGTATCAGATTCGCCTGTAGCGGAACGACACAGGGCACGCTTTCATCCCTGTAGTAGAGCTCCTTCGTCGCACACTACAGGGCACGCTTTCATCCCTGTAGTAGAGCTCCTTCGTCGCACACTACAGGGCACGCTTTAATCTTTCATCTTTAATCTTTACCCATTCCTCCGTATTTTTGCCCATCATGAAACGTTTCGTATTTATTGCATTATGCTTGTCAATCTCCGGACTCTATGCCCAGCTTACGCTCGAGAATATCTGGTACAGCCGCGAGTTCAGTCCTAAATTTGTTGCGGGTTTTCAGAACCTGAACGATGGAGTTTCGTATTGCAAGCTGGAAGAAAATGAAGATAAATCGCGTTCGTGTAACCGTTATGAAATAAAAACAGGTAATCTGCTCAGCACACTATTCTCGACTGATAAAATCCTTTACGAAAATAAACCCATACAGATAGAATCTTACAGTTTCAGCGAAGACGAAACCCGTGTGCTCATCAGCAATGGATTTGAATCGGTATACAGACACAGCGGCAAAAGCAATGTCTGGGTATATGAACTGAAGACAGGAAAACTGCATAAAATAAGCAGCAAGAAAATCATGTATGCCACCATGAGTCCCGACGGTAGTAAGGTGGCCTATGTCACTGATAATAATCTTTATTACTACGATATTGCTAAGAAAAAGGACATTCAGATAACTTTTGACGGGCTTAAAAATTCTATTATTAACGGTGCCGTTGATTGGGTGTACGAAGAGGAATTCAGCATGAGCAGGGGATTTGAATGGAGTCCCGACGGTACTTACATCGCTTATTACAGATTCGACGAAAGTAAAGTACCGCAATACGGAATGGACATTTACGGCAGTCTGTATCCGTCGCGCGAGGTATGGAAATACCCGAAAGCGGGTGAAGCCAACAGCAGGGTAGATGTACTGATTCACAAAATAGGCAAGAGTCGCCCGGTGATTTGTGTGACCGGTTCGCAAAACGACCAGTATCTGCCGCGAATAAAATGGATGAGCCGGAACTACCTCAGTGTACAACGTTTGAACAGGCATCAGAATAAAATGGAGATGCTAAGATTCAACTACAATTTTCCGAAAGGAGAAGTGATTTATACCGAAACCAACGAAAAGTATATTGAAGTTACTGACTGGCAGTTTGTCAATCCTGCCGATAGCAGTTCTGTGAATCAGGCCTACTTTACAAGCGAAAAGGATGGATTTAATCACATCTATGCCTTGAAGAAAGATGGCAGTGTGCAGCAGATAAGCAAGGGCAACTGGGATGTAGATCAGTTTCTGGGTGTCGACGAGAAAAAAGGAGTACTTTATTTCACCACAGGCTTGGATAAGCCTTCCGAAAGACATTTGTTCCGTTTGAAACTGGACGGCAGCGACCGCAGCCAGCTGACATCGGGAAATGTGTGGCACAGTATTGCTTTTACTGAAACATTCGAATATTTTACAGACCATTACTCCTCTATGACATCGCCCGGCATTTCTGTCATCAGAGATGCTGAAGGTTTATTGGTCAGAGAACTTGAAAGCAATAAGGCATTGTCAGAAAAATTGAGAGCACTCAATCTGGGTCAGGTTGAATTCGGAAGTTTTCAGAGTACAGAGAATGTGAAACTGGATTACTGGAAAATAAACCCTCCCGATTTCGACCCGAATAAGAAGTATCCGATATTGTTTTTTGTATATGGAGGTCCCGGTTACCAAACGGTAAAAAACCAGTGGCAGGGGGCCAATTATCTGTGGTATCAGTATATGGCAAAACAGGGTTATATTGTAATCTCTGTCGATAACAGAGGCAGTGGTGGAAGAGGAGAGGCGTTCAAAAAAATGACATATCTGAATCTGGGCAAGTACGAGACCATGGATTATATTGAAGCAGCTAAATATTTCGGCGCTCAGTCTTATGCCGATCCCGCCCGCATAGGTATATTCGGCTGGAGTTACGGCGGTTTCATGGCCAGTAATTGTATAACAATAGGAGCCGATTACTTTAAAACAGCCGTTGCAGTAGCTCCGGTAACCAACTGGCGTTACTACGACAATATCTATACAGAGCGTTATATGCGTACGCCAAAGGAAAATACTGCCGGCTACGACGACAATTCACCAATCAACCATATCTCTAAAATCAAGGGTAATTACCTCATCATTCACGGTACCGCCGACGACAATGTTCACTTTCAGAATGCCGCCGAAATGGTCAAAGCCATGAACGAACAAAATATTCCCTACGACGCCGAATACTATCCCAACACAAACCACGGCATCAGAGGCGGAAAAGTGAGATTGCATTTGTTCAGTAAGATTACGGAGTATTTGATGAGGAATTTGTGATGGGGAGAGATTAAAGCGTGCCACGTGTCGTGTCGACGAAGGAGACTCTGACACGGGGAGGAAAGATTAAAGATGTGTCAATGCCTAAATATGGTTGACAGTTTTAAACTAAGAATTTATCCAATTTGCAGATATAAGATATGAGTGAAATTTGGATTTAATTTAATAAGAATTTTCTATTTAAAATCTCGCTACCCCAACAAGGCAAAGAGTTTGGGGTTATACTCAATTCGGTCATGAAAATCTTAACTTATATGATAAATCTAATAATTGCCTGAATGAAAAATAATAGTTAAAACCGGTCTCAAAAATAGAATTTAAAGACAAGAACAAATATTTTTCATTGAGACGATGCGAATTCTGCAGAATAAATCCTAAGGTAATAATCTACACGCAAACAAGAATCTCCTTTCAATTGATGCAATATGGAGCTAACCCGCAATTTGTTGTGAATAATCTTGGACTCCTACGGAGTCCAGGTCATGCCGGCAAATAAATTTGCTACAGGGCTGTGACCCCGCCGGGGTCAGCGAAAGGAGCGGGAGAAACATGATGATATCAATTTGCTCATGATCAATTTATCCCGGACTCCGGAGGAGTCACCAGCCCTATAGAAAAAACAATCGCCATCACAAACGACCCCGGAGGGGTCGAAGAATAACACCAGTCCTGAATATTTACCAAAAACAATTACCTTAAGTATTTAAAATTCTGTTTAATTATACGAAAGTATTAATTTTATGAAGATTAACAGAAATTATGAATTACAAATTCCCATTCGAAAATCTCAAGGTATGGTCAATAAGCAAAGACCTGGCAGTAGAAGTCTATTCTTTGTGTAAAAAATTTGAAAAAAGTGAAGTGTATGGGTTAAGAACGCAAATGCAAACCTCAGCAGTTTCCATTTCATCTAATATTGCTGAAGGTAATTCCAGAAGAAATGTAAAAGACCGTATCAGATTTTTTAACATTGCTTATTCCAGTTTAATGGAACTGATTAGTCAGACTTTAATTGCTTGCGAGCTGGGACTCATTGATATAAATCAAACCACTGAATTAAGAAAAAGGGGAATTGAAATTGCATCAATGCTTATTTCATTAATCAATAATCAGGTTGAAATTAAAAAAGACAAATAAGCAAGTACAATCTATTATCTCTAGTCCCCGTATCAGAGCCTCCTTCGTCGGAACGACACGGGGCATGCTCTGGTCCATCTTTAGTCTCTAGTCTTTTTATCTTTAGTCTAAAGTCTTTAGTCTTGTCCCCCTACTCATAAACCATCACAAACTCTAGCTCTTTCATCATTTTGCCGTAGTAGTTTTTCATGTGTTTTTCGATGATGTGCATTTGTTTGTAATACTGGCACATTTCGAAGTAGAGGACGTCGAAAATGGTTGAGCTAACGAAAGGAACTTCTTTTTTGAAACCGCTGACGCAGAGAGCGCCGGTTTTATTCATGAATTTGCGGATTTTAACTTTGGAGATATTGAGTGTTTCGCAACTGCCCAGGTGTACAATTTTGTTTTTTAGTTTGCCATCAGCCATTTCGGCCAGTTCGTCCAGTGAAAGAATGTTTTTCTGACTGAGCTTCAGTCCGTTTGGTACCCCGTGAAAAGCCAGGTAAAAAATACTGAAATTGGAATACCTTCTCTTGGTGTATTCGTTGATTCTGTTTTCCAGTTCCTGAGGTGTACTGCAGTTGCGGTGGATGTATTTTATCTTCATGCCGCTGGCAGTTTCCATGAATTTCAGCGCATTTTCGATGGTATCTTTCTGCCTGAGGTCGGGATGCCAATCGCCTTCAATGCAAAATATCTGTTTGGCATAGCTACTGGCTGTTTTCATTGACTCTGGGTAATGTTTTACAAAGTTGTGGTTTTTTAAGTAATAATACTTATTTTTGACAAAAGTATACCTTTTTGGAGATAAAAGCACTATCAATGAGATATTTGTATGGTTAAAAATTACTTACTTGCACTCTTTTTACTTACATTAAATATCTCAGAATCAAGTGCTCAGGGTACTGCGGGAAAAGAATTCTGGGTTACATTTATGGCTCAGGATTGGGCCTGTTACCAGAATAACAATTTCAATAACCGCGACACTGCCGAGCTCTTTATCTCGTCGCAGTTTGCTGCCAATGTGACCATTAAGGCCCCCGGTCAGAATTTTTCGACTTCGGTAACCCTTGAACCCAATGTCACCAAGCTGATTAAGTTGCCCAAGGAGGTTGTCTGCAGGTATTCCGATTCAGTTACCAATAACGGTGTCAACGTCATTGCAGATACCACCATCAATGTTTATGCGGTTAACCGCTATTACTGGTCTAAGGGCGCTACGGTGGTTATACCGGTGACATCTATTGTCAGGTCGCCCGAGTACTTTATTTCCACCCTTCACGATGGCTTTACGTGGAACTGGTATTGCAATGGGAAATACCTTCAATCACCGGAGTTTGCAATTGTAGGGATAGCAGACTCTTCGGTTATTGAAATTGTACCCACAGGCGCCTCTTCCAGGAACAGCCCGCCTAATATTCCATTCCAGATTACGCTGAAAAAAGGGCAGACCTTTCAATATATGACCACGGATGTCGACCTGACCGGCTCAATCATTCGTTCAAAATATATAAATTCCAAGTTTGCGGTATTTGCGGGCAACCGGCAGGTATACCTTAACCGCGTTCAGAACAATGTTACGTGCTGGAGTAGCTGGGACCATATTTATGAGCAAATGTTACCTACTGTGACATGGGGTAATAATTACACCGCCATGCCATTTAAAAACAATCCCAAGGGTTATACCCTCAAGATTGTGGCTGCCGAAAACAGCACCAGAGTTAGCATAGACGGCAATTACCTCGCTACACTCGACCAGGGTAAATTTGTGACTTTTCAGGTATACAGTGATACTTTACACCGCATAACAGCCAATAACCGTATATCTGTTGCGCAGTTCGCCCTGGGAGGATACAGCGGCAACTGTCAGAACCACCCTACCAAACAATATCTCGGCGATCCGGCCATGATGATGCTGTTTCCCGACGAACAATTTGGTCAGAATGCAACCATTAACACCGTAAGTCAGACCATGTGGTGGTGGTGGAACAATAACTGGTGGTGGCAACAAAACGGACCGGAACATTATATCAACGTAATGACACGAAGCACTGATACGGCCGATTTCAGGATTAACAACACCAAACTGCCTAACGCCTTATGGAAAAGCGGGTCAACAATGACGAACTACCATTTCGCTCAGGTTAAAATAGACAGCGGCAGTCATTATCTCAAAAGCAATAAAGGTTTTCTGGCTTACGTATACGGTTACAATGTGCTTGAAGGCTATGCCTTTGCAGCGGCGGCCAATTTCAAACCCATACAAAACAATTTTGTGATCATCAATGCCCAGTGCAAACGCGACACGGTAAGTTTCAGCGCCATCACCAATGACAGTTTTGTCAATTACCAGTGGAAATTCGGGGATAATAATATTGATACAGGGGCCAATGTTCGCCATAAATACAGGGATACCGGATGGTATACCGTCAAGATGTATTGCTATCACAAGCGAACGAATGCAAAAGACTCGGTCACCAAAACACTTTATGTGGCTGATACGAAAATCAGGGCTTTATTCGACAAGGATACCGCCATTTGCGGACCGGTAAACATGGTCATTATATCCAAAGGTTTTAATATTGACAACGAGTACAAATGGAACGACGGACATCCGGTTTATTACCGGGCGGTTAAATCTCCGGGGCTTTTATGGCTCGAAGTCAAGGAGAGAAACGGCTGTGTTTTCAGAGATACACTAAATGTCAGTGCCAGTGGAATACCCAGGGCAAGTTTTACAGTTTCTGAAGATTCTTTCTGCCTGAACCGCAACATCGACGTGGAATTCAGAAACCGCTCCGTGTTCAAGGATTCAATAAAAAACTATATCTGGGATTTTGGGGATACCGTTATCCATACAATGGATACAGTTTTGACACACCGGTTTAAGAAAGCCAATATGTATCCTGTGATACTGAGGGCAGTTACGAAGTACGACTGTTTTCACGATACCTTTATGGTGGTGGATGTACTGCCTTCTCCTAAAGCCAATTTTACCTTTACCAGAAAAGACACCTGTTTCAGGGGTAATGCCATAGAACTTAAGAACAATACGGTCATCAATACCAATGACCACAGACGGTATAAATGGTATTTCAGCGAGGGCTATATTATATCCAACAGCAATCCCGGAGGGCCCAGGTCTTATTCAGACTCAGGTTTGTTCAAAGTGCATCTGATTTACGAAAACCGGAACGGATGTATTGATACCATGGTTAAATCAGTCAACATATTGCCGGATCCCAAATCTGATTTCAGTTCTCCCAACGGCACATACTGTACCCTGGATACCATGCATTTCCAAAGCAAATCCTATTCTACCCATAAGCCATTGAAATACGAATGGACGATTGGTAATTCAGTTATTTCAACAGCCTCTGATGCAGCGACAGCCTTTACCTCCGGAGGATTCAACAAGCTAAAACTCAGCATCTGGTCGCCGGGAGGATGCAGGGATACTGTTGTGAAAGATGTCTTTGTCAATGAAACGCCGCTGGTTGATTTTACGGTTAACAAAGACACCCAGTGTTTCAACGGACACAGATTCGACTTTACAAACAGAACCTTATTTAACGGGACGCTTAATTACACATGGAACTTAAGCGACGGCAGCAACAGCAGCGACAGCAATTTACTTAACAAAACATTTGCCAAAGATTCGGTCTGGTCGGTTAAGCTGTCAACCACCAGCAATGCAGGATGTTATGCAGAGGCAATACGTTCGGTTTACCTTGGAGGATATCCGGATGTTTCATTTGCGGTAACCGACGCCAGACAGTGTTTCAGAGACAATGCATTCAACTTTATAAATTCATCGTCCATTAAGAAAGGAAAAATATCAAAGTATTTATGGCATTTTGGCAATGGTGATACCGGCAGTCTTAAAAATATCAGCAGGTACAATTATAAAACTGAAGACAGCTTTGTAGTGGTGCTGGAGGGTATTTCTGATCTTGCTTGTGCAGATACCAATCAACTGATGGTGGTGACGCATCCTCAGGGCAAAGCACAGTTTGGTTTCGGAACTATACCAACGCAGTGCCTTGACCAGAATCAGTACTTTTTCTCCAATAGTTCTTCTATCTCTGAGGGTAGTTTGACATACCGCTGGGATTTCGGGGATAATTCCGTTTCAGACAGTATCAATGGCAAGCACCGTTATACCGGTGCCGGAACCTATCCGGTCAGATTGATCAGCATCAGTGATGATGATTGCAGGGATACGTTTATCAATACTATCAGGGTAAATGCAAGTCCTCTGGCAGCCTTTAGCATCAACAAAGACAAACAGTGTTTCAGAGACAACCGTTTTAATTATACCAATACTTCCACTATAGGATCAGGCAATATCAGTACGAATGAATGGCAACTGGGAGACAATACCTTTTCAAATGCCCAGAGTATCACTGCCAAGCAATATCAGACAGAAGACAGCTTTAATGTCAGGCTTGTAGTGACATCAGACAGACAGTGTCGCGACACAGCCTATGCAAAAGTATTTACCTATCCTCAGCCAATGACTCAGTTTACTGTCAACAGCGATGTGCAGTGTTTCGATCAGCAGGACTTCCGGTTCAGTAACCTGAGCAGCCTGAAGTACGGTTTGCTTTCCTATCAGTGGCAGTTTGGCAATGGCGGGGTAAGCAGTGATACCAATCCAAAAATTAAATATCTGAGAGACTCTGTATATACGGTCAGGCTGATCAGCAGCAGTGAAAAACAATGCAGTGATACCGCATACAAAACACTTACCCTGAATGTCAGTCCCAGAGCTCAATTCAATATTGATAATGACAGACAATGTTTCAGAGGAAACAATTTCAATTTCAGTAATGGCAGTTCGGTAAGCAAGGGTG
Source organism: uncultured Chitinophaga sp. (assembly GCA_964600345.1). Lineage (GTDB taxonomy): Bacteria > Bacteroidota > Bacteroidia > NS11-12g > UBA955 > JABMMZ01. The sequence goes on along the minus strand of CAZRKA010000110.1, from coordinate 2,761 downwards.
TCATCAGAAGCAACGAATGGGACATGGGTGATGCTGTCAGATTTACAACACAGGCAGTGGCAAATTACAATTACTTAACTGAGGATAGTTTTAATGTCAGACTGATAGTCACCACCGATAAAAACTGTACGGATACATTGAACAGGCTTGCCGTTACTTTTGCTCAGCCGGTAGTTTCTTTCAGTATTCCTAACGACAGCCAGTGCTGGCAGAAGCATTATTTTGTGATTCACAACAACACAAAACTGAAATACGGAGAACTCACTAATTACTGGAACTTTGGGGATAACACTAACTCCGGGGAATTTACACCAAAGACAAAATCATATCCGAATCAATCGGCCTCTTACATCATCCGTTATAAAGCAGTATCTGATCACGGCTGCAGCGACTCGGGATCACACCGCGTGGCATTGCTCGAAAGGCCAATTTCAGATTTTGGCATCAACGATTCCATACAGTGTTTCAGAGGGCATTTGTTCAGCTTTAACAACAAAACAAGTTTCAGCGCCATGAACACATTGAGTTACTGGTGGGATTATGCCAATGGCAGCAAGGGAACAGGATATACACCACAGAACGCAAGCTATAATACGCCGGGATTGTATCCGATGAGTCTTATATCTTATTCATCGCTTACAAACTGTTACGACACCATTTATAAAATCATTATTCCTGCACCACATGCCTCGGTCAGTTTCAATTTAAATAAAGATACACAGTGTCTCAGGTATAATAGTTTTGCCATCAATAACAATTCGAATGTGCAGTTTGGCAGTATGGGCTACCTCTGGCATTTTGGCGACGGCAGTTCTGATACCGCGACTAACTCAATAAAATCCTATGCTGAAGAAGGCAATTACAGGATTAAATTGCTGGTGAATACCAATTACAATTGCCTCGACTCCTTCGAACTTCCGATTGCTTTTTATCCGACACCAAAAGCTATGTTTACGGTAAATGACAGCGACCAATGTTTAAACAAACACAGTTTTGATTTTGTCAACCGATCGACAATTGCTTCGGGAAACTACACTCAAAACTGGTGGTTCGACGATAACAGTACTGGCAATACATCAGATTACCCTGGCAAAAAGTTCGCTCTTGCGGATATTCACACAGTCAGATTATCATTGTTATCAGACAATTCCTGTACCGATACTTTGATCAGGACGGTTTACCTCGAAAACACCGGCAATTCACGTATCGATTTTGCCGAAAATGATTCGCAGTGTTACAGAGGCAATGCCTTTGATTTCAGCAATGTTAAAACCAACCCCAAAGTAAATTTCACCGGCAGTGAATGGATATTTGGAGACGGACAGACTTCAGTAAATGACAATCCGGGCATACTGCGTTTTAATAAGGATGGCAATTTCAGAGTGACACTGATAACATTGTCTGAAACAGGATGCAGAGACACCATTTATTCTGATGTGGTAGTACATCCGCACCCGGAACTCGCGTTTACGGCAGACAAAGTTTGTTTTCCCGAGCCGATTAATTTTGTCAATACTTCCACTATCAAATCAGGTAGTATTGCAGGCTACTTGTGGCGTTTTGGCGATAAAAATGTTTCAGAACTTGAATCTCCGCTGCACAAATATGCAGCAGCCGGTACTTACGATGTAGAATTGTATGCCTATTCTGACTTTGGATGCCGCGATACACTGCTCGCGCCGGGTTCAGCCATCGTTCAGGCCAAGCCTGTAGCCAATTTCAAGTTCGATCAGTTACCCACCATACAGAAAGACCAGACAAGATTCAGGTTTACCAATCTTTCATCTTCCAATGCAAATTCATTTGTATGGGATTTTGGCAACCAGACCGGAAGCACATTGAAAGATCCGATTGCCTTGTATCAGGATACGGGAAGGTTTAATGTCACGCTGATAGCCATAACGGATGAGGGTTGCTCTGATACAGCAGTAAGAAACACAGGAATGATTATTCCTGATTTCTATTACTACCTGCCCAACGCATTTACGCCCGACGGCGATGTGCATAATGCACTTTACAAGGGAATTGGGAGCGCATTTGTCTATAAATTCAAACTCGAAATATTCAACCGCTGGGGTGAAAAGGTTTTCGAAACAGACGATATCAATCAGGGCTGGGACGGCTATTACAACGGTGAACTTTGCATGGAAGGCGCTTATTTGTGTCGTGTTCAGCTGGTGCCATTCAAAGGCATTATGAAGACTTATGAGCAGATGTTCATGTTGCTGAGGTGAGAGGGGGCTTTAAAGTTGATTTGTGGGTAATGCGTTATGGATTATTTAATGAGAGAATGAAGACTAGAGACTAAAGACTAAAGACTAAAGACTAAAGAGGGACTAAAGCCCGCTCCGCGGTCTGAAAACACTTTTCCAAAGTCTTAAGCTTTTCCAAAGTTCAATTTCACATCAAACTAACCTGATGAAGAACAGCTTCTGCAGCCGAAAGCCGCTTACCCGAACATTTCCGGCAGAATTGAGAATTTGAAGAAAGGCCTCTATTTTTTCGAAAACACTTTTCCAAAGTATCTAGCTTTGGAAAAGTCCATGTCACGTCCAATAGATAATTAATCATATTTAACTTTATTTACCGCGACAAAATCTTTCATCCCTGTATCAGAGTCTCCTTCGTCGACACGATACAGGGCAGGCTTTCATCCTTCTTCCATGTCATTTTTCTGTCATATTTTTAAATACTGAGCGAATTATCAAAAAAAAAAGTAAGTTTGTTCAGGCAATGCCGATAAAACTAAAGCATTGCTCCG
>CAZRKA010000109.1:0-12153 GCA_964600345.1 uncultured Chitinophaga sp. | reverse complement strand
TTTAAATGTCATAGCCTCACCCGAAACCGATGTGATAAGGTGGCTGTTTCTGGTTTTATTGCGGTATTTGTTAATGGTATCGCCATCAGAAACAGTTCCGAAATAACCGTAATCATTAGCAGGTAAGGTATATTTTTGCGGAATGATATATCTGTTGTCAAAGAACCGGTATCTGAAATAATCAGGTTTTACTATACGACTGCTGCCATTGACATTGGTAACTTCAAGAGAAACAGTATAATTTCCCGGTATTGGGATATTAAATGTCGGATTCTGAGAATAGCGGTTTCCGACAGCAACTCCGACTTTTCCGTTGGCTATGTTTTTAACAATGCCGGTGGTATAGAATTCGGTCGAATCATAGACATCCCACTCCCATGCAAAAACACCTTCTTTGCTGATGTTTTTCACTTCAGCATAATCATATTCCTGCATAGTCCTCCGGCAACTGTAGAAGTCGGCAATCGGTTTTAGTTTCGGACTGTCGACATAAAAACATTTGATGAGGGTATCACTACCGGCGCAGTTAGAGGAAATCAGTTTGATGCACTTCTGACCCTTTTTAGTAAAAATATAATCCTGAAAAGGTTGGACCAGAGAATCACCGGAACCCCCTTCGCTGACATACCATTTATCTTCTCTTTCGAGCGGATAAATACAGTAATTGTATTTGACCGGGACATAAATCCAGAAATCCTTATCCGGAATCAGATTCATGCAGGCAACAGGTTTTTGAACAGGTGCAACGGTCACATCAAAATCCCAGGTTTCACCATAACCGGTGGGAGAGGTACAGGCTTGGGTATTAAGTATTGCTGCTGTGTTCTGTATCCTGATCCGCAAACGATATACTCCTGATGCTATATTGCAGGGAACCGTAAAAGACAAGTTGTGCTGCCGTCCGTAACTTTTAAGTATACCCAGCGAACTGCCGAGAAATTCGCCGGTATCAAATACGCTGTTTTGGTTGTAATCTATCCAGGCACCAACAGAGGCAGTGTCGTTTCCTGTACTCAAAGGCGATCGGGCATCTATTGTATAGCTCAGTCCGTTTTTGATTGTACCTGTATCAGACCAGTATCGGTAAACATCAGAACTGCCACTGCCGAAACAGGCAATACTGTTGGCCCCCAGGACATATGTAGATCCCCTCAGCGTTAGATAGTCGAATGTATAGCCAAATCCTTTGCTTCCGCCCGAGCCTGTACAGGTACCTGTGCTCATATTAGCGGCAGTAGGATAACAGTAGGGGGCAGGGTTGTTGGATTGTGAAAAGGCATCCCCGAATTGGAGCAAGAGGAATAAAGTAAGACAAATGGAAAGGTGTTTTCTGTAGGTGTTTTTCATAGGCAATGGCTGACAGATAGCACAAAGATACAGAGCATTGCGGGAATTCTTAAACTTGTCTCTTGTCGCTTTTCAAAAAATGACAGATTCAATACAAAACAGGTAATAAATGAATGAAAAATGATAAAGCTTTGAAAAAGCGCCTTTAGAATTACAATATAATTTTCCATTATATTGCGACGCATGGATGAATCAGCAAAAATATACCTCGGCATAGCGCTTATGATTGTGATGGTTGGCATGGGACTGTCACTCACTTTGAACGATTTTAAACGTGTGCTGCTCTACCCGAAAGCCGCCCTGATTGGTGTCTTGAACCAGATGCTGCTGCTGCCCATACTGGCATTTCTCCTGCTTCAGGTAATGGAGATGAGGCCCGAACTGGCCGTAGGACTCATGGTGCTTGCTGTTTGTCCCGGCGGTCCCACTTCCAATCTCATCACCAACCTCTGCAAGGGCGATGTAGCGCTTTCGGTGACATTAACTGCCATCAGCAGTGTGCTTACCTTATTTACAATACCTTTTTTAATGGATCTCAACCTTAAGCATTTTATGGGCAGCAGCACTGAAATTGTGATAGACAAGGCAAGCGTATTTAAAGACCTGACCATGGTGGTGATAGTGCCGGTTGTTGTCGGTATGCTGATCAACAGGTTTAGTCCGGCTTTTGCTTTAAAAATGGAGAAACCTGTAAAAATTGCCTCGGGTTTAATTCTTCTTGTTCTTATAGTCGGATTATGCGTCAAAGAGAACGATAAACTCCTGCCTTACCTGAAAGAAGCCGGTTTGCCGGTCTTGATGCTTAATATTATCAGTCTTGTGGCGGCATACTTTATTTCAAAACTTTTCAGATTATCGAATGCACAGAGACTGACAATATCAATAGAAACAGGTATACAAAACGGCACCCTTGCCATAGCACTTTGTCTGGGTGTACTCAAAAATCCCGACTTCGCCATTCCGCCCGCCATTTATAGCCTGATTATGTTTTTAACGGCATTTGTTTTAATAGGGTATAGCAATTATTCGGGACGTAAGTCAGAAAATAATCAATTAAATTAAGCCAGTTGTATCACGTTGCGGTCTTTTAAGTTTTGGCTTTCATTTACATCCTTGCAAATTAGTTTAAACATTGAATATGTTCCGGGAAAAACAATATCCTCACCCTGTACAGTTCTGCGCATGACATAAACTTTACAGGGTGAGGACTGAGGTTTTCTGAAAGCCCGATTATTTCAGGGATGTTTCAGGATCTAATCCTGCTTAATAAACTTGCCGCTTGCCCGGCCGCATCTCAGAATGTAGATACCGTCGGGTAATGCGGAAATATCAATCAGGGCGTATCCGTCAACAGGTTCTACAACGGCTATCAATGCGCCTAAGAGGTTGTAGATGTATATCGGCTCATCCGAAGAAGTTTTTACATTCAGTTTGTCATTAGCCGGATTCGGATACATGAGCAGTTCTGAAGAACCGGTGCTTATGAGTTCACCGACCGAAGAACTGACGTCAACTTTTACGACAGCAAAATTGGTGATCACCGGCGCATTCAGGTCAAAATAGATATAGGCGTTGTTCAGTATGGAATCGCCGTTCAGAAGGCCTTTCACTGTACTGATACTGAAATCTATAAATCCTTTGCTCAAGGCTTCATTCTCTTTTTTGGGTTTCAGATGAATATCTTTAAAAGTAAATTTTAACTGGCCTTCGGCAAAGCTCACGGTGTAGGGATGGCTCACAGAGTTTATCACCAGGGTTTTGTAATCCAGCTTGCGCGACATCGCATCTATCACCACAACATCCCAGGCATCGTCGTTTCCTTCATTCTGGAATTCGATATAATAATCGAGTTTGGTGCTCACCTGAGGCTTGATGGTTTTATGCGAACAGTCCTTGTAGTTGGGGTCGTAACTGTAAACCACCATCTGACAGTCACTATCGCTGTTATTGGCATAATTGAACTCGAGTGAATCTATACTTGCAAAAGCTTTATGGCAAAGCACGGAATCGGGTTTGGTAGTAGCGGTATCTATCCAGGCTTTCAGGTATACCCATCGCTTTTCGTAATAGTCGAGCCCGTACACCCTGCCAAAGGCATTGTTGTTATTCGCCGAAATGAAATCGGTGCCCGTAATGTCCGCATCGATTCGCGGATCCAGTACCACATTCAGATCTACCGAATCGAGAGGATAGCCGTTGTTTTCAATCAGTAGGCCATAAAATTCTTTTGTATTCCAACGCACTCTTTTCTGGCTGAGCAATTTCAGTTTAACATCGTACCCGCCCGGATCCATGACAGGTACATGCCTGACATTGCTTACGCCTGTCTGAGCAATGATCTGATTTGTGCCTGCACAAGCCGGAAGTTTGCCGGCGCCGTGTACTTTCACAGTGTCTTCCAGCACATACAGTTCGTAGCGACCGCTGTCGTCTGTCTGTGTCGATGTCAGGAAATCTTCAGACTGCCCGTAAACGACATAATTCTTCAGGCGGTGCTCGCCACTGTCCGGGTTGCAATTCGAATCGAGGTCAATATATGCTGTGCCCTTAAGCAAAACACCATTATCCAGCCTGACCGCTTTTGAATTGTTGTTGAAATTACGGTAGCTATAGATGCCGTTGACAGCTGCATAGGGATTGGTAAGCGAAACACCCGAACTTCTGAGCGACATGATCTGCTTCCATATACTGTCTCCCGGACAAAGGATATTGTGGTATTTATCGTAGGCATTTCCGGCAACAAACGACATCCAGATCAGGATACCGTTACTGACATGCAGTGGATCGTAGGCAGAATTGATTTTTAATTTAGTATTTCTGGGAGGCATGACCGAAGTGCCAAATTCGTAAACCACCGGATCCGATTGCAGTTTCATAGAATATATGTGGTCTGTAACCTTGTCGATGGCATAATTCTGCCATTCATCGAAACCACCTCCGGTATTCAGTTTTACCGTGTCGTTCTCTATATAGGCAAATCCTTTTGTCGCAAGTCCGTTTACCTTGTTGACATTGGACAGCAGCATCCTATTGGTGCCGGCCATAAGTGATAAGCGATTGTAGTTATAGCTTTCGTAGTCTATAATCTTTACAAATTTACTGGTATTGGTATCGTATTGAAAGACTGACCCTTTTCCCGGTACCTGTTTGTTTGGGTAAAGAACAAACAATGATTGTGCATTGGCACAGACTTGAGTAAATACACCCGAATCAACTGTACAGCCCGGTATCGAATCCCAGCGGCCAGCCTTGTATTCGAGCACAGCAAAGTACTTGCCTGCAGGAGCATTCATACCATTAATCCTGTATACGGTACCAAAGCCAAGTATCCGGTTGCCCCATTTTAAAAGCCGCATCGAATAGCCCCGTATCACATGCGGACCAATCTTGTTCCAGTTGCTGCCGTCGAAATAACTGTAGAGTACATAAGACGAATCTGTATTTTTATAAGTATCGTAAGAATACCTGTAGAAATAAGGGAAATTGCGGTCTATTGCTTCGCTGGTATGGAACTGAGGCTGTCTGGCCATGTCCCTGAAAACGGGATAGCATTGGGCATCGGCGTTTAAAGCCATCAGGAGCAGGGCAATCGTGGGGAGCAGTTTTTTCATATTACTTGTTTTTAGATGTATTTATTCTCTTTGACATTGGATACAGCTTAAATGCTGCATTTTAAGTTAAACTTATACTCTTTTGACGCAAACATGGAGGATGTGTGACATGGAATAGTATAAAAATGATTTTTTTTATTTGGAGGTGGTAAAAAGGCAATGTGATTAAGATGATATGATTTAAACGTTCCTGAAGGAGTTGTTTTTGTATGTGTTTTTCTAAGTTTCTACATTGGCTGGAGTGATATTGTAATAAGCTATAACAAGAAAAAGATAGACTGATGGTTCTGATTTCAGTAAAACTTTATTTCGGTCATCCTTTATTCATTTGTAAGTTGTATTGTCAATAATATGAGTAGTAGTTGTTGGTCTGATTTATTCAGCCATTTCAACCCGTATTGATTCTGAGCATAGGTGAGTATTGGAAACTGTTATCAGTGGAGGGTTAACAAGTGTTTAAGTATTTGTAGCAGTAATCACTCCACTAATATTTTATTGAGTAAAGAAAAGGGAAAAGCTAAATGATTGGATTATTCTGTAAATTGAAAATAAAGTAATAATCCGGCAGCAATAGTCATAATTAATAGTGCTGTAATGCCAAATATGTTTGCCCTTAGGTTATTTACATTTTCCCCCATTTTTTTTTTTATTGTTGGAAATATGGAGAATGATGGCAATTAATACCGGCGCTGTTATTCCATAAAGGATAGCAGTGTAAATCAGAGCTTTAATCGGAGAAATCCCCAGATAATTTAAAGATAATCCCAATATCAGTGAAATGGCAATAATGACATAAAATCCTTTAGCCTCATGGAATTTTTTGTCAAGTCCCTGTTCCCAGCCAAATGTTTCTGTAAAGATATATGAAAGTGCTCCACTCAGAACAGGGATGGCAATAAGTCCGGTACCAATAACGCCAACTGCAAATAGCAAATATGCCAAATCACCGGCTAGAGGCTTCAGAGCTAAAGCAGCCTGTTCAACTGTATCGATTTGGTGAATTCCTTCCTTAAATAAAACAGTGCCGGTAGTTAAAATAATAAAATACATTACTAACCCTGAAAAAACCATTCCGAAGTCAACATCCTTTTCCATATTTTGAATAATCCGTTTATTCACAATTAAGTGTTTCTTTTTATGTTTCATTTCTTCCACCTCCACTGACGCCTGCCAGAAAAAAAGATATGGAGAAATGGTTGTACCGAATATTCCTACCAGTATGGCCAGAAATTTCTTGTCAAAATTAATGGTGGGAATAAATGTTGATTCCAGAATTTCGGCGGGATTTTGCTCATATAAAAATGGTACAATTAAATACACCAACAATACAATACACATATATTTAAGAAATTTAGCAATTTTTTGGTAAGGCAAATAAATAATCAGGCCTAAAAGAAAAATAGTAAAGAAAACACTAAAAAATGAAGCATCAACAGATGGAAACAAGAGATTTCCCACAGCACCCATGCCTGCAATATCTGCCCCAATATTCATTACTATTGCAGGAAAACTGAATAATAGCATGAGGTACAAAATGGGTCTTGGATAGTGTTTCTTCAGGGTACCTGTCAGTCCCTGACTTGTAACCAGTCCGATTTTTGCGCACATTTGCTGAATATAAGCCATCAATGGAAATGCAACGATAGATGTCCAGAGTGTTGTAAGTCCATAAGCCGCACCTGCTTGCGAATATGTTGCAATACCTGAAGGGTCATCATCACTGGCGCCGGTCACCAGTCCCGGTCCCAGCAATTTCCAGAATCGCAATAGTCTGTTCGGTTTTCTTTTCTCGGTTCCCATGATTCAATGACATTTTGATTTATTCCATCAATAATAAGACAAAATGCAGAAATAGAGTACCGGATTTAAATTGTACTGATATACTTGATTTAAATCATGAATTTCAGATGTATAATCAAACAATTGTGCATCATTGAGCCGGATTAAAATTATTTATACATCAAAACCGAACTTACTCCAGTCGCACAAGTTCGCTGCTTTCGATTTCATAGTTAAACCCCATGGTGCTGTAATCGTAGGTTTTTATCCTGTCTTTCTGAATGTTCTTATTGCTTTCAGGATAACCGTAATACGACTGTCCTTCGATTAGATTTACGGTATTGTAGTTGTTTATTGCAAGAATCACCCTGCCGTTGCTGTCCAGTCCCTCATATTTTTCATCTATCACCAAAACAGCATAATCCTGCAGATAAGTATTGATGTTATACCTGAGCTGGTAAGTCGTAGTTTTAAAAATCATCGAATCTTTGTTTGTCAGCAGGGTATAGCTAATGGTTTTGGCATCAGGCGAAACAGAGATTCTATTATCTGCCGGAAAGGTTTTGACACCCGAATAATGCGCAAAAGAAACCGGCTTCCATTTGCCTTCAAACTGTTTGAAAGGATGTTCTTCTTTTTTGCAAGACAGAGAGAGGACTACCAAGATAGAAAATATTTTGAAGTAAGTCATGGGTTCAAATGCACATCAAAAGTATACAATTTTACCTTTACCTAATCACCATTGCGAAAGACGGAAACAAAGTTATGCTGAAGGAAATGATAATAAAATCAGAATAGGATATTTTAAATGTCTTATTCCTTCACAATTTTGCCGCCATATATGCCTTGTCCTGTCTGGATGCGGAGTATATAAATACCCGGATTCATGGAGTCGGGCAGATAAAGAAGGCAAATGCCATTTTCCATCTTCCACACCATTTTAGTTTCCTGACCCATCAGGTTGTAGAAGGATATTCCTGAAATCTCAGCATTATCCAGACCGCTGATAAACAAAGTACCCTGAACAGGATTTGGATAGACATCCAGCGACTGCAGCATGTTAAGATTGTGCAGACTGCTGGTATTGCTGACATAAAGCTGAAATGGTGTATTGTCTGTCGAATCTATACGAAGGCTGATGTAAAAGCTGTCATTGCAATCCCTGATAGTATCGTATGCAATGTAAATAATGTGTTTATAGCCTTTCGAATAGTAAGTATGTGTTGGGAATGCATCTGTGGATACGGTCGACCAGTCAAAAATCCACTTATGACTGTGTACAGGTCCTCTGGGTTTGCGTATGTAGGAGTAATTCTCCAGCACGGCAGTGCCGGCCGAGGTTTTGCTCAGTTTCAGTGAATCCTGAATATTGCAACAGTTAATTATCACATAGAATACAATAGAGTCTTTGCAATTGTATACCGTATCAATCGCACTTAATTTGACGGTGTAGACGCTGTCTCTGGCGTATGTATGTACCGGTTCCCTGTCTGTCGAACCCGTGCTGTTATCACCGAAATCCCAGTTAAATATCTGGTAATTGGTATTGGTATTTCTGAACTTCAAATTAGTGCAGTCATTGTTTTGATAAGTCCAGCGTATATTGTTTGCGGAAAGGCGGTCGCAACTGAATACCGTAACCGTACTGCAGGCTTCAGCCACGCAGTTGTCCATTCCCGTCGATTTCAGGCAGATGGTATAGGTGCCATTGGAGGCAAAGGTATATTTGCCGTTGCTTAATGTGATTTTTTTGCCATCCGCATACCAGGAATAATTGCCGGCTACTTTGAAATTAAAACTGAGTTCCCTGCCGTTAACCGTATAGGTGAATTGGGTATAGGCATTACAGGAGTCGACTTCAACTGCCTTGCAGACAGAATCCTTACACTGTGCCGAATCTTCATAGACATGGCAGACATTATAAGTACCTCCTCTGGCATAAAAATGGGTATCTTTGTCTTGCATTATTCCGTTATCATTAGAAGAACTGTTATCGCCCCAGTACCAGGTTTCACGTCCGCTTTGTTTCTTTTTGGGATCCAGAAAAGGGCCCGTACCTACAATGGCCTTTAAGCGCAGGGGTTGCATGCCCATGTATTTTTCGTTGTAGAAATCGGCAATGAAACCGCATTTAGAAAAATCCATGAACGAGGCTTTGTAGTTGTAATTGTAGTAGCATGAACTTAAAGTATCGATCACCAGAAGCAGCTGTGGGTAATAAAAACCTGATTTCTGGTAAACATGCCAGCTCTGACAGTTTTTGCCGTAGGTGTTATCGCCGTATGACCAGCGGTAAAAAGCATTGACATGACAAGGTGCGGCGGTATAGAGCGTATCATTAGATTTACGGAACACAATGCTGTCTTTCAGTTTAAAGAAACAGACCTGCTGAACTGCGGTATCGCGGCAGTACTGAATACTGTCGTAGTAGTACATCGTGACGGTATAACTTCCATTTTTGGCGTATTTGTGAAAGATGCCGTTCTGAGGTTTAACCCCGTAAAAAGACTGGCCATCGCCGAAATCAAACTTAACCGGCAGATCAACTTTACCGGTGTTGTAGAAAAGGAAGCCGCTGTCCACATAACTGGCGTAGAAGGTAACGGGACTATACGGGCATTTGGCTTCGGTAGAGGATGCAATTGCCATTGTCATCAGGCATGTCATTAGCAAACGAATGGACATGACCCTAAGATTGGTATTCATAAAGCTTGATTTTCTTGTTAGACGCTAATTTATATAATTTCGTGACCTGTGTTTCAAAAATTATTTTCCCAATGCTTGTAACATAGTGTCAATACTTACTTCTCTGCCTTTGTTTCATCCCTACAGCCGGGGGGCTGCTAAAGTTTGAGTTTAACTTATTCCAGTCGTTGCAGTTCGCTGCCTTTTATTTCGTATCGCATGCCCATGGTGCTGTAATCGTAGGTTTTTATCCTGTCTTTCAAAACGTTCTTATTGCTTTCAGGATAACCGTAATACGACTGTCCTTCGATAAGATTTACGGTATTGTAGTTGTTTATTGCAAGAATCACCCTGCCGTTGCTGTCCAGTCCCTCATATTTTTCATCTATCACCAAAACAGCATAATCCTGCAGATAAGTATTGATGTTATACCTGAGCTGGTAAGTCGTAGTTTTAAAAATCATCGAATCTTTGTTTGTCAGCAGGGTATAGCTAATGGTTTTGGCATCAGGCGAAACAGAGATTTTATTATCTGCCGGAAAGGTTTTGACACCTGAATAATGCGTAAAAGAAACCGGCTTCCATTTGCCTTCAAACTGTTTGAATGGATGCACTTCTTTTTTGCAAGACAGAGAGAGGACTACCAGGATAGAAAATATTTTGAAGTAAGTCATGGGTTCAATTGCACATCAAATGTATACTTTTTTATTATGAACTGCCGAAAAGAAAATTTAATGTTATAAAGAGGGAACATAATTTTTTCATTTGACGATGACAAGCTTGTAATAGTATTGCAATTCTTTAATAAAATTGAATCTTTTATATCTAACTTAACTTTGTTATGCTCTGGTCTTGGTAGATAGGAAATTATATTATCGTAACAAAGTAAATGTACCATTTAAATATTTTATCTGACCATTTTTTTCGCCTTTCAGCCGAACTAAATACAGATAAATACCCTCACTGCACATTTCTCCCTTATAAGTACCATCCCATGATGGGGAAGTTCCTTTTTCATAGTAAATTTTTTCACCCCATCTATTGAAAATTTCCATTTCGATCCATTGAATACCTGTACCATAGACCTTAAATACCTCATTTGTCAGATTAAAGTCAGGACTAAATGCATTTGGAATATACCAGATCATTTCTAAGCAGGAATCTATTGTTATACTATCTTTAAACTCGCATCCGTTCCTTTTTATACTTAACCAGTAAACACCCGGTTCATGAACCATTATTGAATTAGTAGTATCTCCTGTATTCCATTGATACCTGCCTTTTTCTTCTGTTTTCAGCCACAACTTACCACGGCACAATGTTGTGTCGGCTCCGAGGTAAAAGCCCGGCATAGGGAGAGTATTAACCGAAATGCTATCACTTATGCTACAGAACCTATGCGAAACTGTCACTGAATATATGCCTATTTTGTCTACCGAAATAGATTTTCCGGTATCTCCATTACTCCATATATAGTTTAGGCTTTTTTCTTTCTCTACAGACAAATAAACCCATTTACAATCCACGGAATCAAAATGGAGTTTGATATTTGGCTTCTTAACAGCATCAATGTTAATGGTATCTCCTAATGGGCACGAATTCGAATCTTTAACCAGTACCGAATAAATTCCTGCTTCGTTGATTGTGATACTGGCAGTCGAATCACCGGTGTTCCAGTTGTATTTCCTGAAGTTTTTACCTGCATCAAGTATATGTGCGAACTGACCACAAAACGCTGTGTCATTGCCAATATATACTTTATACTTTTCACCATATCTGACAATTATACTATCACTGAAAAGCGTGTCACCCAAATGGATACAGTTTACACTGTATAAACCGGGTTTACTTACATATATATACGGGGTAGTATCGCCGGTGCTCCATTGAATTCTACCTTCTTGTCCTGGAATAACTTCGAGCAATAATGAATCATTTTTACATAAAAAAGTATCCTGTCCTAAATTGATTTTTCTGCTATAATTAAACGTAGGATAATAAGGACATGTGGCATTTATTCTGCCTTCCAAGTCAATCTGGTTTTGCTTAAAATCGCAATTCAATCCTTTCAATTCTGGTTTATTGATGACAGAAACCGAAGACTTTAATAAATCAAAACAATAGATTTTAAAATCGGGACCTAATTGCATGCCTGAAAACCATTTACCTTGGCATATTATTACCCGGGACCTGTCAATTGTCGTTGAATCCCATACTAATAAATCAAATTGTTCTATTTTGTAACTGGTTTGATAAGACGAAACAGGTTCCTTACGTGATATAACATATAAAAATCTGGAATCTGATGAAAATTCAACACAAGACACGTAACTGCTATCACCAAAGTTGATTGAGATTTTATTAGAAAGCAATCCTGAATTATTGTCAAATTGAAATACATTAGTAATAGCCGTTCTCCCATTTCCCTGATATTGTGAAATCATATATCCGCAGAAAATCTTTGAGTTGGGTGAAAATTTATTATTGTGAAATCTGCTCGAATTTACATCCGCTTTTAATTGAGTCTGAATAAGCGGAGCGGTATTAAATTGACCATTGGTAGTTCGTACACAATTAAAATTACCATTAGGGTAAGTCATTGCAGCTACCCAAATATCTTTACCGTTGGCATGCTTTGTAATTCCAAAACCTTCTCCAACATTATTAATCAATGGTTGTTCTTTAACAGTTACGGCTCCAAGGCCATTGTCCAGACTCATGTCTATAATCC
>CAZRKA010000108.1:0-12193 GCA_964600345.1 uncultured Chitinophaga sp. | reverse complement strand
GGCGGAGGTGGCGGTGGCTTTGGTGGTTTCGGCGGCGGTGGTTTTGGCGGCGGCGGTGCCGGCGGTGATTGGTAATAAAGATAAAAAAACTAAGATGTTAGAGCATATACCTTTACAGGACTTGCTGGTTCTGGACATTGAAACTGTGTCGCAGCAGGCTGCTTTTGCCGACCTTGATGAAGAATGGCAGGAGCTGTGGACCAAAAAAGCCGGAGCACTTAGCAACCCGGAGATTAACGCTTCTCTGGTATACGACAGGGCAGCTATCTATGCCGAGTTTGGAAAAATAGTCTGCATCGGGCTTGGGATTTTTCATTATATCGACCATGAAGTCAATCTCAAGGTTAAAGCCATTTCAGGACACAACGAAAAAGAAATACTCCTCGAATTTGCCGAACTGCTGAATGTGCATTTCAATCAGGATAAACACTATCTGCTTGCACATAACGGCAAGGAATTCGATTTTCCATATATCTGCAGACGAATGCTGATCAACGGCATCGGGATCCCGAAAATTCTGGATATTGCCGGTAAAAAACCCTGGGATGTAAAGCACCTCGATACGATGGAATTGTGGAAATTCGGGGACTATAAAAATTACACCTCTCTAAATGTACTGGCAAAATGCTTTGGCATACCTTCACCAAAGGATGATATTGACGGCAGTCTGGTAGGTCACACCTACTGGCAGCAAAAAGACCTCGAGCGGATTACACGCTATTGTAAAAAGGATATTATCACTACTGCCCGCATATTAATGAAATATAAAAATCTGGACATGCTGCCTGATGAAAAAATAAAAATTTCATAGCACAGGCAACGTTTTTTATTTATATTTGTCTATTGATTGGAAAATTGATCAATAGCTTTCTATTTTGAAAAAGGGCTCCCTTTTATTCGGGTTCGTATGTCTGTTGGCTTTCAATATGTTAGCTTCGCGACCTTCTACGCATTCTTCTTCCCTCAACTACAATAATTTAAACTGCAATTCAGTTAAAATTAACTGGACTTCCGGTGACGGTGCCATGCGAATGATAGTCGTCAAAGAAGGTTCACTTCCTACATATACACCGGTAGACGGTCAGGTATACAGTGCCGACCCGAGCTTCGGCGGTTCGGTAGAATACGCCAATACCGGCGACGGCAATTTTATTGTCTATAATGCCAGCGGTACCAATTTCGTCACTGTGACCAATCTTCAACCCGGTAAAACTTATTATTTTGTTATATACGAACACGATAACAATGGCAGCAGCACCGAATACCTGACAACAGGTGCACCTTCCATCAGTGTAACCACCTACGATATACGTCTCGATTTTACCATCAAGGTCCTCGACAGCTGTCAGATGACCAACAAATTCGAATTTACAAATACATCTACTTCTACCATACCCGGCGTTACTTACATTTTCAATTTTGGCGATGCAACCTCTACACAGTCACCTGTTACACATAAGTTTTCCCAGGCGGGTTTCCGATCAGTGGTAATATCACCTATAACATCAATCACCGGTTGTCCGACTACCTTTACCAAAAACGTCAAGATATTCCAGAAGAAAACAGCTTATATCGATAATCTGCTTTTTGAAGACACACAATGTCTCGACGACAATTATTTCGAGGTACAGTCACAACCCCTGATTCAGTTTTTCCCCTCGGGCACTACATACAGGTGGTGGTATGGCGACAATGATTCGTCTACTTTCCCGAAAATGAAAAAGCGTTACAAGGTTAGCGGTACTTTTAATGTACAGCTCGAACTTACAAGTACCAGTTATACCCAGCCAACGGCATGCAAAGACACTTTGTCATTTCAGCTTACTGTTCTGCCCAGTCCTGTAGGCAATATTGTAATCAATGATACTTTCCAGTGCCTCAAACACAACGGTTTTGAGTTTGACAACCCGGATAATTCGCTGATTTATTACAAATGGTTTTTCGGCGATGATGACTCAAGTGACCAGAAATCTGTTTCACACGTTTATGCCGACACCGGTAAGTACCAGGTCATCCACGTCGCATTTGCAAATACCGGTTGTAAGGGCCGCGACACGCTGGATCTGCGCGTATTACCCGACCTCAACAGCAAATTCAACGGACTCGATACTTTTTATTGCGAAAGCAATGTGGCTGACATTCTTCAACCCGAGGTAAGCGATGGAACTTTTTCAGGCTATCCGGTAAACGGTAATAATCTTGTTCCGAATATTGTGGGTAATCACACGCTTACCTACATTGTGAAGGATTTGTATTGCAGTGATACCACTTCTAAAAATTTCAGAATTGCAGAAACACCTGATCCTGAACTGGGAAAGGATACTGCCATCTGTTCGGCACTTAACTTTACACTTTATGAAAACAGTCCGGGTACACATTTGTGGAATACCGGAGATACTACACCTTCCATCAATGTGACAAGTACAGGTAAATATATTGTCACGGTAACCCTGGATAAATGTGATGCTTCCGATTCTGTCACAGTCACTTTCAGTACACCACCAAAGATTGATATAGGAGGTGACACCATTTTGTGTAAGGGTGGAGGATTATGGCTTAACGCCGCTTATCCTAAATCCACTTATTTGTGGAATACCGGTAGTACCGACAGCACTTTATATGCATTCAAGCCGGGTAAGTATCAGGTTACGGTAACCAATCCATGCGGAACGGTTCAGGATTCCATATTCCTGTTTTATCAGACAGATTATTGCGACCTGTTTATGGCTAATGCGTTTTCACCGGGCAACGATTTGGTGAACAATGTCTTTATGCCAAAGGGCAGAAATATCACGGTTAAACTGTTTCAGATTTACAATCGCTGGGGAGAACTGGTCTTCGAAACAGACGAGACAAATGTGGGATGGGATGGAACCTACAAGGGCGAGTTGGTGCAGGAAGGACTATATATCTGGAAGCTTTTCTATACGACCGTCAATGGTCCTTACATCAAAAAGAGCAATGCCTTTGGCCAGGTCTTACTCCTACGCTGATAAATTTTTCTACTGATTTTAAACTTAAAAGATAACTGCCTTCAAAGCCAGTTTGCTTTGATATTTACCCTTCGTTTGTTTCCGAAAGAATGGTGCGTTCGATGATGTCGCAGCATTCGTTAACCTGAACTTCATCAATGCAAAGCGGCGGTGCGAAACGGATAATGTGATCGTGGGTTTGTTTGGCAAGCAAGCCATTGTCTTTCATAGCCAGACAAATGTCGTAAGCTGTTTTGCCGTTGCCGTATGGTTTAATGACTACTGCATTTAGCAAGCCTTTACCTCTTACTGTTTCAATATGATTACTCTTAATACCGGCTAGTCTCTGTCTGAACAGTTCTCCCATTTTTTGCGCATTGTCTGCCAGATTTTCATCACTCACCACTTTCAGGGCTTCCATGGCAACAGCACAGGCAAGCGGATTTCCGCCGAAAGTACTTCCGTGTTCGCCAGGTTTGAGCGTCATCATAATCTCGTCGCTGCAAAGCACTGCCGAAACAGGCAGAACACCACCGCTTAATGCTTTGCCCAGAATCAGAATATCAGGCTTTACATTTTCGTGGTCGCAGGCAAGTAATTTACCTGTGCGTGCTATGCCGGTCTGAACCTCATCGGCTATCATAAGGACATTGTGCTCCGTGCACAGTTGTCTGACAGCTTTCAGATAACCTTCATCCGGAACTATAACGCCTGCCTCACCCTGTATGGGTTCGAACATAAAGCCCGCCACATTTTTATCTTGCAGGGCAAGTTTGAGGGCGTTGATATCGTTATAAGGTATTATTTCGAATCCGGGAGTAAACGGACCGAAATGTGTAAAGCTTTTCGGATCAGTACTCGAGCTGACAGCAGCTATGGTGCGTCCCCAGAAATTGTTTTCGGCAAAAAGAATTTTAGCGCTGTTGTTCTGAATACCCTTCACTTCGTATGCCCACTTGCGACAAAGCTTTAATGCTGTTTCGCCGCCTTCAACACCGGTATTCATAGGCAATACTTTATCATATCCGAAATACCTGCATATAAATTCAGCGTATTCACCCAGCAGATTATTGAGAAAGGCCCTGGATGTCAAAGTGATTTTGCCCGCCTGATCGTTTAAGGCTTTTATGATCCGGGGATGACAGTGACCCTGATTAACTGCACTATAGGCAGACAGACAATCGTAATAACGTTTTCCTTCAACGTCCCATACAAATACACCACGGCCTTTTTCAAGCACAACCGGAATAGGGTGGTAGTTGTGGGCATTGTACCTTTCTTCCAGTTCTATGAAATAATCTGAGCGTGTTTCTGTCAACATGAGGGGATAGGGGATAGGGGTTAGGGGTTAGTGGTCAGGGATTAGTGGTTAGTGGTCAGTGATTAGTGGTCAGTGGTCAGGGATTAGTGTTCAGGGGTTAGGGGGTATTTTAGTGATTGTTATGAATTGTAAATCGTCACTGATCTTTAGTCTTTAATCAATAGTCATTAGTCCATAGTCATCTTTCTTCCCTCATCGACTCATCATCTCATCCCCACATCATTTCTCTCTCAGTTCCCCTTCGCTTTCGCGCCGAGAACTTCAAGCATTTTTGCACCGATTTCGGCAGGCGATTCAACCACATGTATGCCGCATTCGCGCATGATGGCCATTTTGGCCGCAGCTGTATCGTCTTTACCACCGACTATTGCACCGGCATGACCCATACGGCGTCCGGCCGGAGCGGTTTGTCCTGCAATAAATCCAACCACAGGTTTGGTGCCGTTTGCTTTTATCCATCTTGCTGCTTCGGCTTCCATACCACCGCCGATTTCACCTATCATGATGATACCGTCGGTATCAGGATCATTCATCAGCATTTCGACGGCTTCTTTGGTGCTGGTTCCGATTATCGGATCACCTCCGATACCAATGGCTGTGCTCTGTCCGAGCCCGGCTTTGGTAATCTGGTCAACAGCCTCGTAAGTCAGTGTACCCGATTTGGAAACGATACCGATTCTTCCCGGTTTGAAAATGAACCCCGGCATGATACCAACTTTGGCTCCACCCGGTGTCATTACCCCCGGACAGTTCGGTCCTATTAAAGTACAGGATTTTGATTTCAGATATTCTTTAACCTTCACCATGTCTTTGGTAGGTATGCCTTCAGTAATACATACAATAACAGCTATTCCCGCATCTGCAGATTCAAGAATGGCATCAGCGGCAAATGCAGGTGGAACGAAAATGATACTCACATTGGCACCGGTCGCTTTTACAGCTTCCTGCACTGTGTTGAATATTGGCTTACCGAGCTCAGGGTGATTTGTTCCGCCTTTTCCCGGAGTTACACCACCTACCACATTAGTGCCGTATTCCAGCATTTGAGTTGCGTGAAATGTACCTTCCTTACCTGTAAATCCCTGTACGATTACTTTAGAGTCTTTTCCTACTAATACTGACATTTTTATACAATTAGGCTGCAAAAATAGATGAAAATGGGGTAAACTGCAATTGAATTGAAGGGAAAATGAGATTATTGATAACCTGGTTAATTGCTGAATCGGTAAACTGGTAAATTGGCTAATTGACAAATCTCTAATCTCTACTCTCTAGTCCCTTAATCAGAGGCTCCTTCGTCGCTCCGCATTCAGGGCAAGCTTTCATCCCCATATCTCATCTGCCCGGGCGGAACGACACGGGGCGTGCTCAAATCTTTAATCTCCAGTCTCTGGTCTTTCTTCTCCGGTCTTTTCTCTTTCTTCTCTCTTCCTCAAACAAATTCATTACTTTTGCCGATTCAAAATAAAAAACGAGATGGACTTTGAAGCCAGTGCACAACTGATAGAATCTACCTTCGCTTTTCTGGGACTTAACCCTTTGGAAACCAGAGGTGCTGAACCCGGACAGTGGATCATTTACAACGGCGATACGGAGATATACATTGATCTCTGGGAAGTAGAAAAGGAAAATGCATGGCTGTATTTTGAAACCGACGAACCTGTTTTTGCATTTCAGGTCATATCGCCGGTGTGTTATCTCCCCGAAACCGGTCAGGAGCAGTTGTACGAAGAGCTGCTTCACAACAATCTCAATATGTTTTATACCTCGTATACCATTAACCGCGAACAGAATATGCTGGCAGTTCGCTACCGCCGCCCTTCCAAAGGTCTGAATCAGGAAGAGATCATCGAAGCGGTTGAAAGTGTGGGGTATTATTCCGAATCAACTTTTAAAGCCCTCGAAGACCGCTACCGCATCGGAAAGATTATGCCCGAAGAAAAAGCATAATTTTTTTACAAGCCGGGCAACCCGGGAGGCTGATATTTCTTCTAAGAGTAAATTGAATAGTAATTTAAGGTGTAAATGGCAGAGAATCATACAGATAAAATAAGTATTATTTTAGCTCAATGTATTGATAATCAGCCAAAAGCCCAAAAACAGTTATTTGACTTATTAGCTCCAAAGATGTATTCGGTCTGTCTGCGTTATGCACAGGACGAAGATGAAGCCAAGGATATTTTACAGGAAAGTTTCATCAAAGTCTTTAACAATCTTACAAGGTTTGAGCACAAAGGCTCTTTCGAAGGCTGGGTGAAGCGTATTTTTATCAATACCAGTATTGAATTTTACCGCCGCAACCAGAAACAGAACATTGTAGATAGTATAGACTCAGTTCCGGAACAGTCCATCGACAGCCAGACGATCTCACTTTTGAAAGCAGCCGATCTGATGAAACTTGTCAACCGTTTGCCCAAGGGTTACAAAACGGTTTTCAACCTTTTCGCCATTGAAGGTTACACGCACGATGAGATATCAAAATTGCTGAATATCAGTGAGAACACGAGTAAAAGTCAATTGCATAAGGCCAGATTGCATCTTCAGGAGTTGGTATTAAAAGAAAATTTAAAGTGAAAGAAACAAACACGAACGAACAATTATTTGACGGACTCTTCCGCGAAGAGCTCGGAAACGCTTCGTCGCCAGTACCGCCGGGTGTATGGGAAGGCATCGCTTCTTCGGTAAGCGGTACTTCAGCAATTACTACAGCTGCCTCGGCCGGTAAAATTGCCGTCTGGATGAAAGCTGCCGTTTCGGTAGTAATTGCCTCCGCCATTACAGTAGGTGTATATCAGCTGCAAAATGATAAGAAATCTGTTCAGGATACTGGCGGAAAAAACACAGGCGTCCAGGAAGTGATAACCGAAGACAGTAAAACCCCTGCGGATGAAGTACAGGTAACAGGTACAGAAGAGTTACAGACTCCTTCGCAGTCTGATGCAAAAACAGAACCGAACAATACCAAACCACTTTCTCAAAATCAGTACCAGTCGCCATACAGTGGCGGTGGATTGAAATTCACCATCCCGTCTGACAATAACGGCAATTACACACCGGTAAAAATCATGCCTGATAAAACACAGGATCCGGACGAAAACGTGGTCAGATCAGAAGATCCGATAACAGATTATTATGAACCGGAAAAAGATCCCGGACCCGAGCCTGAATTCGCAACTCCAAAACCTGCCGGCAGAGACAGTTCCGAAATACTTGTTCCCAATACAGTGACTCCGAACGGTGACGGTAGTAATGATACTTACCTTATTCGCATTGTCAACGAGGAAAGAGTGGAGATCATCATCTACGATCCAACGAGCAATGAGATACTTTTCAGAACCAAAAACAAGTACCAGGGATGGAACTGCAATATGCCTAATGGCGACCCCGCACCCGCCGGAAGCTACATCGTTAAGGTGATCTATAAATTCAGGGCCAAACCCGAAGCAGAGCCTATCTACACAAGACTAACCATACTCAGATAAAAATTTGGAAATTTTAAAAATTGACTTTAATATGCAATCTCAAATAAATATGAATATCAAGCAAAAAATAATCCGTGTTACAAAGGCATGGGGGCTGC
This sequence comes from uncultured Chitinophaga sp., assembly GCA_964600345.1. Taxonomy (GTDB): domain Bacteria; phylum Bacteroidota; class Bacteroidia; order NS11-12g; family UBA955; genus JABMMZ01. Next base: position 4,320 of record CAZRKA010000108.1, on the reverse strand, counting down.
TGCTCTCGATGCTTTTGACGTATTCGATTGCCGATGCACAGTGTTTTATTACAACTTCGGGACCTGCCTGTGTGGGTGAGCCCATTCTCTTCAGTTGTAATACGCTGGGTTCAAGCAATTTCAACTGGGACTTCAACAGCGAGGGAAGCAATACTACATTGTGCGATCCCACATTCGCTTTTGCAACACCCGGTACAAAGGCAATCAAAGTAATTCTGACGCTCTCCAACAACGCGCAGTGTACGGCGACCCTGAACATCGATGTCAAGCCAAAGCCCATTATCAATGTAAAACGTATTGTGAACAAGACCCAGTGTTTTGCCAACAACAGTTTTTGCTTTACCGACAGCAGTAAATCAGGCGACCCTAACGGAACTGTTTGCAGTACTACCATCGTTTTCGACGATGGTGTCAAGTATACTTTCAACGGCAATGGTCCGAGAAGCTTCTGCCACTCCTTTCAGGATCCTGCAGGTGGTACCTACGGTATGACCATAGAAGTGATTGACTGCAACGGCTGTATATCCAAAACAAGAATTGATGCAGTGGCAGTTGTTCAGCCTTCACTCGGACTGAATTTTACTTCACCGCAGCCCAAGCGTTGTGACAGCGTACAGTTGTGCGTTACCAACCGCTCAACCGTTCCGCTCGACAGTATCAGCACATTTACCTGGGACTGGGGTGATGGTAAAGTAGATGTCGGTAATAAAAATACACCGAATTTATGGCGTGCAAACGTTACCGGAGGTGTATGCCACTGGTTCAAATCTCAGGGTCCTAACGGCGGTAACTTTACTTCCAAACTGAGCGTAACAACTAATTTCGGTTGTACTGAAACATTCACTTTCCAGGCATCTGCAACCAACCTGATCATCAAACCGGTTATCATTGCCGACTACGACTCACTTTGTGTAAACGATGCTACATTCAGTTTCAAATTAAAAGACGGACCTATCCCTCAGGCAGCCAACCCGCTTTATACATACGAGTTGCCTCCTATCCCTGCCAATATCACCAGACAATGGACAGGTACTCACAAATTCGGTAGCCTCGGACCATTTCAGGTAACCTTCTCTTTCACTCACCAGATTCCGGGTTGCGGAAGAACCGTATACGATACCATTCTGGTTATCGGGCCGGTATCAGTTATCGAGCAACCACAGAATTTCCTGATTGATACACTCAGATTTCAGTGTGTCATAAAAGATACTGTTAAATTCAATAACCTTTCAAAGTTCTATCACAACGACAAGAACATGGTAGACGATGACACCCTGCATTTGATTACAGACAGTGTCATCATTCTCAAAACTACAAAGGTAATTCAGCCAAGCAATACCACTTTCGATCCTTCCATTCACGAATGGGTGTACCCCGGATTCAACAAACCGATGGTTCACGCTTTCATCAATGGAAAAGCAGGGTCTGTAGATGGTCCGCCGCCATTCCCAAAACTGGAAAGAGCTGTTCAGAAAAGAGGAAACGAGTGCACCATCAGACTCTGGGATTTTGACGACGATTATTGCGAAAAATGTACAACCGATACCAAAAACGGTGTTAACGTCGGCAAAAACTGTAAATACAGTAAAGATACACTGCCTCAGCACTGGTATACGCCATGGGATTCGCTGTATCAGACCCGTTTCGGTTTAACACCGGAAAGTGTTCTGGATTACAATAAAGATTCAGGTCTGTGCTACCAGAAAAGGATGTGGTCTAACGATTCAGTTGCCATCATAAGAGATACTTTCCTATACTATGGTAACAACTTCTTAGCTAACAGAACCAAAGACTCCAGTATTTATTCTACTATTAAGAATAAAGTAATGGTGCCAACCCAGGTTACCGGTCCGGCGCGGATAGATATGACCATTGCGACAAGGTTCTACCTGCAAACGGGTGATACGGTATATATAGACTTTAAAAACGGATTGCCGCCTAACCGGTTTGTCGGTCAGCGATATCTGACAGTACAGCCCGGAAATACACTGGTTATTCTGAATAAGACAGATAAAGCCATGTACAATGTTTGGCTGGAGTATATTCAGGATACAATTCCGCTTCACCTCGTACAGCCATGGCACAAAGTCATCAAGAAAGAACGCGTTCAGGGATTTGTTACCGGCGACAGTATCAACGCTGCTGCTCACAGACAGAAATTCTATGCAGGTACAACCGTAAGATGTTTCAATGTTCGTCTGAAGCACAAAGACATCTGTCATCCGCTTGCCTGCGAACACGAAGCAGTTGCATCACTTGCCCTTCAGCCGCCAAGTGCTAAGAAATTAAGAAAAATAGGAACACTTTGTCTTGGTGGTGACCAGGACAACTATGGTATCACTTTCGTACTGAGCGATACTAAACCCGGTTGCATACGCACATGGGCTGAGATCAACTTCGATACTGCCCTTAACAAAACTGCCTGGGTACCTGCCATCGGTGCCAACTTAACACCGGGAGGTATTTCAATGGGAGGTCTTCCTCCAATCAATCCGCCTTATCAGGTGCCTGTTCCGGGTTACCAGATCAACGGCCCTCCCGGAAACAGATATTCTAAACAGTTTACTGTAGACGATATCAAAGATACAATTACAGGCTACATCAACGTAGGTCTGATAGTAGGTAACGGAATGTGGCCTACCAGCGGTGCCGACTACCCTGCATCATGTGTTGATACAGTTTACTACGAGAAATTTGCAAGGTTCCCTATACTTGATAACCGTTTCAGAATCATCAAGCCACAGGAAGGTCCTGAGTTTACCAAAATATGCCGCAAAGACACCCTGAGCATGACTACTCTTGCATGGAACAGAACTTATGTTCCGGATGTTGAAGAAGTGCTTTGGTCACTTACCGGTGCAAACGTTGGAAAATACTACAATCAGTATTATGTGCTTTCAGTTTCCGAGCGTTACAAACGTTTCTCAAGACTGAAAGGCGACAATACCAAACTTACCGATACAACCGAACTTGAAGACCGTCTCGAAGTGGTTAAACGCAGTTTCTTCGACGGAAGAACCGTAACCCTCGACTCTCAGGAGTTCCGTATCGCCAAAGTTTTGAAATGGCATACTGAAGCTGATATCACTCCGGTTTTCGATATCATTAAAGTGATACTCGAAGCCAACAGAATTGATATCTACGAATTGAGCCCTGCTCAGATCAGCGAACTTATCTGGAACGGTGTGGGTACCTTTGGTAAACCTTATACCGGTTCAAGAGGATGTCTGGATACAACAGGATTCGGACGTTTCATCCGCTTCTATAAAGTTGCCGATCTAAAAGACTCCATGCACCTGAGAGATACCACGCTTCTGCCAATCGACAGAATCAAAGGATACGACGGTCAGATGTACAACGCTTACAGCTTCGTTCCGCAGTATTCTGGTTACTATGTAGCCAACTTCGGTCTCAGAAGCCGCGCACCTGAAAACTGTACCAAGAGCACAGGTACTGCTAAAAAAGTCATAGTCGGATTCTACGGCGTGATGCAGTACACCGATACCATACTCTGTCACGGACAACAGGTAACATCTTCTCCTCAGTTCAGGTATTTTGAGGTTTATCCTGAGATTACTTTCAGATTGCTTGACCCAAGAGACTACTGGAGAGACCGTATACTGGAAGCAGGTAATGTGTTCAGAGAAGGTTATACAAGACATGATTTGAACCAGAAAGACGACGATCCATCATTGCCAAAAACTATCTTCGGAGGATTCCCATGGAGTATCACCGGACTTGACAATGCACCGGGTCAGACACTGATAATGGGCGGAGGAACCGGAAGTATTTACTACAATAAAGATACCGGCGAATCTTACCTGATCAGAACTGCCGCTTCAGACAGCTTTGGCTGTAAAGACACCCTGCCACAGAAAATATATGTAACTGCTGTAAGAGCTAAATTCAGACTCGACCAGTCTCGTCCACAGTGTAATGGTATCGTTGAACTTTTCGACTCATCATTTGTCATGGATCCATGTGTCAATGAACTGGGAGCTCCTTGCGACAGAATCGTAAAATGGACTGTATACTGGGGCGATAAGAGCATCAATTCTGTCAACTCATTCTTCACCAACCTGCCAGCCAAGATCGGTCACGACTATGTCAAGAACGGCAGATTCTGGGTGCGATGGAAAGTGGAAACCGAACTGGGTTGTGTAGACTGGGATTCTGTAGAAATTTACATCCCGGGTCCTGAACCGATGTTTGATACCCTGATTCCAAGACAATACTGCGTAGGTGAGAAAGTTAATTTCTACAACCTGAGTAAATACCTTAAAGCTGACAGCAGCACCTGGACATGGGGATTCGGCGACG
>CAZRKA010000107.1:0-12236 GCA_964600345.1 uncultured Chitinophaga sp. | reverse complement strand
CCAGAATTTCCCTCAGGCAAATCTCGCATATAAATCTTATTTAAATGAAAATGAGGTCATATATCTCAAAGCAGATCAGAATGAAATAAGGAGCATCGGTTTCTATGCTTTCGATGATACGTCCGAATCCGCTTTCGATTACAATTCCAAATTGCTGGGCTTCCCATCCACTTATAACAGCACTTTCAACGAAAGTAACAGCATGGTGGCAACAACCTTTGAACTTGGCTTTGACCCCGACTCCAGCGGACCTATTCCATTTATAGATTCAATCCGTGTCAATATCATTCGGACAAATAAAAGTGTGATAGACGGCTGGGGTACAGTGAAAACTCCGCTTGGCAATTATCCTTCGCTTATGCAAACCAGCCTTGAAATTAATTCCCAAACCTTCGATATGAAAACATCGGGTTTCTGGATTAATATTCCTCAATCAGTTCTCAGCCAGCTCGGATTTCCGGTACAGCCACCGGACTCTTCTTACACCGTCAATTTCTGGACAGATAATGCCTCGGTCGGCTTCCCTTTACTTACGTATAACTACATGCCGGGAGAAGATTCTGTTACAGAAGTAAACTGGCTGATGAGCAAACCTGCCGCCAGCGGTATAAACGAAACCGGCAAATCCCTGATTTCTGTTTACCCAAATCCGGTAAATGATATCCTTCATATCAATAACCTTGCTTCTGCTGTGAATGTCAGTGTAACTGACACGGAAGGTCGCGAAATACTTCAGCAGAACATTACTGACAAGGGTACTCTTGATCTTAATGACCTGAACTCAGGATTATATATCCTCAGCATAAGAGATACAGCAACAGGGCAAGTACTCCAAATATTGAAAATAGTTAAAGAATAATAATCCTTTAAAAAAAGAAGGGCGTGAAAACATCACGCCCTTTTTTATTTTCTATGAAAATCTTTTATTGCTTTAAAGCTGATAAATCATCCGCAGGTTTTGCCGCCGGACTGGCATAAACAACATCCGTATTCAGCATTTTTGATGATCTCAGATAAGTTTTATTAGGGTAATAAGAGAACAAACATGCCCCATTGCTGATAGTTTCTGAAAGCGAAGCAATAACTGATTCGGAAACGGCCGGACAACCAAGACTGCGTCCGAGACGCTTATTGTTTCTGATATATTCTTCGTTGACATAATCAGCTCCGTGAATAACTATACCGCGGTCATATGCTTTGCTATTATATAATCGCTCAACACCATTCATCTTCACAGATAACTCGTGCTTGCCGCTGTAAATCTCACCGGTAACAAAGAATCCAATGCTACTCTGAAAGGAATTGGTCTTATTCGAAAACTTCCGGGCAAATTCTTCGCCTGTATTTCTTCCGTGTGCAACCAGTTCGTGGTAGAGCACTTTGAGATTTTTCAGGTCAATAACCCAAAAACGCTTCTTGTTTGCCGACATTGAGTAGTCGATAAACGCCAGAATATGCTTTTTGGCGAGCATGTTCTGAGCCATGAGGTTGGCATAACCCTTCATGGCGTAGTTAAACACCTGTTTAGCAGGGCGATTACCTGCGTCAAAGACACGGGTGTAAATAGAGTCGCATAATTGTCCATAACGTTCAGATGAGGTGTAAAAATACTCAAATGTCTCGTTATCACACACCTGTCCGATTTCATTCTTTTCCTGTAATTCAGTGGGTTGATCTGCCCCCGGAACTACCGGTTCTGTGAAACGGAATGACAATAAGCATAAAATACTAAAAATAGCTGATAATGAAGTATTTACGCGTAACATAAGTCTGCAAAGATAGGGTTTAAACGCGATTTTATCTTCAAATATTGTCCGTAATTTTTGAGAATATTAATTTTCATTTAATATGACGGCTGATTAGTTAAAATAAATACTTTTCAAATATCGTGCCCGCAATTGTGCTGATAAAAAATTTGAAACTTAAAAGCGATGATTGCGCCTCACGAAAGAATCGTTGCAGGCCGCATTTGATTCAACTGAAATCACTATTTTTGCGAATCAAACCATGTCTTCTAAACCCATGCCGAATAAGACCCTGATCTCTGCCATAGAGAAAGAGCTGATTAATCTGGAGAGGAAACTGAGTCCGGAGAATAAAGACCTTGTCAATAACTGGGACGCCCTCGCCGAACGCTATAAGAACGAGGATTACATCTTCAAGGTAAGAAACAAGGAAATTAAAATAAAGACATATACTGAAAGTCTTAGTCATACAAAAGTAGCCAAAGTTGCGCTGCCCAAATTCAAGGCATGGGGCGACAGACTCCGCTGGCAGCTTCAGGAAAATATTCCGGGTGAATTCCCTTACACTGCCGGAATCTACCCATTTAAACGCGAAGGTGAAGATCCAACCAGAATGTTTGCCGGCGAAGGCGGACCCGAAAGAACCAACCGCCGATTTCATTATGTAAGTCTTGGAATGCCGGCCAAAAGGCTTTCAACCGCTTTTGACAGTGTGACCCTTTACGGCAACGACCCTCATGTAAGACCTGATATTTATGGCAAAATCGGCAATTCGGGTGTCAGTATCTGCTGTCTCGACGATGCCAAAAAATTATACAGCGGATTTCATTTGGCCGACCCTAAAACTTCGGTCTCCATGACCATCAACGGACCGGCGCCCATGTTGCTTGGCTTTTTCATGAATGCCGCCATAGATCAGGAATGCGAGTTGTATATACGCAAACACGGCCTGGAGAAAGAAGTAAACGCTAAAATTGATGCCATTTACAAAGCCAAAGGACAAAAACGCCCCTCATATCAGGGTGATTTGCCTGAAGGAAACGACGGACTTGGCCTGATGCTGCTGGGAGTTACAGGCGATCAGGTGCTCGACGACAACACCTATAAACTGATAAAAACACATACACTTGCTCAGGTAAGAGGAACCGTACAGGCCGATATTCTGAAAGAAGATCAGGCCCAGAATACCTGCATTTTCAGCACCGAGTTTGCACTCAGACTGATGGGCGATGTGCAGGAGTATTTCATCAAAAATAAAGTTAGAAATTTCTATTCCGTTTCCATCAGCGGTTACCACATTGCTGAAGCCGGCGCCAATCCTATAACACAACTTGCATTTACTCTGGCCAACGGTTTTACCTATGTAGAATACTACCTGAGCCGCGGAATGGATATCAATGATTTCGGACCAAACCTTTCTTTTTTCTTCAGCAATGGTATAGACCCCGAATATGCTGTTATCGGAAGAGTGGCACGCAGAATCTGGGCCAAGGCCATGCGCGACAAATACGGTGCCGACGAGCGCAGTCAGATGCTGAAATACCATATTCAGACCAGCGGCAGAAGTTTGCACGCACAGGAAATCGATTTCAATGACATTCGCACTACTCTGCAGGCACTTTATGCCATCTATGACAACTGCAACAGCCTGCACACCAATGCATACGATGAGGCCATCACTACTCCGACAGAAGAATCTGTCAGAAGAGCAATGGCCATACAGCTTATTATTAACCGGGAACTCGGACTTGCCAAAAACGAAAACCCGATGCAGGGATCTTTCATAACAGAAGAGCTAACCGACCTGGTTGAAGAAGCTGTCCTCAGCGAATTCGACCGTATCACCGAAAGAGGCGGTGTGCTGGGGGCTATGGAAACCATGTATCAGCGCGGCAAGATTCAGGAAGAAAGTCTTTACTACGAAACTCTGAAACATACCGGCGAGTTTCCGATTATCGGTGTCAATACCTTCCTCAGCAGCAAAGGTTCGCCCACTGTCTTGCCAAAAGAAGTGATACGTGCTACCGAAGAAGAAAAGCAATACCAGATCAATATGCTTAAGGATCTGCATACCCATTATGCTGATGTAAGCCATAAACAACTGAGACATCTGCAGGAGGAAGCCATCAAAAACCACAATCTTTTTGAGGCCTTAATGGAAGCCTGCAAGGTTTGCTCACTAGGTCAGATTACCAATGCCCTGTTCGAGGTTGGCGGACAATACAGAAGGAACATGTAAACTATGTCCGGCTATCAGCCCTGCTGAATTACTTTCGGACTTTTTCGTTTAAGAATAAGAGCTGCAATCAGCGAAATAAGTATTCCAACAGGTAAGATTTCCAGATAAGTAAAAGCGATGCGGTAAAAAGCATTGTTTTTATACATGACCCCTTCTTTCTGCATGTTTTTCAAAACCTCATCAATCTCAACCTGCGGTTTGCCTGCTTCCTGCAATTTTTTGATGTAAGCTTCCGTATATTTTTCAAAGAAATCGGGCACAAAAAAATGATAATCAATCAACCATGTAATGACATACATGGTTGATGCGATGAGGGCTATTAAAGCTCCAATGCTAAATGCCTTTCCGAAAGAAATTACCCCATCGTTGTAATTGTTCCTGTATTTAACAATGGCAACAAATATGAACGAAAAAGCGAGTATCATGGTGGCAAAACCAAATACCATACCCATGTTCATCATGTCATCCATTGAAATAAAAACAGCAAACGCCATCCAGATACTGCAAAGCAATCCGGACAAAAGACCGTAAATCAGAATTATTCTTTTCATAAATTAAATATTAATGAGGCAAAATTGAGAGAAAGCGCCAATGACTTTATCATACTTTAGTTTGAATATACACCTTATTTTAAAATGATACTTTAGTATTAAGGTATGAATTTCAACGACTTGCCTTTTTCTACCGCCTGGGTTCTGCGTTTTACATCCAGTTTTTCAAAAACTTTTGAAGCATGCGTTTTAATGGTAGGCACAGAGAGGTGAAGTTTATCGGCTATTTCCTGATTGCTCAAGCCCAGAGACATTTCTCTGAGCACTTCAAGTTCTCGCTCGCTCATACCGGTTTTTTCGAAAGCGATACGATCGAAAATAAATTCTGGTGATTTTTCAATGATGACTTCTTTTTCTACTATCAGCGTCCGTGGTTTTATCAGCCTTGATGCAACCCAAATTCCGAGGGCCGTAAAAATAAGGGCAATGGCCCCAAAAATAATTTCAAGTGAATGTGTATACAATAAAAAACGAATCTCAAGCCAGTTGAGAAGAAACATCAGAAGGGCAAGTGTCAAACCGTATATCAGTATTTTATTTCCGTAAGCAGCCGGCATATTCGATTAGCTGCAAATATAATTATTTTAAGGCGTTTGAATTTTGTATGACGAGGGCTACGTAGGCATTAAAACAAAGTTTTAAGGTCTTCGAGCATCTGTGTGGCTTCGCTGATATTTCTCACCGAACGTATCATCAGAATGATGGTTTTGGCGCTTTGTTTCAATTCAAATTTTCCGGGGTGGGCTGCCACATATTGCATGATTTTCAGAAAAGCCGGACTGTCGTACAGCGCAGCCTTTTCATCAGACGGAAAATAAATTTTTAACACATTCTTTTCGAGGGCTATTTTTTCGAAGCCCATACTCTTCCCCATCCATTTTAATCTTACCGACGATAAAAGTGTGCTGACGTCTTTGGGGTATCTGCCGAAGCGATCAATCAGCATCTCGGAAAAGACAGTCAGTTGCTCTTCGTTTTCAACCTTGCCCAGTTCTGTATAGAGGCTCAGTCTTTCGTGCATATTGCGCACATACGAATCGGGTATCAGCATATCCAGATCGGTATCTACCTGACAATCGCGGCTGCTGATATTTTCGGCCTGGTCGGCAAAAAGCTCCGAAAATTCGTCGTGTTTAAGCTCGCGTATCGCTTCATCGAGAATCTTGTGATAGGTGTCAAAACCGATTTCACTGATAAATCCGCTTTGTTCGCCACCCAGCAGATTGCCCGCACCCCTTATATCCAGATCGCGCATGGCCACGTGAAATCCACCACCCAGGTCACTGTATTCTTCGATTGTACTAAGTCTTTTTTTGGCATCCGATGTCAGGGTACTCAATGGCGGAGAGAGCAGATAGCAGTATGCCTTTCTGTTGCTTCTCCCTACCCTGCCGCGCATCTGGTGCAGGTCGCTTAATCCGAACATGTGGGCATTGTTGATGATGATGGTATTGCAATTGGGTATATCGAGTCCTGCCTCTATAATGGTTGTTGCAATCAGCACATCGTAATCACCTTCAATAAACTTCACCATGACATCTTCGAGTTCGTGTCCTTCCATCTGACCATGTGCAACACAAACCCTGATGCCCGGAACAAGCTGCTCCATCATGTGCCTGAAATCTTCTATATCCTTAATTCTGTGATGGACAAAAAATACCTGTCCGCCTCTGCCCAACTCATGTTTAAGCGCTTTCTGAATAACTTCCTTATTAAAGGTGTGAAGCTCGGTCTTGATAGGAAAACGGTTTGGAGGTGGCGTATTGATAACAGACAGGTCGCGCGCACCCATAAGCGAGAAATGCAGTGTGCGTGGTATAGGTGTGGCTGTCAGCGTCAGTGTATCCACATTGACTCTGATCTCCTTTAATTTGTCTTTAACGCCTACTCCGAATTTTTGCTCCTCATCTATGATCAGCAAACCGAGGTCCTTGAATTTGACATCTTTGCCGACTATTCTGTGGGTACCAATCAGAATATCCACCTGTCCCTCTTTTAGTTTTTGCAGTGTTTTCTTTTGTTCCCCTGCCGATTTGAAACGGTTGATATAATCGACATTGACCGGCAAACCTTTGAGTCGCTCCCTGAAGGTGCGGTAATGCTGGTGCGCCAGAATGGTGGTCGGAACAAGCACAGCAACCTGTTTACTGTCGCTTACAGCTTTGAATGCAGTGCGTATGGCTACCTCGGTTTTTCCGAATCCGACATCCCCGCACAGCAAACGATCCATTGGCTTTGAATTCTCCATATCCCGTTTTATCTCATCAGTTGCCTTAGCCTGATCGGGCGTATCTTCATATAAAAAAGAAGCTTCGAGCTCAACCTGAAGGTAGGAATCGGGACTGAAGGCAAACCCGGGTTGAGTCTTTCGCTTGGCGTACAGACTTATCAGTTCGCGCGCAATATCCTTTACTTTTTTCTTGGTGCTGGCTTTTTGCTTTTCCCAAACGCCACTGCCCAATTTGTGCAGACCGGGTTCCGATCCGTCTTTCCCTGTAAACTTGGATATTTTATGCAGTGAGTTGACATTGACAAAAAGCAGATCGCCGTCGCGATATGCAATCTTAACGGCTTCCTGAACTACACCATTCATCAGGGTTTTTTGAAGTCCGAGGAATTTTCCGACACCGTGGTCGATATGCGTCACAAAATCGCCGGAGCGCAATTCACTGAGTTCTTTAAGTGTGAGTGCCGTGCTCTTTGAATAACCTTTCTTATGTGTTTTATAGCGGTAATATCGCTCAAATAACTGGTGTTCCGTATAACAGGCCATTTTAAGATCGCGTTCCAGAAAACCTTCTGCCAGACCGTGATACACCGGTACTATGTTAATCTGTTTCTGTCTGTCCTGAATTATACTGATCAGCCTTTCAATCTGTTTGCCGGTATCGCTGAATACAAGATTCATGATATTGTTCAGCTCGTTGGCCTGTAAATGCGTAAGCAGCATTTCGATATTCTTGGCAAACAGGGGTTGCGGTTCGGTATTGAATTTATATTCGGTATCAGACCTGAACCCGCTCATGGCTCCAAGTTCTATGATTTTTGAAAAACCTGCCACCATGTCCCTGATCTCTTTCGGACTAAGCCAGGTATTTTCGGGTTCCTTACCTTCGTCTTTCAGTGTTTCCCACTGCTTGATGAGATACTGAAACTGATCTTCAAAATGCCTTAGTACCACAACTGCATCATCCTCAAAATACCTGAACACCGAAACTTTTTCGCCTGCAATTCCGCTGCTCTGAATATTCGGGACTATACTCAGCAAGCCAATGCGCGACACCGACAACTGAGAGTCAATTTCGAAAGTCCGTATACTCTCTATGGTATCGCCATCCAGTTCTATCCTGTATGGCTTGTCATTGCTGAAACTGAATATATCAATGATACCGCCTCTTACGGCATATTGTCCCGGTTCGAAAACAAAATCCTCGCGTTCAAATTCATTCTCGTCAAGAAAATCGGATAAAAATTCGAGTTCAAGCTTTTCTCCAAGTCTGAGGTCGAAAGTGTTTTTCCTGAGTCGTTCGGTACTGATAACTTTTTCGCTGATAGCCTCAGGAGTTGAAACCACGATGTATGGATGAAGGGCGTGCTGAAGTTTGCTAACCACTTCGGCGCGCGACTGAATCTGGTCGGGATTGGGTTCATCGGCATCGAAAGGCCGTTTAAAACTGTCGCTGAGCAACATCACCTCGTTGGGTGAGAGCAGGTGTTCAAGATCACTGCGGAGGAATTCGGCTTCTTCATTTTCGGGGACAAGTATCAGCATGTTTTTTCCGCACTGATAAAAAACCGAAGCCAGTGCTACAGCCACCGACGAACCTGCCAGTCCTTCGAAACGGGCAATATGCCGCCCCGGGTTTTTATGTTGTGATAAAAACCCCTGAATATGCCTGTGCCTGCCAAAGGCTTCTACCAGTTCTCTAACCTTCACTAAATTCCTGCAGCTCCGTTCTAAAAGCGAACGTGCGAAATTAGTGAATTAACGCTTTATTTTTGGCTGCTTACCGGAGAAAGAAAATTTAATCAGTAAAACCGAAGATATTCAGCTTCAATCAAAAAAAACTACTTTTGCGGAGAATTGAAATCCATAAATCAAAATTTGAAAATCACAGCAGGAATGCGCTTTGAAAAAGAATTATTTAAACCGGCAACAAGAAAGAATTTTCACGGATTATTATGCATTATCACATTTGTATTTACTATTTCCCCCATATCAGATCTGAAAGCATTACGACATGCTGACAGTGTGAAATCTGAAAAGATCTTCCCCGGACATTATATTGCCATTGGACTTGCCGACAGGTTTGCCGTTCCAAGAGAGGACAGGTTCAGAATTGATTATTTCAATCAGGGTGCATTTGTTAACGACACTTTCATTTTCAGAGACAAACTACCCTCTGCCAATCACCTGGTGAATTTCAATTTGAGCGCAGGTTTGAGCAATCGCTATGCCGGACTCAAACTGGACCTCGGTTTTGTGCCTTTTGCCAATCGAAATGCACATCAGAGTATTTCTGCTTTTGCACTTTTACCCTTAAGTCCTAAAATTTTCGTTTCGCCGGTATTCGGATATACCCGATTGAGAAAGCAAAAGAAAATCGGAGACATGACCGGTAAAAACGGCCGCATTTCTTTTCAGGGCGAAGAATTCAACGATATTTCCCTGCGTGTGACAGAAGTTTTTCACAGTTATCACTACGGCTTAGGTGTGTATTTCAATTTGACTGAAAACATGTTTTTTTATGTGGAGGCGCGTTACAACAATATATTCAGAAATACTCTGAAGCTTAAGGTAAGAGGATACAAAGACGACCGCGACAAATCTTTTCTGGAGAGTATACTCTTTGCAGACAAAAGTGCCAATTACCGTTCGGGCGACAAGGAAGTGCTGTTCAGGGATGCGGCGGGCAAACCTGCTACTAATCTATTTCGAGTCAATCCATTGTTTATCAATTTGAGTCTGGTATTCAAAATAGGAGAAGATGCAAATGCTTATTAAACGGGCAAACTGAGTGCAAACTATAAAAAAAACGACATCTACAGATTTTAAATCTGCTTAATAAAACCGCGATAATTTCAATATATCTTCATGAATATAAAATTTTGCACAATTGAAACTACAAAATAAAATTTCTAAAATGCGTAATGAAAACCGGTATAAATCATACATAGCCCGCCTTGTTTATATGTTCTTACAGCATGATAAACTACCATATCCTTGCCATTATAAAAATCATCATTTGATGAATAAAACCCTATTACAGGAATTCTGAATCTCAACCCATAATCCCAAACCAAGCGATTGTCTTTATTTATGGTTGTTTTGCCTCCGAAGGATAAACTTACCGATACAATCAATTTTCTGTTTGGCTTAAAATCACTGTAAAAGGTATCTCTGATCTGGCTATTTTCATCTCTGATTGTATAAGTAAAATTATCTTTTCTATATCCGATAGATGCAAAATGCAAGCCCCACGAATGGTAAGAACCAAGAGGTCCGAGTCCAACCCAATTTGCAGCATTTCTAAAAAATCCTAATTCATACCCAAGCGCGCTTCCTCTTCCTTTAAAATTTACCGGATAAATATATTTCGGTTCGCCGTATTCCATTTCAGTTGAATGAATTTTCAGTAATTTATCTCCAAATGGGGTTGTACTTTCTACTCTTAGACTAAATATTCCGCATTCAACAGAATAAGATCGATATCTGTCTACTGCCCATGAATAATGAAGTACTGGCTTAATTAATCTCCCAACTGCAAACCTGCTTTTAAAAGGTTGCTGGATTTCCAAACTCAATCCGAATGTCTTTTTCTTGCCAAAAATCCCTATTGGTTGATAAGCCATCACAACCTGATTTATTAAAAAAATAAGTAAAATTATTCCTGTTTTCATTATTCAGTTTGTTTCTGTTTGATTTGATTCATTAAATAATAAACACTAGCCTTCATCAATGTCTCATTTTTCTTTTTAACGCCGTAAAATTTAATGTTTGCTTCCAGTTCATTCGTCACTAAATTAATTAATTCTAAACGATAAGATAGAATTTTTTTGTCTTCAAGAAATCTAATAACTCCTATATATCTGAACTTGCTCAATGAAATTGAACTATTCATATAAAATTGAGTATACGTGACCTTATTCATAAATCTGTTACAACTAATTTCTTTAATCCGATTCTTTATAAAAGCGTATTGATTAAAATGTTCGGTTGTGACTTCTCCATTGCTATGATTCTCGTAAAAGTTTGCCTTAACACCAAGTAATTCAGACTGTTCATTAACAATTTGCTTGTAAATAGCTGCCTTTTCATTAAAATTGAAATCGGTACTTACATCAATATATTTGGGTATGCACAAATTGAAAGAAAACAGCATAATACTATCCAAACCCAATGCATAACCATGGGTATCAACGATTTTTTTTATTGTTGATTTATCTAAATCTTTCTCCATTTTACTGATATACAAATCTTTAATATCACCTTCAGAATATTCAGGTAAATAAGCATTTGCACTATTTAATTTCTGATTTAAATAAAATTTAAAATCCGATTCAAAAACCTTGTTGTTCAACAAATCGT
Source organism: uncultured Chitinophaga sp. (assembly GCA_964600345.1). GTDB lineage: Bacteria > Bacteroidota > Bacteroidia > NS11-12g > UBA955 > JABMMZ01. Next base: position 1,112 of record CAZRKA010000107.1, on the reverse strand, counting down.
AAAATGCATATTGGAAAAATGAATTATTAAACTTCTTATATCTGGGAAATGAATTATCAATACTACTATCAGCCGGATTCCTTTCTGCTGGTCTTTTTTTAAAATGATCAGGAGTAACTCCATGTACGTTTAATAATATTTTAAAATTTTCTTCATACAGTTTTGAAAAAACAATGTTTCTTGGATACCTGAATTTCATTTCTCCAACATATTTCAGAGTCAAAATCGAAATTTCTTCTGATTTCAATGTATTAAAGAAATAAGTTATTCTGTTAAATTCATCTTTAAAATCCGCATTCATACGAAATCCAAATCTGATATCTTCCCTTCCTGATCTGTAAAAGTTAATGCCGTACATGCTCATTGCCTTTATTTCATGCAAAAAGGGATGTTCTCCATATAATGCTTGTAATAAATCAGCTTGATGAAACGCGTTCATAAAATTAGCCTCAATGGTATAAAGGTATGCAATTTCAAACCGGGATAATTTACTTACAGATTCAAAATTTTTCTGATCCAGAATGTATAATTTATCATTCTTTGACGTAACATATATTGAAGATAATTCAATTTTATCAACTCTGTTGTCAAATAATTTAACTTCTTTTAAGTCATCTTTCAATTTGTACAAATCAGGATTCTTATCATCCTTTAAATTGAAAGTATCCGAAAACTTAAACAAGTCCAGTTCAAACTGTCCTTTATCAAATGTATATTTCGAGGATTTTTGATTGTAATGTTTACTTAACTTTAATGCCTTCACAGCTTCTGATGCCGTATATCCCGCTCCAACAAATAGTTCCAAACCTTTAATGTCGGCATTTTCTTCATTTACCTGAGAAAAGTTATACATATGAAAAAGTAATGTTTCCCAATTGGAATAAATATAATCAGAATTTGCCGTCAGATTGTACCTGTATAAAGAATTTTCAACTCTATGATTTAGTATTACATGTGCTATCTCTCTACTGATAATATATGCAAGCTGCGCTTCATTTTCCATTGTGGCGACCAACCCTGTACTTATTAAAATAATTCCATTCTCAGTGGCTATTGCATTTACATCAGTTACATTTATCAAATATACCCTAATAACATTTTTATATTTTGGT
>CAZRKA010000106.1:0-12367 GCA_964600345.1 uncultured Chitinophaga sp. | reverse complement strand
TTTATTTGCTGAGTGCCTCCTTCTATTACCTGTCTGTAATAATCAAATATTTTCCTGATTTCTATTTCGGGAACTTCTGTTTTGAGCGATACTAAGCGTATGGTTTCCGCATCGCTGTTCTGACGTGCAATACCGAGTTTGTGCCTGATAAAATAAATGAACAACTGCATTTTTATTTCAGCCATTTTCCGGTGATTGGCATTGTTGAAAAAGAGGCCGCTGAGGGTTTCTATAAAACTCAGACTTGTGTTTCTTTTTTTGTCAAGTACCGGAATAATCCTCTGTTTGCGCCTTGTCCTGAATAAAAAGAAAAGCAATACCGCCAGCAGGAAAAGATACCAGGCGTTGCGCAGCGATTTCTGCTTGAGAATGTAAGTCAGAGGCGAATCGGATTTTCTGCTTCCCGAATCAGAATCCTTCTTGAATTCTCTCGAAGCCACATCGTAAATTATTTTCTTACTTTTAATTCCGTCAAACACTTCGTTCAGGTAAATAAAACCTGTATCCGATCTGAGCGCATAATTGGTAAACAGGATTGGCGAAGTATGTATATGAATACTTCCCTTTCCCGTTTTGAATCTGGCGTGATTGATTTGTCCGTTGATGGTATTCAATGCCACATAAGCGTCTGACACGTCGCCGAAATAATACTCCAGCTGATTGGATTCGTCCAGATAATACCAGTCGGTATTCTGGTCCGTTTTATTGTCAAAACTTCTGTATACAAAGCGGTAATTTCTCAAACGTGTTTTCAGCGTATTGGAAGCAATATCAACCGAGGCTTCTTCAAAGCGATCGAACGAAACAGGCTTTGAATTCATGCTGAGGGCGGTCAGCAAGGTGTCGGGAAGTCCTTCGCTGATCAGTATCACGTCACTGCCGCGTGCTGCAAATTTCATCAGTTCGTCGGTCTCCCTGCGACTCATATAACAGTCGCGGCCAATGAATACATAAGTCGAACTGTCGCCGGCCTTTTTAAGTACAGACTGAATATTTTCTTTTACTACCGTTAGCCGGCCTCCCGATAAACTGCCAAGCATGGATTTAAAAACGCCGAAATCGTAAGGTTCGCGCTTCCCGTCTTTGTAGGTCTTATTCCAGTTGTATTTACTGTCGCGGTCGGCCAGCATATACCCGGCGTAAATGGATATACCAAGTAAAAAAAGGATGAGGGGGACGGTATATGATTGTCTTTTCTTCAACTCTCTGCGTAAGCTTTTTCAAATTCAGTAAAATATTTTTCGAGTGAAAAATAAAGTTGTTCGTCCATCTGAAGATCACCATACCATATTCCGTCAAAATTCAGCGTCAGCAATCTGAATGGTTCGTATACCGATTTGCCGCTCAGTTGCATCAGATATTCGAAATTGGTTCTCTCCTTTCTGTAATAAATAAAATTGCGGTCTATCAGCTTTTTTAAAACTGCTAAATAGCGCAGCCGGTAAGCCAGTCTGTAATCTTTATTTTTTAAGGCTGCCTCTAAGGCAGAATCAATGTCCATGGCCTTTATCTCTTCCTCATCCGGATCGGAAGTATTGATTGTTAATTTGCTTTTTGCCGATGGATTGTTAAGCCTCAGCAATGGCAGCAGTTTAATCAGCAGAAGCAATAAGATGATTAAAACGGGTACTATCCAGACATACTGCAGATATTTGCCCCAGTCTGTTTTGGTCTCCGCTTTTTTTGTGCTTTTTTTAGTTTTAAGTAAACTGTCTTTCTCTTCTTCAAAATTCAGATCTCTGACTTGTGTCTTCCAGAATGTTTCATCGAATGAGTTGTTCAATTCCCGGTTTCTGAAGTAAGTCTTTTCGCTGTCGCTGTAGTGCACTGAAGGATCGAAATACGCGCCGCTGTAAAAAGAATCCTGAACGATTACATCGTCCTGAACCTGAGCAAAAGCTTTTGCACAGAACAGAAATAAAATGAGTAATTTATTCCGTTTCCATTCCATATGCTTTCTTGTTTTTCCCTATCTGATCAATATTTTCCATTAAGCCGCCTGCCGTACTTATTTCGTTAAGGGTGTATGCCATAAATATGCTTTGCACCATGTAAAACAAAATACAAACTGAGCTCAGCATGATAAACGCAAACAGCATGATCAGTTTCAGAACCAGTTCGTACATTTCCTGTCCCAAGTCTACATTCAGCTCCAGTACCCAAACAGCCAGATATGACAATGGAGATAAAATAAAAAGCATGCCGGCAAAACTGCTCAGAATAAAAAGCATTACCAGCGTCGATAATCTGCCTGCTCCATTAGCTGCGGCCTTTAATCCGGAAAACCGCCTGTGGTCTATTTCAAAACTGAGGTAAACACAGATCAGTATCAATACGGGCGACAATAAAATATACAGCAAGGCAGACCATCCGCTTAATGAAAACCAGATTACATTTGCAATGAGCGAAAATATTACTGAATATAAGATCCCTTTTACATACTTAAACTTAAGTCCGCTCATTTGATTTGCAAATATCCTCATAGCTGTGAACATCAGTGCAGATAACCAGAGTGACGACAATATGTAATGTCCGGGATCAGCTCCGTGATTAAACAACAATGAAAAATTGCCGTACATATCTGAAAATTTACTGATATCCGTTTTCAACACCCTGAATACAGCTTCCTCAAAGTTTATATTGAGTAATGCAAATCTGTCTACCACTGCTTCCTTAAAAAACAAAAATATTCCCCCAAGGTAAAGTATACTTATTAAAAATATCTTTCTCAGCAAACCCGAAAATTGTAAGCCAAATAACTGTATCGATTTAAGAAAAATCTGACCATTGCTGTAAATAGTTTTGGGTTCAAATGCTATACTGCTCTCAGGTCTCAGTTCGGGCATGCCAAGTTCTATATCCTTTTTGCCTTTAAATTTCGAAAGCGGATACCATACAAAATACACCAGCATCAGCATTAAAGAAAAGAGTATCAAAACTATTTTAAGCACATCCGGCATACCGGTATAGCGCGTAAGAAAAGACTCGATAAAAGCTGCGAATAAAATAAATGGGACGGTCGACAGGAACAGTATGGCGGCGCGTTTTCCCCAGAGGCTGAATGCCTTGCTGCGGCTTAGTGTTCCGGGATAAATCAATCCTCTTCCAAGTAAAATGCCGGCCAGCGTTTCTATCACCATGGTAAGTATTTCTATGGTACCGTGCATCCATACCATCAGGTTGAACTCGCTTGCCAGGCCTCTTGAATAAAAGAAATACATAAATACGCCAAGCATGATGCCGTTTCTGGCCATGATAACCACAGCGCCATAAGATGCCAGCAGACCGGCCAGAAATATCATCAGCGAAACGCGGAGATTGTTGATGGCAATGTAAATGAACATTTCGACCTGCCCCTGACTTTTATACACTCCCAGAGGATCGCCGTTTCGTATATTCTCGAGTGTCATGTCAACATACGAATCGCCCAGTATGGATCTCGCAAAACCTATATCATGGGCGGTTGAAAAAATGCCTATCGCAACCGACAGCAAGAGAACCAGAAAACAAACCAATAATTCCTTTCTGCTGAAAAACAAAATGCGGGGAACGTCTTCAAGAAAAAATTGCCTGCCGCCTTTAAGAAAATTTTTTCTGTTGCGGTAAATATTGTTGTAAATAAGCTGTGCAAGGCCGTTGAGATAAATCCGCACCGAGCGGTTCTTATAGAAGGTCCTGGCATACGAGAGATCGTCTGTTATTTCTACCAGATGCGAACGCAGGAGATGAGGATCCTGCTTTTTGGCAATAAGGTCCTTTTCAAACTGCGACCACTTTTCTTTATTCTGATCTACGAATTTACTCTCACGCATTTTCGGATACGCAATGATACGAGGGAAAGATGAAAGATGAAAGGGGAAAGATTAAAGCGTGCTCTGAAGCGTGCAACGAAGGAGCTCTGCTTCAGGGACTAAAGATTAAAGCTAGCTCTGCAGCGTGCGACGAATGAGCTCTGCTTTAAGGACGAAAGACTAAAGCAAGCCCTGCAGCGTGCGACGGAGGAGCTCTGCTGCAGGGATGAAAGCTCGCCCCGTGTCGTGCCGACGAAGGCGGATCTGACACGGGGATGAAAGATATTCTGCCGATTTGTATGCTTATTCTGATTGTTTGAACCTGATTTGTTCTATGCTATTACCTGTAATAAAATATATTATGTGAATACTCAATTAAAATATAAACTGAATGGTTTTAAGCATGATGCCACTCAGCGTATTTGCCCTGCAATAAGGTTCTTAGTATTCAGAAAACCATCCTGCCCGGGCATTACAAAACTTAAATGGTCTTTTACATGCTGCAATTGCTAAAAAAAACAGCCGGTTTTGGCCGGCTGTTTTTATCTGCTGTATGGCTGTTAATGACTGATGGTGATCTTCCTGTTTACAACAACTCCGTTTATGACAACCCTTACCATGTAAATACCGTCGGCAACATCTTTGAGGTCGAGCAAAATAGTTCCGTCGGGAGCTGCAGTAGTGAGAACATGCTTGCCCTGCATATCAAATATTTCGATCTGCATGGATGACCCATCCGGATTGCTTACGCTGAATATGCCATTATTAGGATTTGGTGCAATCAAAAGTTGATTATCATCTTCCGGATCAGAAACTGCAGTCTGCGAATTTAAAATAACTGTTTTGCTGCATCTGCATCCCTTGTCATTCTCTGCGTGCAGTGTCACACTGTATTTATTTATGTTCTGGTATCTGTACAACGGTGCTACATCATTTGAATTGGAACCGTCGCCGAAAAACCATTCGTAAGTAACGTAAGAAGAATTGGATGGAGTGAATCTGTATTGCAGCAGGCCCAAATCCTGAATATTGAAATCGCATACCGGATTTTCATTGACCAGTATAGTTTTCAGCATCGAATCTTTGCATGAATTCGGATATGCAGCAACAAGCAGAACGGTATAAGTGGTAGAAACTCCCGGATTATAGAGCACAACAGGGTTGGCCAGAGTACTGGTTCCGGTAGCATAATCCCAGAAATATGTAATACCGCTGTTATCTCCCCTGGATTGGTTCTGGAAATAGGCGTACTCTCCTGAACAGATATCACTGACACTGAAATTGGCGGTAGGTTGGCTAAGTACCTGTATTTCTTTGCTGACAGAATCGGCACAGGCATTTGAAAATGATGATTTCAGTTTAACTGTCAGCTTGCCTTCTCCACTCCAGTTTCTGGTCAAATTTCTGGATGTGGCAGTGAAATTATCACTAAAAGTCCAGGTATAAACAGGATCAGGTAAGGTTTCGGGTGTAGTATTAATAAATGCAGTAGGCTTACCTGAACACAATTGATCGAAGTTAAAATCTGCCTTTGGTGCAGGTCGTATTGTAACTGATTTTGTTACAGAATCCATACAATCAAATTCTGATTTGGAAAGCAGTTTAACATTGTAAACACCTGGAGCTGCATAAGTGTTTCTGCCATTGAAAAGAGTTGAATTTCCGCCATCACCGAATTCCCACAGCGCGCCCTGTTTTCCTCCGGCTATGGTTGATTTATTTTCAAATTCGATGATAGAAAGTGCACAAAAGCCTCCGGGAGGTGAAACAAAATCTGAAACCGGACGGGGGAACTGCATAACTTTTTTACTGAAACTCGATTTGCAACCTGTACCGCTGGTAATAGCGGTTAGTGTTACCCAGAAAGTGCCTGAAGCCGTATACAGATGCGTCGGATTTACTGCAATGGAAGTATTGCCATCGCCAAATTCCCACTGATAATTTAAACTACCCGAATTACCCGAACTAAGATTGGTAAAGCTTAAAGCGGTTCCTTCACACTGATTGCTGTTACTGAATTTTGCAATCGGATTATCGCTTACTGTCACTGTAATACTGGTATCATCTTCTGCGCCGTATAGGGTGGATTTAATGGTCAGTTTTACTGTATATGTACCCGGGCCCGGGAATACATGCGACGGATCAGGTGAGGGAGAAAAACTGGAACTATCGCCGAAATCCCAGGTATAAAGCAGATTGCCGTATGAGACAGTTGAATTGTTCTGGAAACTGAATGCACTACCATCGCAAAGTACACTTTGCAAGACGCTGAAATCTGCAAAAACCTCAGGAGCAGGCCTGTCAAATTCGTCGGCACCTATATCGGGCTTAGTAATACCGAAAGCACAAATACCACCCTGAGGACAGCGTCCCTCTCCGTCAAAATCGGTTATGACAGGTGTATAGATATATGCGACATTGTCCATCTGATTCTGTGTGCTGTGTAGATCTGCCGGACCGACAAACATAGGATCAACGCTGATGGAATTTATGTCGTATGCTGTTGCTGATTGCCAGCTCCCAAGCGGCGAATATGCCGTTGCATTCAGGTAAGTCAGCACACTGCCGTTTGAATATAGGTTATTGTAATTACAGGTCGGATAATAAGACGGATTATTAATTCTTAATGCCGCTCCGCCACCGTTGTTCGAAAAAACGTTATTGAGGATCACATTGCTGCCGTATGCACTGCCTTCAAAATACGCAGCCGCCGAACCGTTTGAACTTAGATTGCTTCCTATGCTTACACTGTTGTGAATGTAATCAACACCGTTGCCATTATTATCTCTGAGCCCATAGGTCGAATTGCCGTTGTTGCCAATCTGTATCATATTATTAGCTACAAGTGATCTTCTTTCAGTGGTGATTGTAGAGTTAACACCAAAATAAAAGTTGTACATTCCGTTTCCTGAAACACCACCTGAAATCCTGTTGGCCATAATGATCGGGCGATGGGCATCAGAAGGAATAAGTACCCAGTAATTGTACATACCGGTATAGCCTGTGTAGTCTGAAACTGTGCTGATCCTGTTTCTTGTGAGAATAAGTCCGGCCATATACTGATTGTACATTCCGTAAGCATACTGGTTAACAAAATCGCAATTGTTGAATACCATATTCTCTGAAGCAGGCAATACAGAATTGGATTGCATATAAGTACCATACGAACCGTTAATCACCCTGCACGAATCAAATCGGTTAAAACTTGAAACACCGTTTGGTGATGTAATGACAGCCAGATTAGTAGACACTGATGTTGTGCTGATCCCGTTAAATACTACATTTTCAAAAGTATTGTTTGAAGCGTTGCTGAGCAGTAAGGCACTGCCATAGGTTGTATTAAGTGCTGTGATAGTCAAATCTTTCAATCGCAGATAAGCTGTGTTCATTAACCTGACGGTATAATTACTGCCCAAACCGGCACTGAACTGAATTTTTACATCATCCGGATTACCGCTTGCCGATTGTATCGTAACCCTGCGGTTCGGACCTGCTCCGGGCATACTGAGGAAACCAATCTGTTGCGTATATGTTCCACTTGCAACATTGAATACTACGTTTCCGAGTACCCCGCAGTTGTTAAGCACCGAAATTGCAGAATTAAAGCTTGTAAAATTGGTGGATGATGCTGCCTGATTGGGATCTATGGTATAGTTACCAATAAGTCCCCTGCAAATAAACAACTTGCTTGTGTCGTCGGCATTATAGGTGTCAGGCAAACCATTCGGATTATCAGTCCACGCATATAACGTGTCATAATTCCCGGTATATGTATAAGCATTGGCACCTGTGAATGTGTGATTGACAGTTGAACTGGCAGGTAAAGTACCTGTCCATGTGTAAGAATGCAGGGTTCCACTGACACCCGCTTTATATCTGACAACAAAACTGTTGACGGTTGTTGTAGAGAAGTTCTGAACCCTCAGTATCACATCCTGAGTTCCGGGATTAACAGGAAGTACCGGTTGCAATATCGCGGTAACACCAAGGCTTGGTACATAATTGTATTCGTCGGCTCCGATATCAACTACAGAAGATGGAGACATAGGTCTGCTGTCACCTTCAATATCTGTTATCACTGAACTCAGGTTAGTACCCGCATCGTTGAGTTGTACTGAACTTGGTTTCGATCTCAGATCATTGAGATTATTGTAGTAATTAGGATTTCCACTTCTCGAATTTGCATTATAGGTTGGTGTGCCACCTGTTGCAGTATTATATCCTGTCGTACCGATAACAAACAAAAGGTTATTAGTATTAGCTACATGATAATTGTTGTAATTGACATTTAAATTGGCAACGGGATAGGTGCCGGAGAAATAGAAATAACAGGCATAAGTTCCAGTTCCGAAATTGGCGAATGAGTTGTTGCGGATATCCAGATCGCTGACGTAGTTGTTGGTATTCTGAAAGAAAAATGCTGCTCCGGTTGCAGTACTGGATAAACTGACAGAATTATGGAAAATATTGATATGCCTTGAAGCGGGAGTGGATGATGCAAAATAAATTCCGTAAGGTGAAGTTCCGGTTGAAGTTCCTCCCACCATATTATTTACAACGCTTGCTTTGGCATTCCCTATTCCTGCCTGATTATTGGCATTCTGAAGATAGATTCCATACTGCCCGAAATTATTGACATAGTTGTTTTCTATTCTGAAAAGGTCATTGCTTATGGTGAAAATACCTCTTGATCCCGCATTGGAAGTGCTGCTCAGAATTACCTTGTTTGAAGTGATGTCAATTTCTGTCTGAAACTGAGAATAGATCCCTGTATAATTGGCGTTGAGCAGGCGATTGTTCCTGATTCTGTTTTTCGACTCGAAGGCAGTTGAAACTGTGTTGCCGTAAAGATATATACTGAAACTGCCGTTGTTAACCGTATTGTTATCCATAACAAAACGACTAATCATGTTTGCTGTTAATGTACCGTGGTTGACTACGGCAAAATTCTGTGAGGTACTGGTGGTAATCGGGCCGGTAATAGTATTATTTTTAAATATAATGCTGTCCTGTATACCGGCAAAACGGACCACCGATCCGAAACTTCCGTTACCCGGTGAAGTATTTGTAATAGTCAGATCCTGAAATGCAATAAAACTGCAGCCATTGAGAAAAAGTGTATGGTTGTCGTTGGCATTTGAATTACTGCCCATGCTAAGTTCTGCTATTGCAGTGTTGCCAGGGTCGGCTCTGAATGTGATGGTATTGACAATACTTGAACCACTGATTGCATTAATTTGTACTCTTTCTGTATAGGTCCCCTGTCTGACATTGAAAATTACAGGACCGCATATCCCGTTTGAATTGATAAAATTTGCAGCAGCACTGAAATTCTGAAATGAAGGTGTTGTTCCTCCTATGGTATATGTGCCGTTCAGTCTGAATACCGGGGTAAACATAGTACTGTCATTACTCATATTGCCGTCTGTTCCTGAATTAGGCCCATCAGTCCATACCCTGACTATGCTCGATGGATTGCTGAATGCATAACTGCCAATAACAATACCGCTTGCAGATTGTCCCTGCGCAAGCGAACCTGTCCAGTTATACGCTGTTTGCGCTGATCCATCAACCGACCATTGTATCGTTACCGAAGTAAGTGTTGTAGTGCCAATATTTCTTATTGCCGCAACTACATTACTCGATGTTCCGCTACAGGCAAGCCCTACTGATGCTGTTGTAACACTTGCATCAAGTGGTATTGTCTGATATTCATCTGCTCCTATATCCGGATTTGAAACTGAACCGGGACATCCACCATTCGGACAGCGGGGCTGATTGTCATAATCGCTCAAAACAAGTGAACTCACAATTCCAGTTCCGTCCATAGCAGCTTGATTGCTATGCAGATCAGTATTGCTTGTAAAGACCGGATTGGCATTTACTGAATTCAGGTCACGGCTGCTGGCTGCTCTCCAGTTAACAAGGCTGGTTTGAGCAGTGGTATTGTTATAGGCCAGTGTAGCTCCGCTGCTGAACAAATTATTGTAATTGCAGGTCGGATACATACTCAGGTTTATTATCCTGATTGCAGCTCCACCACCGTAATTTGAAAATACATTGTTTAAAATGATATTTGAACCGTATGCTGTTCCTTCAAACAGTCCGGCGGCACTTGCACTCGTAGTCTGAGTATTTCCGATATTTACAGAGTTGTGCTGATAATCGACACCGTTGCCGTTATTGTCGCGTATTCCGCTGGTGGCACTGGCATTGGATCCTATCTGAACCATATTATTCGCTACAAGAGCTCTTCTGGCTGTAGTGACAGTCGAATTAACTCCGATATAAGTATTAAAGATACCGTTACCGGAAACAGCTCCGCTAATATGATTATTTGTGATCAATGGACGGTTTACATCAGCCGGAATCATTATCCAGTAATTGTACATTGCATTATAAGTGGTAAGTACAGAACTGGTCTTTATCCTGTTGCCTGTCAGCAAGAGACCGGTTAAATACTGATTGTACATACCGTATGCATACTGATTGGTATATTCACAATTGTTAAAATGAAGGTTTTCGCAGCTCGGAGGAGATGAATTACCTGAAAAATAAGAACCGTAAGCTCCGTTATTGATGCGGCAGGCATTGAAATAAATGAAGTTGGAAATGCTGCCTGAACTTAAGCTGACTACAGCATGATTAGTGGTGTTACTCGTCACTGTTACACCGTTAAATGTGACATTGAAAAATGAATCATACGAAGTATTGCCCGCCAATAAAATAGCTGTGCCAAATGAAGCTCCGGTGGCACTTACTGTCAGATTTTTTAGTTTGATATAAGATGTCGCAAAGATCCTCAACGTGTAGTTGCCGGCGCTCAAAGTACTTGCAAAGGTGAGATTAACGCTGGAAGGATTTCCGTTGGCAGATTGAAAAACTATGCTATTCTGAGCACTGACACCTCTTATAACAGGAATATTAACCTGTTCATTATAGGTGCCTGAAGCTACATTGAAAACTACCGGTCCGTTAACGCCGCCGCAGATTAATGCACCAACAGCAGCACTGAAATTCGGATAATCGCCCGAACTGCCAATTGTGTATATGCCACTTAATGCGGGACATAAGGTAAACTGGCTGGTGTCGTTAACGGTAACTGCATCTGAATTCGAATTTGGTGCTGAGGTGTATACTTTAAGGTTACTTGATCCACTGCCAAAATTATACGGTGTGCTGAATACAAAATTTACTGTATCACATGCTGCGAGCGAACCGCTCCACGATTGTGTAACAGCTGTACTACCGTTTACTGAGTAAGCAATAGTCGCCGATGTCACTGTGTTGTTTCCGTAATTCTTTAATGTGACATTAATACTTTGTGATCCGGTACTGAGAGGAAAACCGGGCGAAATGATTCTGCTAATTCCAATATCATCGTTTGGAATACTGCTAATTTCATCGGCGCCAATATCAGGTGGATTGTTGCGAGACTGCGCATCGAAATCTGTCGGCACCAAACTGATCAGATTAACACCATTATTGCAAGGATTGAGTGTGTGTAAATTGGTATTACTGACAAAATATGGATTCACATTATACGAATTTATTCCGCCTCCTGATGGATATGCCGCAGCAAAATTGCCTGAATGATATGAAGCAGCAGCTAAACCCAGTATATTGATACCCGAATTATTAAAGTAATTATTGTAATCAAGCACAGAAATATTTGCAGTCGAACTGCTGAATAAAGGAAAAGAAAGCACAGCATTTTTAGCAGTAACAGCAAGGTGGTTGTTTCTGATATCATGCAAACTTCCGCCTGTGATATTCAAAGCTATGACAGAAGTCGAACTGAAATCCATATTAATGCTGTTGTGATAGATCTGGTAACGGCTCGAATTGTCGCTGATTCCGAATATAGAAGTGGTATTCCTGAATCCGCCTCCTATCATATTATTGTAAATTTGTCCGTAAGACGACCCGCTGCCTGAAGACGTTAACATCTGTATGCCATACTGACCGGCATTTAATATCCTGTTATTCTTTATTTCGTGAAAAGAGGCACCGGAAGCATTGCAATTTATAAGATATATGCCCGAACTGGAAACATTGTTAGTTCGCATATTGATAGAATTGTTCCGTATTTTGGCAACTACGCTGGAATTGAAATACAAACCGTAATAATAGGCGTTATTGAGTGTGTTGTAATTGAACTGAAGTGTGTTGTTTCCGTTGCTGCAGGATGAATAAATACTGTAATACCCTGCATTGATTACACATGAATCTACAATATGCAGATTGGCAGTGCTGCTGCTTGTTGTCTGACTTGTATTGCTGCCGTTGATAATAACTGGTATCAGATTTCCTGTAGTTGCACTGGCACCCGTCCCTGTAATTTCAACTATGCAGTTGTTGATGCCGTTTCCTGTTCCATTCATAAAATGTACAACCCAGGCATCTGTTGGTCCGTTAGAACGAATCGTCATATATCTGAATCTGACATAGCTGCAGGCATTGAATCTGACAACGTATGGCAACAATGAACTGGTAGTGGCGGTAAGAATACAGGATGAAGGACTTGAACCTGCAAAAGTGACGGTATTGGTTGAAGACGCACCGGTGATAGCTGT
>CAZRKA010000105.1:12260-12472 GCA_964600345.1 uncultured Chitinophaga sp. | reverse complement strand
ATGCCGCCGACGAAGATATCGCCAGAGTTACCCTGCAGGGCAACAGTATATTGCTCGACAATATGTCTAATGTTTATCCGGGGGTTAACTGTCAGTTATATTCTGATCACACCGGCATTCAGCCTGTTGATCTTTCGGCCGGCGGTAAATATACTATCACAATTACTTCTACCAGTTGCGGCGGAACATTTACTCACCGGACACTGGCATGG
>CAZRKA010000105.1:0-12250 GCA_964600345.1 uncultured Chitinophaga sp. | reverse complement strand
TTGATTACAACCAGAACTATGTATTCGAATCAGGAGAAGCAGTGGCAACTACAGCGAAAACTTCATCCGGTACACCTACTGTTTTTACATACGACTTTACGGTTCCATGTAATATCAAACCGGGTAATACCAGAATGCGTGTTGTGTTGATTGAAGGTGCGGTTAACAACCCTGCCAGTGCCTGTGGTACTTACACCTGGGGAGAAACCGAAGATTACACCGTAAGTCTTGCATTGCCAAGCACACTTTCTGCAGGTTTCATTGCACCTAACTCAGCATGGGTTAAGTCTGTAGTGAAATTTGTAAACTCAAATCCCAGCGGTTATATCTCGCATAGCTGGGACGCCAACAACGACGGAAGTGTTGAAGCCGCCAACAGTGTTAATTTCAATTACACATGGAACAGTGCAGGTAATCACTGCGTGAAACTTAAAAGCACCAACTGCCTTGGCAGCGACAGTATTGTCAAATGCCTTACTGTAAATGCCCCTACCATTATTCCGGTTGCCAACTTCGTTTCAGATAAAGTAATCGTTGAACAGTATATGACAGCAAAATTCTACGATCTTTCCACCAACGGTCCGTGGAAATGGGAATGGAAAGTATACGACAGTTCTGATGTAAACGATGTCAAAGACCTTAACTCCGGTGATGTGATATCGGATCCGGGAGGAACAGGTGCAACTGAGTTTACGTCTAATCCTGAGTTTTCTTTCGAAAGGCCCGGTTGTTATACCGTTGAGCTGGTAAGTACAAATGATATCGGTAATTCGGTTCCAAAAGTGAAGAAATGCTATATCACTGTCATTATGCCTACACAGTATCTGCTGGGTTTCGGAACTTATGGACCGAACAACGACAATATTGTTGAAAGCGCTACAGGTTCAGTTTTTGACAACGGCGGACTCAATGGCAACTACGGTAACAATCAGGGACTGGGCACACGTTCATTCCTGCAGATTACACCTTGTAACGCCAAAAAGATCACGCTTACTATGACCACATTGAAATTCAATGGCATTGGTGATAAACTGAGGGTGTGGGATGGCAAATCACCTGGTGGCCCTAACACTACCCTGCTGGCAACCTGGAGCTCCACTTCAAAAGCCATACAGACCGTTACAGCAACCAGCGGCAGTATGTATATCTTATTCGAATCTGATAATACCGGTGTCGACTCCGGATACGCGGGTTACTATACTTCAGAGCTTGCACCGGCCACAGTACCGACCCCAAGTTTCTCCCTTTCTTCTGATCCACTCTATAACTCGGCACCTGCTAAATTCACCAACACTACTTTAAATGTAGTAGGTGTCCCTGCATGGGAATGGACTATTGACAATTCGGTAGTTTCACCTGACAGAGATATGTGGTTCCAGTTTCCGAGCGACGGTCAGTACAACGTTTGTCTGGAAATAAAATCTTGCGCAGGAAACAACAAAACCTGTAAACTGGTGGATGTTGTTACTCCTAATACACAAACCTCTCTTGATGTAGTAGCCAGCAACCGCAGACCGGCAGTGAGTACTGATATTGTTACGCTATGCCCTGTCAGAGACAATGCCAACAGATTTGAATGGACAATTTTCCCGACTACTTATGTGCTGGTTAATCCACCGTCAAGTCCTTCAACATATGGCCCCGGATCAATCCGCTACAATTCAAATCCCGGCGATTCAGTGCCTTGTCCTCAGATCCGTTTTACCGCTCCGGGTTGTTATACTATTGCGTTGAAAGCCTACAACTCACTTGATCCGACCAACACCACAAAGACAGTAGTTAAAAACAATTTTATCTGTGCTGTCGATTTCTGCGATCCTTCAGCCTTTATTCTTGCAGCCGACCTCGGCATCAACAATGTAAAAGTACTTGACGGCAGCGACGAACTGATTAACTTCAGCTCAGGCTCGGGTGTATCTGCTTACACTGATTACAGCGGACTTGCCTCTGCGAACCTCACCTTCGGAAAAACATATACTTTCGAAGTTTCCAGAAATACAAATGCCGACCCTGCCAACAGAAAAGCATGGATTGACTGGAATATCGACGGTGACTTTAATGATCAGGGTGAAGAAATATTTGTAGAAAGCAGCACTTATGCCAAAACAGGAACTGTCAGCTTTAAAGTTCCAAACATCAACGATGCTTTTGAAGGAAAGACCAAATTGCGTGTCGGAATCAATTTCGACAATGAATACACTGATCCTTGCGGACCTGCAATAGCCGGTGAGTATGAAGATTATGGCATAGTTCTCTACAACGACAATATCCGTCCGGTGATTACAATAAAGGGCAACGATACCATTTATCTGGAAGTTGGTTCTACATACAAAGATGACGGTGCAACTGCATGGGATGTTTCTGAAGGTGATATAAGCAGCCGTGTTATCTCAAGCAATAATCTGGACACAAGCTTAACCGGACTTTATACTTTCGAGTACAATGTCACAGATAATTCGGGCAACATGGCAATACCGGTTGTAAGAACCATCATAGTTGTTAACGACCTTACCCCTCCTGTTTTAACCCTTAACCCAAGCGCTCCAGGTTGTATTGAAGCCAGACGCGATAACCTGCCATATGTAGATCCGGGTGCAACTGCCTTTAACACTAATCCACTTACAAACCTCACTTCAGCCATTATTGTTGTCAGCAATGTTGATACAAGAAAAGAAGGTAACTACAAGGTTAAATATTCCGTGATGGACTTTGCAGGTAATCTGACAACTGCTGAAAGAAATGTTTGTGTTGAAGACAACACTGCACCTGAGATTAAAATTATAAGCGACACGATGATTCAGATTGGCAGTGTTTGGATTAATCAGGTAACGGCTGAAGATGCCTACGACCTGAGTCCTGTTCTCTTACGCTCTTGGTCACCTGAACCTGTCAATACTACTGTAAAAGGTGTTTATACCGCCACTTACATTGCAGAAGACATGTCCGGCAATATCTCTGCACCACTGATTGTTCGTTACAGAGTAAACGACTATATCCCGCCGGTAATCAACCTCAACACCTTCGATGTGGTTGAACACGATGTTGCTACACCATATAACTCAGTAAACGCAAGTGTCACCGACAACTACTACGGCCCGGGTCAGGTAAGTGTTATGATGATTTCAAGTAATGTCAATCCGAACGAGATTGGTACTTACACCGAAGTGTTCAAAGCAGTAGATGGTTCAAATAACATCACATTCAAAACCCGCACTGTAAAAGTGATAGACAGATTTGCTCCGGTTATATGGGGTGGAACCATTTACGGTTGTGTTGGTGAAAATATCTGGCCAATGTGGGATCTTACAACAACAGATAACTACTATGGTCCCGACCAGTTACTGCCTAGAGTTGAAATCATCCAGCAGAATGTCAATCCATGGGAATCCGGAAATTATTTCATCACCTACAGAGTTACCGATCCAAGCGGAAACACTTCAGCTCCGCTTACCCGTCAGGTAATTTACACATACTGGCCAAGATGCTATAACAGCACAGTTAGCATAGACCAGAAAAAAGCCAACGATGAAATCGTATCTGTTTATCCTAACCCTTCAAATGGTCTGGTAAGCATAGACCTCAACGGTGTAATGGCTGAAAATGTAAATATTGAAGTCTACAATCAGGTAGGTCAGCTGGTTTACAGCGCCACATATAATGAAAGCAAAGGTTTGTTCGAAATCGATCTGAGAGATCAGTCAAGTGGTGTTTATACCATTAAACTGATAAGCGAAGGACAGGTGATCAGCAAACGCGTGGTCATTCAATAATCAATTTTATTTCCCGAAGAAAGGCGCAACCGATGGTTGCGCCTTTTTTTATGCCAATTCCATTTTCCGGTAATTAAGTTTTGCATTTTTTGCAAAGCCCTACAATATGATTTCTATCTTAAAGTATAAATCGGACAAATCTGATTGCAATTTGCTTCACTATACGGTTTTAGGCTAATTCTTTAGTATTTTACAACAATTGTCATTTTTTATGCTATTTCATATCCGCTAGATTTGTTTTGTCGTTAATGACATGATAAAATCAAACAATTTAAAAATATCTATATGAAAAATCAAATCAGAAACATCGCTTTCGTTATTTTGATGGTAGCGGGACAAACTTTAACGGGACAAAATTTTTATCTCGGATTTGGAACAGGGTACTGCCATAGTGCAGCACCTAATCTTTTTTCCGACTATGATTATGAAGACATTTCAGGTACCGAAACCTATAAACGCCGCAAAGGCAGCGGATCATTCGGCCGAGGCGGAGAAGTGAATATCTTTCTGGGCTATAAACTCAGTGAACAGATAAGCACTGAGCTGGGTCTGGGTTATTTTTACGGCCTCAATAACAAATCAAGCTCGGTAACACAGTCGTCTTTCGGCAATTACAACAGTGAAAACACTATCAGAGGTCAAATGTTCAGAATTAATCCCACTTTGAGATTCAATGCAGGAAATGGCAAAATGATACCATATATCAAAGCAGGTGCAGTAATTGGCTTGGTCTCCCGACTAAAGATTAAAGGTAAATACACAGATTCGGATCCATTTAATACCAATACAATGGAAGATGAAATGGTATTCAGTGGACGAGCCTCGCTTGGATTTACAGGAGCCCTCGGTATTCAATTGACCCTAAGTGAAAAAATAGGTTTCTTTTCTGAAATACACATGATAACACAAAGCTGGGCACCAAAAAAATCGCTGGTCACCAAGCAAACAGCTAACGGAACTGATATGTTACCCGATATGAGTACCAGCGAAAAAGAAACAGAATATTTAGATAAATACACCAATTCCTATGACAGCGAATCGCCATCAAAAGAACTGAAATACTTTATGCCATTCAGCAGCATTGGCCTGCAGATCGGACTTGTTTTCAGACTTTGAAATTTAAATTCCCTTTCATAAAGACCTGTGCTGATATAAACAGTACAGGTTTTTTTATGTCTGTACCTCCATGCTTATCGGAAAAACAGGCGATTTCGGATAATTCAGTCCCTGAATTGAGTGATTTTTTTTTGTTTTGCATTAAGCGATGCAACAAAACCGAAATATCATCCGTCTATTTCTATAAATCCGGTTATAAAGCAGAGGAAGCAGAAAAGTGAATGCCGTCTGATAAGAAAAGCAGCAGCGAAAAACGAGAAGAAGAGCTGATAAGGGCTTGCCAAAGAAATGAAAGGCTGGCTCAGTCGGAATTTTTCCGCCTGTACTCAGGGAAATTCCTGGGTATCACCATGCGTTTTGCCGGAAATCAGGATACAGCCAACGATTTACTGCAGGAATCATTTATAAAGATTTTCAAATCAATTGATAAATACAGTTTCAGCGGGTCGTTCGAAGGCTGGATGCGCAAAATAGTGATACATACTTCAATAGATTTTATGAAAAAACACGGCAAGCTAAGATTTGATGAACTGGATCAGGAATTCGATTCCGAAATTTCTGATGCGGCAGATTGTCTTGAAAAATTGAATTGTGAAGCCATCATCTCAGAAATCAGTCGTTTGCCGGAAGGATTCAGAACAATATTAAACCTATATGCCATAGAGGGTTATTCGTATCCTGAAATATCCGCTATGCTAAACATCAAAGAAGTAACTGTGAGATCCCAATATATGCGAGCAAAACAAAAACTCGCAATTGCATTACAGAAAAAAAACATCGCGTATTATGTCAGAAAATTCGTTTGAAAAGAAACTCAGAGAAAAAGTAGACGATTTTGAACCCCGTCCAAGGGAGTTCATGTGGGAAGATATTGCCGCATCGCTGGAACCTGAAAAGAAAAAAAAGAAACTGCTGATTCCCTTTCTTAGCTATGTTTTACTGGCAGGTATCGCAGTGACTTCATATACATTCTTTATTTCCGCGAACAATCAAACTGAGCCGCAGGTGAAACCCCTTGTCGCAATAGAATCCACTACTGTATCACCTAAATCAGACTACCCTACAGTAAATAAATCCAAAGAAATTATTACTGATAAAAATGCCGAAGATTTAAATATCAAAAGAAACTTCGCCAAAAACAAATCCGGAAAAGCTGAGGCTGAAGTCGGAAAACACGTGCTGAAAGCATCAGAACCTCAAAAAGAAGACACAGAAACCATATACAATCCAAACACAAAAGAATCCTTTGAAAAAGTACTTCTTTCCGGTGTTGAGGAAAATAAAAGTATTGAAACGGAAATAGGGATTATATCGGATAAGAATTCACTCGTTAACGACAGCAGTAAAATAGCTGACAATGATTTGCCGTCAAAAACTGCGGCACCCCTTGCAAATCCGGATACAAGTTCAAATAAGCAAATAGCAAGACCCAAAGAAAAAGCAGGCAGATTTTACACAGGGATTCAGTTTTCTCCGGGTATGATCAAGACACGAATTAGTCTGGATCAGCAATACAGCGAAACAGAACCATACAAATCTCAGTACAGTGTCAGAAATAATGGCGATAAAGGTTTGTATTCTTATTCCTTTGGAATAAATGCAGGCTATATCGGCGGAAAGATGCGGTTTGGTCTGGGTATTGAATACCTCCGGCTGGAATATCAAATGCCTGTAAGAAATATCAACGAAGCAGTTTTAAGAGGCGTTATAAGTTCATTTACCAATTTTGATTACAATGCCACTGACAGCTTTATACTTGCACGACCTGCCGAAGGAGGAACTCTGGTTAAAAACCGCTATTCGTTTTTAAGTATACCACTCTCATTGTCGGGCGACCTTTGGAATAAGAAACACTTTTCCCTAAGACTTAAGACCAGCCTGGCGGCCAATTTTTTAATGGCTCACAGCGGATTGCTGCTCGAAAATGAATCGGGGCTTTATGTCAAATCTGCCATAGCAAATGAAAGTCATGTCAGAAAATTTCACTTTTCAGCCGGCATAGGGCCTGAATTCTCTTATAATATTAGCAGGCGTTTCTCAGTATTGCTAAATCCACAGATCCAATTTGCACTGCAACCACTGGAAGGAGCACGTCTCAAGACCTCTTACATGCGCTGGAGCATAGGAAGCGGCATCAGGTATACACTTTATTAAATCCCCCGGAATAAGCATCGGCTATTATTACTGCAAACGCAGATACTCAACTTTAATAAATCTCTTTTAGTACTTGTTTAAATTATCTAAAGATGAAATATTCAGGCAATACGTATTTCTTTTAATTGTATTGACACAAGAGCAACTTAAAAATCCAAAATTTTAAAACCTCTCTGCAACAAATTCAAAATCTGCCAAGTCTTATAAGCAGTATCAAATTATACATATTATGAAAAATCATGTTTTAAATTACCTGGCACTGAGCATAGCGCTCTTTACACTGATGTTTACCTCTTGCAGAAAACCTGAAATACCCAAAGACCCATGCAAGAATGCAGTGAACGTCACAGCCCTTAGTTCTGATCAGTTTGAATTCGGACATTTCTTACTTCAAAATCAAAACGGCAGTACCTACCTTTATGCTAATAATTACCACGCTTATGCATCCAAAATTGCAGAAGGCGGACAATATCTTCTCGGATATAAAGCAGTTCCCTGTTTCCAGAATAAAACACAGGACTGCGGTATAAGGGAAGGCGGTTGTATTGTCACAACAGAATGTATAGAAATTACGTGCCTCAGGGAAGTCAGCAGGACTTGTAATTCCAGCATTGTGGATCCTGCCGATTATGACGACAAAATGATAAATGGGTTTAACTCGGCTTATATTGAAGGCAACACACTTTATGCAACAATTGGCTATTCAGGCTGCAGTGAAAATGACAACAGCTATTTCTCACTGTATTTAAGAGAAAACCTATTGAGGTGTCCTCCGGTAAACAGTGGAGTATTTGAAGCTAAGATCACAGATTCAAGGACAGGATTTATTTGTCAGGCCTATTTTACCAAAAAGACTTGCTTCGACCTGAATCCGATTAAAACTTATTATAAAAACAATAATGTTCCGATGCCTGATGAGGTAACTATAAACCTTAGGAATGGGAACGATGTTCAGGATCTTGTGTACAAGCTTCGTTAATTGTTTGTTTGCTTAGTCTGCTTTGATAAAGGACAATTAATCAATTGGTGTTCAGAACCCCTGCAAATGCGGGGGTTTTGTTTTAGATGAAAGTAAAGATCCAGTGTTTTTTACCGGACTTATATTTGTAATACCAGCGGCATGGAAAATATAAACCCGCAACAATTGCCAGCCATATAAGATAAACGCCGGAAAGATGAAAGCCCATGTCAGCCGGCCTGAAATTAAACATTGAATTCGGACCTGAAATATCTCCGACTGTGTATCCTGAGGCAAAAAAGAGCAACACTGCCAGTAAATGTATGACATAAATATGCAGTATGTAATAAAAAAATGGCACCCGTCCGTATACCATCAACCATGAGGCAATCCGACTTTTGCCTTTAACAGTTAATGCCAGGAATAAACATGCAGGGCCCAGTGTCATCCCTGTAAACATCAAAGAAGGCGGATATTTGCTGACATCCAGAAACGACATCAGTAGCTTTACCCCTTCTGCTTTGGTGTTTAAAACTCCGGGATCTCCGTAAACACCGATTATCCTCAGCAAAATAAATCCGATGATCATTGTTGCTCCCGTTAACAGAAGATTGCGTTTTCGCTTATTGCTATCATAAGAACTTTCAAACCATTTCCCCAGAAAATAACCAAGCAGCATGATGCCTATCCAGGGTAAAACGGGATAAACAATCAGTGCTCCGCGGGTTTCTGAAAAAGGGAAATAATTGAAATGACTGTAATGCAATACATTCAACACAAATCCGTAATCGCGACCTTCGGTTTCATAAACATCAATCAAATTGTGTCCCAATACTATTCCAAGTGCCAATACACCTATACCCATTCTGGGTAGAAATGAAACCAGGCCGAGTATCAGCATACTGAAACCAATGGCCCATATTACCTGCATGACCATTGTATTGAAATACGGATTGAAAGTCCACCCGAAATTGACAACGGTAAATTCGATTACAATCAGAAACAAACCCCTTTTTATCAGGTGCAAAGCCTGTTCGGATCCGGTCTTTTTCAAACCCGAAAGCCAGGCAGAAATTCCCGAAAGAAACACAAAAACCGGGGCGCAATAATGGGTAATCCAACGCGTGAAATACAAAGGCAATGTAGTAGTTTCGGGATTCATCGGATCGTGCAGCATAGCATCATCATGAAAAAAATCGCGTACATGATCGAGTGCCATGATGACCATTACCATACCTCTGAGTATATCTATTGCAAGTATCCGTTTATTGAGTGTTTCTTCGCTGTTCATTCAGGTAAAAATTGATTTTTCAGGATATTAAATTTCAAAACGCATTCCGTAAGCTGCAATATTGAAACCGGCTTTCAGTACCGATTTGTATTCCTGGCTGTTTTTATTGAGCAGCGGATTTGTGTGATTAAGATGAATAAACCAGACTTTTCGCCTCTTCTCTGCTGTTTCTTCCTTTAGCATCTCCATCGTTTCTATTACAAACGGATGCGGGATCAGACTGATATCTCTTTGTTTAATTTCGGTGCCGCTGTAAAAGGTAGCATCTAAAAATGCGTAATCTACCGAATCAAGTATTTCAGAAAGCCGGTAATTCCATTTAGACCATTTGTCAATATCAGGAATAAACAGAATTTTCTTTTTCGGACCGCTGATGATAAACCCAATCGTTTCAGAAAACTCGTCCCGGTGAGGGACCAAAACCGGTTTAACACTTATTTTTTCCGATAGCGAAACTACTTTGTCTGCAATCAACTCATTCAAAATAATATTATTCAGACTCAGCAATTGCGACCATGGACCGTTCTGATTTAAAAAACTATTCATCCGGGGCATAGCATAAACGGGTACTTTATCAGCGTTGCAGGCTTCGCGTCCCAGATACATCAGGCCGCTGTAATGTCCGATATGGGCATGGGTCAGCAATAAGCCGTCGGGCAATTCCTTTTCAGATCCCGAAGCAGATTTCAACAACTTAAGCTGGGCTGCAATATCAGGACTCGCCTCAAATAACCAGCTCTTCTTTTGGTCAGCATCGTATACCCCAAGCGAGACTATCCTGCGGGTCGGATCAGGGTTTTTAAAAAGTTCGCTGCAACATGATTTACGGCATGCAATATGAGGCGAGCCTGCATCCTGAACTGTTCCTAAAATAATTAGACCACAGCCCTCTGTTTCTGCCAAGGAATTTGATACTGTTTGTTTAACAGGCTTACTGTCATTACAAGACAAAATCAATCCGGCAAAAATTACCAGGCAGCATCGCATCATTGATTTTGTTTTGAATGTCAACTTCAAATTGAATGATCAAATATAAGCAGAATATCAAAGTTTCAAATTATTGCACTCTTTTCATTTACCTTTTTATACCTGAATGGTATTAAACCGGAATTCTCTTATTTAAAATATATACAGTACAGCGCATTAGTGCTTATCCATCCTTTTTAACCAATTTGAACATGAAAAACTCCTTAAACCTATTCAGTCTTCTCCTGATTGCAGGTGGCACTGCAGCAACCGTCTGGCATTACCGCACACCGAAAGTTGCAGACAGTCCGGGTCACTCTATAGATCCCGGCAACGAATTATCAGCATATTTACCAGATTCCGGATTGGTTCAGACAAGCGACGGTAAGCCGGGAAATCTGCCAAACCAGAAAGACAGCATCATTATCTCTGATGCCATTACTTACAGAAACCTGCAGATTTTCTTCATCAGCAGCCGGACAGAAATAAGTGGTGAACGGTATATCGCATTGGACGAAGCTTTGAATACAAAAAAAATCAGAGTAAAAGAAACTGAGGATGTCAATCAGTTAAAGGCCGATAACTTGTCCGACAAATATATATACATCAATTCGGGCGACATTGTCAGAGGTGGCAAACAGGACCGCACCATACAATACGATGTCATCATTGCACCAGGGGCACGCAATATCGACCTGGCAAGCTTTTGTGTTGAAAGCGGACGATGGGACAGCCGGGGCGACGAAAGTGTAGAAACCTTCACTTCCAGCAAGAACTCTCTTTCTTCCAAAGAACTTAAAATTGCTGCAAAGGTTGAGTCCGATCAGTCGCAGGTATGGGAAAAGGTGAATGAGTATCAGGTAAATGCAAACGCCAATATCAGCCATTCCTATCATTCTTATGGAGATGTTGAAGTACGTTCAGGTTTGTCGGCCAGCAGTCTCGACCTTACCCTCGAGAATGAAACCATTAAAGACCTGAAAGCGGATTACATGAAAGCTATTAATCGCTACAAAAGTGCATCTGTAAATGCAAATGGTATTGCGTGTTTTATTAATGGCAAAATGGCTTCGATTGATGTCTTTAACAACAAGCCGCTCTTCGATAAAATGCTCGGAAAACTGATAGATGCCGCTGTTGCTGAGGCTATCAGTGAGGATGCAAGTAAAAACTATACGGCTGTAAACACCGAATCACTCCGGATAATTTTAAATCAGACAACTATTCAGAATTCTGTAAAGAATATCAATAAACTCACAAAATTCATAAGTTATGCCGGCAGCAAAGGACTTATGAAATTTACCACCGAAGACAGAGAACTTCACTTATGGCTGCACAAGAACTGCCTTATGAAATAGTTAATTCTATTATGCCCATAGTATGAAACCGCTTTTTTTTGAAATGGCTTTATAAGGCAATTTACAGATCCGGTATTATCAGTCGCAACTTAAAATTGTAAGGTACACTGTTCCCGTTAAGGTCGAAAGTTGAACTGCTGTTGACAAACATTTCCAGCCTGTCTTCATGCTTTCTGCATTCAACTTCTGTCCATTCGGCAGAGAGATGAATCTTATTGCTGCCTTCATTGTTGATATCGCATTCCCAATGGGTGGTAAACCTGATGGCATTAAAATTTGCCGGTAGCTCTTTATTGTATCTTACTTTAAACACATCGTCTTTCAAAAAATTTGAAGATTTGAAAACATAGTAATTGTAATTGCCAACTGTTTCTGTATGACTGAAGCTAAAAATGATACCGTCAAAATTCAGGTAATCTGAATACATTTTATAGGCATCAAATGAGGAGATATGATTAAAATCCAGTGTTGTTTTGTATTCTATATTGTTCATGTAATCTTCTTTGCTCAGGTCTTTGGAACAGGCAGTGGCGAACAGGAGTATAAGATACAAATTAAAACGAAAAGCCATAGGCGAATTTTACTCTTAGAATTGCATTTAATGCCATTTGTTTATTGTAATCCCTTTGTATGCCGT
>CAZRKA010000104.1:0-12639 GCA_964600345.1 uncultured Chitinophaga sp. | reverse complement strand
TAGGATTTTAAGTCAAAAGCAAGTATTTTGCATTCAGACGAGGCGAATTCCGCAGAGCATATCAGAAGGAGATACGTTCAAGGAATTCAACAAAGTATGAATGCAAAAGACGTAGCTTATGTTAATTAAATATAGTCATGTTTGACTAAAAGGTTATTTTTGAGACCAGTTCAAAAAATTTTTGCTCGTTTCATCTGCCTAATTATTTGCTTCACAAGCTCAAAGCAATTAATTCAACATTGTTTCATCTCTTAGTAATCCAATGAGCATATTCAATGACTTATTTTTGTATTAACAAAACGACTGAAACACAATGATCAAAAAACTACTCGTCGCCAACCGGGGCGAAATCGCTATCCGTATATTTCGCGCTGCCACAGAACTCAACATCAGAACCGTCGCCATTTACACTTATGAAGACAGGTATTCGCTTCACCGTTACAAAGCCGACGAAAGCTATCAGATAGGCAAGGAATCAGATCCGCTTAAACCTTATCTGGATATTGAAGCCATTATCAGGGTGGCTAAATCTGAAAAGGTTGATGCCATACATCCCGGCTATGGATTCCTGAGTGAAAATCCACTGCTGGCTGAGCGATGCATGGAAGAAGGAATTGTTTTTGTTGGTCCCGACCCGTCGGTTATGAAAAGCCTGGGCGATAAAGTAGCTGCCAAAAAAGTGGCGCGCAAAGCAAAAGTTCCGGTTATAGAAGACAGCAAAAAAGAACTCGACAGTGTTAAGACAGCACTCTCTGAAGCAGAAACTATCGGCTATCCCCTGATTGTCAAAGCAGCAGCAGGCGGCGGTGGTCGCGGCATGCGGGTGGTCAGGGATGCTGAAATGCTCGCAAATGTTTTTGATGAAGCCCGCAACGAAGCAAAAATTGCATTCGGCGACGATACGGTTTTTCTCGAAAAATATATAGACGCACCAAAACATATAGAGGTTCAGATACTGGGCGACAGGCATGGCAATCTTGTCCACCTCTTCGAAAGAGATTGTTCGGTGCAAAGGCGGTTTCAGAAAGTTGTAGAAATGGCTCCTGCCCCGGGCATCAAACAATCCACCAGAGACAAACTTTATGGATATGCACTCGATATATGCAGGCAGGTTGATTACAACAATGCAGGCACAGTCGAATTTCTGGTCGACAAAAATGAAAACATTTATTTCATAGAAGTCAATCCACGGATTCAGGTTGAACATACCGTTACAGAGGTCATCACGGGTATAGATATTGTGCGGAATCAGATATTGATTGCAGGAGGTTCAAAACTCAGTTCTCCCGAAATCAATATCCATTCACAAAGTGATATCCGCTTCGAGGGATTCGCCGTGCAGGTGCGTATTACATCCGAAGATCCTTCCAGGAATTTCAAGCCCGACCACGGTACCATTATCGCATACCGCAATGCAGGCGGGCCCGGAATACGGCTCGACGAAGGCAGTGCTTATCCCAATGCCAAAATATCTCCCTTCTTCGATTCATTGCTGGTGAAAATAACTGCTGCCGGACGTAATCTCGGAGAAGCATCAGAGAGACTGATCAGGGTGCTCAATGAATTCCGCATCAGGGGAATAAAAACCAATATTGCTTTCCTCGAAAATGTACTGAAACACCCCGTATTTCTTGAAGGCAGATCGACGGTAAATTTTATTGACAGCAACCCCGGACTCTTTCAATTCAACATGCGTCTTGACAGGGGTACCAAAGCCTTAAAATATATTGCAGACGTGATAGTCAACGGCAACAGCGACATCAAATCCGTTAAACGCGATACGGTATTCCGCAACGCGCCGGTTCCCGATATTGCAGACTACAAACAAACGCCCAAAGGCAGCCGCGATAAACTAAGGGAAATGGGAAGAGATGCCTTTTGTACCCGGCTCAAAAATGAAAAGCAGATACAATATACCGATTGCACCATGCGCGATGCACATCAGAGTTTACTCGCCACACGCATGCGCACTTTCGACCTGCTGAAAGTTGCCGAAGCATGGTCTAAAAAACATCCGGAAATTTTTTCGCTTGAAATGTGGGGAGGTGCAACCTTTGATGTTGCTCTGCGTTTTCTGCACGAAGATCCCTGGCAAAGACTTAGCCTGCTGAGAGAGGCCATTCCGAATACACTGTTTCAGATGCTGATCCGCGGATCGAACGCCGTAGGTTACAAGGCATATCCCGATAATCTGGTAGAGAAATTTATAGAAGTGAGCGCTGAAAAAGGCATTGATATTTTCAGAATATTCGACTCGCTCAACTGGATAGAAGGCATGCGGGTGAGCATAAAGGCTGTGAACGAAAGAACATCAGGTCTGGCAGAAGCGTGTATCTGTTATACCGGCGACTTTACCGATAAAAACAAAAACAGCAAATTCAATCTGGCCTATTATCTCGACCTCGCCAGGTCGCTCGAAGATGCCGGTGCACATATTCTAGGCATCAAAGACATGGCCGGATTGCTTAAACCTTTTCAGGCCGAAATTCTCATCGGCGAACTGAAAAAAGCAGTCAGCATACCAATTCATCTGCACACCCACGACACCTCCGGCTTACAGGTAGCCACTTATCTCAAAGCCATTGAAGCCGGCGTAGACGTTATCGACCTGGCACTTGCAAGCATGAGTGGTTTAACATCCCAGCCCAATCTCAATTCGCTTGCCGCCATGATGAAAGGTCACGAAAGGGAATTACCTACCGACATCAGTTCGCTCAACGAATTCTCAAATTACTGGGAAGCTGTGCGCGAAATTTACTACCCTTTCGAATGCGAACTGAAGGCAGGTACCGCCGAAATATTTGACCATGAAATTCCTGGAGGACAATACTCCAATCTGCGTCCACAGGCCCGCTCTCTGGGACTGGAAGATAAATTCGAACTCATCAAGAAAAACTATGTGGAGGTTAACAAGCTATTCGGCGATATAGTAAAGGTAACGCCATCTTCAAAAGTTGTGGGCGACATGGCATTGTTTATGACCTCGAATGGCTATACGGCTGAAGATATTTTCGAGAAAGGCGACAGCATCTCATTCCCCGACAGTGTCATCGAACTTTTCAGAGGCGATCTGGGTCAAAACCCCGGAGGATTTCCTGAAAAATTGTCGCGCATCATACTTAAGGATCAGCAGGCATACAGCGGTCGGCCAAACGAACATCTCGAACCCATAGATTTCGAGTCTGAGTTTAAAATGTTCAGGGATAAATTCGGCAATGAATGGGAATTCACTGATTTTCTTTCGTATAAATTCTATCCGAAAGTATTCGAAGATTATGCTGCACACAGGTCGCTTTACGGCGATGTGTATCATATTCCCTCTCATGTCTTTTTTTACGGATTAAAACCAAATGAAGAAGTGTTGATTGAACTGTCGAGGGGAAAAAATATTCTGATCAGACTGCTCAATGTGGCTGAAGCCGAAGACGGAAAGAAAACTGTTTATTTCAGACTGAACGGACAAACACGCGCCATTGATGTTCAGGACAAATCGTATACTTCAAGTAAGCCGGTCAATAAAAAAGTTGCTTCAGACAACGAGATCGGTTCGCCGCTACAGGGCAGGCTTTCTAAAATCCTCGTTAAAGCCGGTGATACAGTTTCAAAAAACACTCCCCTCTTTGCCATCGAAGCCATGAAAATGGAAAGCACTGTCCTTGCACCCCGTGAAGGCAGCATCGGGAAAATTGTTTTACAGGAAGGCAGCATGGTGGAACAGGACGATGTGGTTGTTGAAATGAATTTAACAGAACATCAGTCCGGTGCAGTTGCCGGCAATTAAAAAGTTTTCTGATTGAATCTTAAAATTTAGTATTTCAGCTTAATTCTATGGATTACCTTCGCAATACCAAACAGAATTAATCTGAAATGAAACGCCATTCCATCCTATCCATTCCATTCCTGCTATCCATGTTTCTGCTGATAAGCACAGGATGTCCTCAAACTAAAACCAGTACCGAAACAGGCAATGTTGAAAAACATACACTCAGAAATGAATTAAGCAATTACATTCAATCAAAGCGGGCGCATATCGGTTTATCACTGATTGACATCGAAAGCGGAGATACATTAAACATCAACGACTCGCGGAAATATCCGATGCAAAGTGTCTATAAATTTCCGCTGGCAGTAGCTATTCTTAAACTTAGTGAAGAAGGCAAGTTCAAGCTCTCCGATAAAATAAAAATTAAGAAAGAAGACCTGCATCCCGATTCCTGGAGTCCGCTGAGAGAAAAATATCCTGATGGCAATATTGAGCTTAGTATACTTGAATTAATTGAGTATACAGTTGCTCAAAGCGACAACAACACCTGCGACCTACTGTTCAGACTTGCGGGTGGCCCTGCTGAAGTACAGAAAATAATTGCAAAAATGGGTTACACCGGTATTTCAATTGCCAATACAGAGTTTGAGATGTCGAAGGCATGGCATATACAGTACGACAACTGGGCTCATCCCTCCACTATCAGTAATTTGCTGCTTAATCTGGAACGCGGCAAACTGCTGTCGGAAACTTCCACAGGAATACTATTGCGCATTATGACTGAATCGCAAAACAGCAAGATGCGGATTAAGGGATTATTGCCGGCCAACACTCCACTTGCCCATAAAACAGGTTCATCAGGAGATAACGACACCGGATTGACAGCAGCCTGCAATGATGCCGGTATCATCACCATGCCCGATGGCAAAAAACTGGCATTATGTGTATTTGTATCTGAGTCAAAAGAAACGTATGATACCCTGCAAAGTTATATTGCCCACCTGGCTAAAATAGTATTCGACCATTACCTGCACGATGCCGGTCTGACCTTGTCTGTCGATTCGGTGCTGCTCTCCGACTCAGACCGTGCATTCAATGGCGTGGTATTGCTGGCGAGAGGGAATGCCATTATTTACAATAGAGCCTATGGCTATTCAGACATTGCCGTTAAGACACTTTTGAAAACGGATGACCGTTTTGTGGTAGGCTCGCTCAGCAAGCAATTTACCGCCGTTATGGTTTTGCGCGCATGCGACAAGGGCCTTCTGAAAACAGATATTCCCATAGTGAATTATTTGCCCGAACTCAAACAGGAATGGGCTCAAACGGTGACCATTGAACACTTGCTTTCACATACACATGGCATCAGCGACAGAAACAAAGTTTCGCAGTTTAAAGCAGGCAGCGAATTTCAATATTCACAATTGGGTTATGAATTGCTTTCCGAAATTCTCGAAAGAAAAACAGGCAAGTCGTTTGCAGAATTATCGGATAGTTTATTTGCAGCATGCGGCATGAAGCACACCTTGCATCCTTCAGGAAGCTCGGAATATCCGCCGGTAATATCTTATCTCGCTGCCAATGACGGCAGAACAACACCTGAGAAAAATCCGCTAGAAAACCACCCGGCAGCAGGTTCTTTTATTTCAACTGCGGGCGACCTTTTAATATGGAACAAACTGCTACACCACGGAAAATTGTTAAAGCCGGCAACTTACAAAAAAATGTGCAGCGCTTATCCCAATGCCATCAGAGATCATACTGTATTCGGAATGACTAAATACGGATATGGAATCACCGTTTGGCATAAAAATGACAAACCCTATTATGTCATCAGCGGATACGCGCCGGGCTTCGCCTCCATCAACATTTATTTTCCCGGCTCAGACATGAGTCTGATTGTACTGCAGAACACAGCAGTTAAAGACGACCTGAAAGCATCCTTCTATTTTCACAAAGCATTAGCGGATCTGCTGATTGCAAAAAATTAAATTTATGAAAAACTACAGCGAAATTGAGTTCATACTGTATGTCAAAGACCAGGCACTCAGTTGTGATTTTTACCGTAAACTATTGCGCTGCGAACCGGTTCTCAATGTACCCGGAATGACAGAATTCAGGCTGGGAGAGCATTGCAAACTCGGTTTAATGCCCGAAAAAGGCATAGCCAAATTACTGGGCGATAAGCTTCCCCATCCTGAAACCGGCAACGGTATTCCGAGATCGGAAATTTACCTTAGCTGCGATGATGCAGACGAGGCTTATCAGCATGCCTTATCATGCGGAGCGACATTACTGAGTATAACAGAACAGCGCGACTGGGGCGACAGGGTTTGTTATTTTTCGGACCCCGACGGCCATGTCATTGCATTTGCGTCGAAATCCAAAATCTGAATTAAATTTTTAAGGTATCATGATCATAGGTATTGCCGGACCATACAGCGCAGAAACTGCCGAAGGGAAACAAAAAAATCTGGACAGGCTGAATGAAGCCGCTGCGAAACTGCTGCAACTTGGCCATGTGCCTCTGGTAGGCATCAATGCCGCATTGCCGGTACTCGAAAAAAGTGAAAACAGAGAAGATTATAATGCCATGATGGCTATTTCGCTTGCGGTAATATCTGCCTGCGATGCCTTGTTAATGCTTGCAGAAAGTCCGGGAGCACTAAAGGAAAAGGAATTGATAACCGCCGCGGGCAAACCGGTATACTACAGTATTGAAGAAATACCGCATGCATAATTGCAGCGACTGATTAATGTCATTTATCATTCAGCTATGATATACAAGAATATTCTAATTTTGTAATGATGAGCATTCCGGAAACAAAATTGACAAAAACTCTCCGAATTGCCGGAATAGTCTGTCTATTTCTCGGTGCGATCGATCCGCTTGAAGCATCGCTGCTGATACTTCTGGGATCTTGTCTTTACACAATGGCCATGTATCTGAGAATACATGAAAAGCGCTTTTTCTTTCTGATCTGTTCATTGATGATGGGATCTGGTATATTCTTTATGTTTCTGTTCTCGTGGCTGGGCGGCATTGGCGGCAAATCCGATTATTCGCTTTGGTGGGGCATACTGATACTTCCGTATCCGATTGCCTGGCTCATCACCGTATATGCCATACTCAGAAGCGGCTTTGAAAAAAAGGGCACAGAAGACTGAGACATATTCCGGTTTTGAAAATTTGAGCGCCTTTTATACATTTGAATTAAAATGAAAAAGGGAACACTGAAAATATGTGCAAACGGACATCGTTTCTACAAAAGCAGCGATTGCCCTGTTTGTCCGCAATGCGAGAAGCTGAGAAACAATCACGACAACTGGATGCAGGTATTAGCTGTCCCGGCCCGCCGCGCCCTCGAAAATGCCGGCATTAAAACCGTTAAAGACCTGGCTGCATATACCCGCAAAGAACTGCTGGCTTTGCACGGTCTGGGACCATCAGCCATACCAAAGTTAAAAAGCGTGCTGGAAAAGGAGGGGATGGATTTTAAGTTGTAATATGATAGTTACGTTCTATATCTTTAATTACCCTATACTCAGGACAAAGTTTGAGTATATTCAGCTTTTAATTTGGGAAAGGGCATCAGGGAGCTAAGACAAAAATTCCAATGTTTGGTAAATTTATTTAATATGAGAAATATACTATTACTAATATTTTTTATTATTCTAACTAAAGACTCATCTTCTTATAATTTTGAAAAGTTGAATTTTTATTCTAAACAGTGTGTTAAGCACTTAAATGGAACAATAGGCAGTTTTTTATTAGACAGTACTTTGAACCAATTTAGGTCTATTGAAATTAGATCAATTAAGCCTTTTATATTGAGTGGTATAACATTGAGTTATAATGATACATTTAATATAACATTATTTATTGACAGTGTCAGATTTCAAAATATTTTTAATGAACAACATAAATGGGATTTAGAGTTGATAAAAATGGAGAATATTGCAAAGATTGAAATATGTACAAAAGATTCTTGTAATGAAGTACCGTAGAGTCAATATATGTGTTAATATTGCTGAAGGAAATGATTCACATATTTGTATATTTTAAAATTGTTTCTTCACATTACGATGGAAAGTTATATTTGATCTTAGGTATAGGTACCTGTAATTATACGATTTTAAGCGAGTATAGCAGATGTTATTGAATTAAATGCAATTTCTCCAATTTTTAACATTGAAATTGATATTTTGGAATATTTTTGTTTGAATATTAAGAAACATTCTCAATAGGTTATTTAAATTACATTCTAGATATCTACAATTTCTGTCGTTACAATTCCTTTAGCTATAGCACTTTTACAAATTAAATAATCTAGCGTCCTTTTAAAATTTCGTATTTCTCGATATTCCAGCAACTTCTCTTTCACAGTTTTACCTAAATGTGCTTTTTTTGAATACAATTCTATAGATAAATTAAGAGCATTAAGTGTTAGTGGTATATCAACTAAATTCATTTCGTTATTACCCGCTGAGGTTGCATCAATGGAAAAGTCAAAATCCCGAATTCCCTTTGGGTCAACTTTTAATTTTTGCCAACCAGTTTTCAATCTTTTCGATGCAACCTTATTAAACATATCTTCCCTTAAGTCATTCGGTATTAGAATTGTAAATTTCAAAGTTTCAATCTTAAATGTTAAACCATTATCTAATGTAAATTCCTTATTATCAACCTTATCCTCAAGCAATCTCTTTACAGACTTTTCAACAAAATTATTAAAATAGCCATAAGCAAGTACTGTGGAAGGTAAGAATCCTAAATCAAAGGTATTTTCCTTCTCAGATATATGTTCGACTATTTTTGAAACAACCTTATCCAATTCAAAAATAAAATTTTTTGAAGTAGTTTTCGGTATAAAGGGCAAAGTAATCCCAAATAAATCAGAAGGTAATTTTGAGTCTTCTTCTGGTAGATAAAAGACTCTTGAGGCCCCTAAACCACCTACAAAAAGGCCGAACTCAAACAGTACATTATCTCTAGGACTCATATACTTTCGCTCTCTTGAGACTATAGAATCATCTCCAGATGCCACTAGAACTGCATAATCATATAGAGCAATCTGGGAGGTCAAATTGTCAAAATTACTTTTATTCAATTCAAAAATACCAGTCCATATTTCTATCTCTGCAATCCCTTTCAACTTTTCTTCTAGGGCTTTTGCAATTTTTAATCCTTCTTTGGAAGATCCGATAAATATAGTAGGTTTAAAATCCATAATTAATAGGTTTTTAATGATTCACTGATGGATGCAACCATCTTCCAGTAATTTTATAGAGCTCATAGAACACAATCCACTCATGAGTCCATGGAACAATTGTCTCGTAAATGAGACTCCTGCTATTCCAGCTCATATCCTTGGGGTAATATAGACAAAGGCTTCCGTCCTTATACATATGAATTTCTTCATTAAATTCAATTAAAGGGCTAATGACATGAACGACAGGTGGAATTGAATAAAAATATTTAATTTGATATTGATATGTAGGTGAAAAATCAGTCGGTTTAAAACTGCCATTACAAGTAAGCAAATTATCGCTTATGCTCACCTTTAAAAACTTGAAGTTGTTCTCCAACATAATTTTTTGAATTCGCAAATGCGGCTCAGAATAATTTCGCGAGGACAAAAAGGATTTAGCCACCATAATTTCTATGTGGTTGATGAGGAACACCTTTATTAGAATTAATATCACCACTAATACCTAGCTTAGCTTTACCGTTTAATATTGTAGAAGCTGAGACAAGTAGAGATTCAAGCTTGTTATCAATCTCATCGTCTACACCTAATTTGAATCTGTCACCAAGATGTTTTCTCCAAAGTTTTGATGCCTTCAATTGATTCGGTTCTGAAACTGCTTTTTCCGCATCGTCACGCAATGATTTTAGCTTATTTTTGAAATTTGACTTCTGTTCATCGCTCAACTTAGATATTACGTCATCAAAAGGTTCTACTGGCGACTTGCAGCTCACATCCCAAAAAAAGCTATTTAGGATGGCTTTAGCCATTGAAAGCAAGCACTTATCATCACGATCAATATCTGCGGTAAAATTCTTTGCTGCCCATATGGATAAAGCAATTCCACTTGGCATTTTTCCGTCACATTTGGATGCCCAAGCCTTGAGATATTTTACCATTCTGATTAATTGTCCATTTTCATCCCTGTGTTTGTTAAACCAGTCTATCATTTCTGCCGGATCATCTCTAATCCATCCATCACCTTTAACAGCTATGTATGCATAAGTTCCTCCAGAAACCTCGTAGTAAACCGGAAAATCAATATTGTATGCCTTCTTGTAAAAAACACGAATACATTTTTTCCTATGTTCTGCCCCATCTTCGGTGTGATCCTTAACTGCATCGAAAACATATCCTTGAACAGTAGTAGCAGAAACAGAGGGCTTTTCAGGTAAATAAACACCTCTATCGGCATCATAGGTTCCATCCTCCTTAATAATTATTGTTTTCATTGCCTTAGCCCCAGATCCTTGAGTGTAATAACTCACCTTCAAGCCAAGCTTTTCTTGAATCTTATCGGTGATTTTTTTTTCAAGCGCCTCTCTTGAAACCCTCATCTTAGACATTTCCTCTGCAGATGGTGTGATTACTTTATTGTAATCGTTAAATAAATTGTTACAGTTTGCCATAATTACAAATTAATTACCATCAAATTTTATGATAGTTAAGCAAAACTATTAGTTCATTGCGAAATGATATTTCGACATAAATTATTTATACTTTTTTAATGCATCTTTGTATAATAACTTAATTTTTTCTGCGATTGAATTTGGTTCTACAACCTTTATGTCTGAACCATAACTTAATATTTTAGAATAAAATTCATAAGTTGGCTTTACCATAACAGTTATCCTATACTCTAAATCATTATCTATCAATTCCTTTTGAGTATTATGAATTGGAAGCGTTTTTATATAATTACCTTGACTCGGAGTAAAAGAAAGTATTACTTCTACTGGCGGCTCTTCAGGCACTGTAACACCAAAAGAATACTTAAAATATTCATCAGCATTAAATTCTTCAAAAACAAAAATATCTTGTGATATCCACAAGTCATAAATTCTATCTAAAGCGAATGTTTTCGGCAACATCTCTGATTCTGATTTTCCAATTAAATACCACATATGTTTATCTTCCTTTAATAGAATTGGCATTACTTTCCTATGCTTTTGACTACCATCAAATTTATTATATTCAAATTCCAAGTATAATCGTTTTTCAATTGCAGAAATTATTTTTAGAATATATTCAATCCCTCTAATAACCGGGACTTTCTCAATTTGAACTATTTCATTATTTTGAAATATATCTTTAGTTTCTTGCTTAATTTTAAAGTTTTTAATTATTTTTTCAATAGCCTTAATTACACTTTCATAGATTTGCTGACCTTTGTATTGATCTAAAATTTTTCTATACAATAATAGAATTTTCAAATCTTCCTCTTTTAATCCAAACGCCCTTATTGTAAAATTTCTATCTTCATAATAATAAGATTTTGAATTATTATCTATTTTTATTGGAGCGGAATAATCATTTTCCAGAGTAATCATATCATTTTGAATAGTTTTCAAAGTGAATTTTCTATCTAGTTCATTCTCAATAATTCGCTGCAAATCCTTAGTTTTTACTCTCGATTTCTTGGATAATTCTCTATCAATTATCTCTAACCTCTTAATTTGATATTTAGAACTGACCATAAAATATTAACACTTGATTAATTGATTCCATTCTTCCCATAACATAACCATTGCAAATGTATCTAGTTCGCAGTACCTTAGAAGTGCATTTCTTACTTGCCTTCTTTCTATTTCCCCCATTTGTGTAAATTGCATTTGAGCATAAGCCATCATTGCTGCGCCTCCATCTTGGATTCCTGCTTCTTCGTCAATTAGGAAATTATCAAGTTTTTCATTCTCTATGTTTTCAAAAATTGGAGTCAGTTTTTTGTAAGGATTAATAATTTTATCATTTTTATCAAATGTAATCCATGTATGATCTTTATAATTTAGACTAATAATCTCTTTGCCATACAAAGGCTGCGAATACTTTGTCTTAAGAAAATCACTAGAATTAATTATTGCTGGAAGAATATACTTTATTGAATTTGATCCCTTAGTTTCAGGATAATAAAAATATCGCTTTACTAAATCCCACATATCAACCATATCCCTATCGCCAGACCATTTATCAGCATTACTTCCTGTCGAATGTGTAATTGTTTTAATCCAACTCATTAATTCTTCCTTATCAGATTCATTAGAATTTAACAGTTGCTTGTAAATGGAATTTAATATTGAGTTCTCATGTGGTGCATATCTTAATATTGTTCCTTCATCTTTATCTAATTCTGATTTCAAAGCCCTTAAAAATTCAAAATTGGGGAATCTACCCGGAATAGTATTAATCCATTGTCCTTTGTGTTCAATTTTGCCATTTTCATACACCATGTGATGCGAAAACTGAAATGCTATTTGATCATATGGCTTTGAATTTGCGCTAAATGGAATTGCTACAGCAGTAGTTTCAAAATCTATAAAGTGAAGTGGATAATTCCATTCATCCAATTCTCTACTAATACCATCCTTATCAATATATGGCTTATCATCATTTTCACTAGATTTTACTATTTGAAGTTCCTGTCTATCAATCCTACTCAAACCTGACTTAATTGACGGTTTTGTACTCTTCGACTCCAAATCAGATCTACTCAAGTCACTTTGAAAGTATCTCCTCTGATTAATAAATTCATCTTTCTTTCTAAAATCCCAAATTTCATTAATATGTGGTTTTGTATGCAAAATCCCGTCAAATTGACCCCCTCTGTTCAGTCTAAACTGACCTAGTATT
>CAZRKA010000103.1:0-12783 GCA_964600345.1 uncultured Chitinophaga sp. | reverse complement strand
CATTTCTGATATTATATATTGGTAGATCTAAATTGAATCTGCGACTGATCCATATCATTAATGAACTATCTTCATCAATTAAATTATAGGCAGAAACTGACACGGGTAGGCGTTTGAATAAATGGAATAAGCTATCTGTAATTTTCAGAATTTTTAAGCAATCAGAACATCTTCCCGAAAAAAGGAGTATGAGATATACACTGTCATTGTGAAGGCTCAGGTTTAGCCCTTTATTACCGCTCCTTTGTATTGGAAATGAATCACCAATACTTAGGAATGTTATTTCGGTATATGTTTTTTTTAATTCAGGTGAATTTATTTTGATTTTCTGCTCGATAATTTTTACTGAAAGCTGGTGCTTCACTTTCTCTATAGCAATTTCATTTTCAGAAATTAGGCTGTAATTTATAAGTTTCTCAATTTTTCTTACGCCGGTTGATGTGACTTCTTCAATCTTAAATATGGTATAATCAACTTTAGATATATATAAATTTCTTGTTAATATTACAGTTCTAAATGAATCGTGACTATTGTTTCCAATTAAAATATTAACAGAAAGTATGTATGAACTGTCGTTGACAGTTAACGTATAATTTTTTCGAGGAAGATTAAATGTGTATTGATATAGAAAACCATGATAAATAAAATGTAATCCTTTTTTAGAATTTTGTTTAGATTTAAAGACATCGTAAGAACTATTATTGACATAAGTGTGTTTGTTATCAAATAAGTAAGTGGTTGTGTCTTCATAAGGCATTAGATTCAATGGCAATAGCCCATCAGTATAGGAAAACTTATTAGTAATTATAAGACTTCCAGTTAATCGTCCATTTTTAAAAAATTCTATGATACTGGCCTTATAACGGAAATAGATAGTTTCCTTCTCTCCATATCTTATAGCCTCATACTCAAATCGGGAAGCTATTCTCAGTTTTTCTTGTCTTTCAATGCATTTCTCTATTATTTCTTCTTTTGTCAAGGCAATAAGGTCTTGATTAAATAGAATAATAATGCATAATAAAGAGCAGTAACTGAATTTCATTCCAGCATTCAGGGTGTATTTAATAGTTTCTCAAGTAAAACGCCCAATTCCTTTTCCATGCCCTTGGCAAAACCGTAATAAATTTTAACCACCACCCCGTTTTTGATAATGATCATTCTCGGAAATCCGCTGACGCCGTAATCGTATACAGTTTGTTTATCGGTCTTTATAATCGGGTACAATACCCCGCGTTCTTTGATATAAGCCGGAAGATTATCCCAGTCTGTATCAAAAGCATTGACACCAAAAAGTTTTACCCCTCTTCCACTATAGAGACTGTAAATATTATTAAGCTCGGGAACCGCGGCAATACAGGGCGCACAAGTGGTATAGAAAAAATCAAATATCACTATTGAATCCTTCAGTGTCTTCATATCAAATGCACTGCCGTTATTCAGGATTGCCTTAAAGAAGACCACCGAATCGCCTACTTTTAGCTTGCGGTATAAATCTTTTCTGCTTTTTTTAA
Source organism: uncultured Chitinophaga sp. (assembly GCA_964600345.1). Taxonomy (GTDB): domain Bacteria; phylum Bacteroidota; class Bacteroidia; order NS11-12g; family UBA955; genus JABMMZ01. The sequence continues at coordinate 11,272 of CAZRKA010000103.1, read as the reverse complement.
GTGAATCTCCATTTGTATAGGTATGGATTACGCCAATCAGCGAGTCTGAATATCTGAGCAGGGGTTTGTAATCATTTTTTGAAAGCAGCTTATATGAAGTTAACTTGTATAAACTGTATTGTTCGTTGCCGTTTGATACCGAACTTATTTCTTCTGAAACCGGTAGGTAAGTTTTACGGTCAATGCAAATTCTGGTTTTGCTGATGTATCTGATTAGATTTTTGTTGTCCTTGCCTGTGTCGGATTTCTCGAGATAAATGTATTGATCAGTTTTTATTCCCTCATTAAATCGCTCGAGATCTTCACGGGTATAGTACAAAGGTTTATAAAGATTACTGCTGATATTGAGCATGAACAACTTTTGATTGTCGCTTCGCATGGTGCTGTAATACACATTTTCCTTGAAATTAACCCTGTGCATACCTTCATTGTTGGAGGCTATCAGGCTTCTCTTTGCACCCGATCTGATATACGAAATCCGGTGCCATCCGATATAGAAGTCCTCTTCAGTTTTAAATATTGTCGATTCGAATTTTTCGGAAAGAGTGTCTTTTTCTTTCGGGTATTTGAAATGTTTCTCAAAAACAATTTCATATTGTTCGAAGGCTGATCCGGCTGCCAGAATTTTTTTTATCAGATCTTTTGAAACAGATGCGTTTCCTGAATGAATAAAAGTGAAAAGGAAAAGCAAAGAGAAAATTTTGTGTAAGGACATGAAGTGGAACAAAAGTAAAGCAATACGGCTGAACTTCCAAAACACAGTCTTCCCGATTCAAACATTGTGCGAATCCTGCTTAATTTAATTTTTCAGTAAATTATCCAGTTGATTTGCCAGTATTTTTTCCGTTTTATCCGAATATCCCACCTGCACATATTTAACTATTCCATCCTGAATGATGATCAGTGTAGGATAGCCTGTTACACCAAACTTCTTACTTAATTCGTTCGGTGCCATAAGGATTTCGTATTCAATTTTTATTCGGCTTAAAAACTTCGGAAGTTTGTCCCAATCATACTTATACGGATCTATACCGTATACTTTAACTCCCTTAGGTCCATAAACTGAATCAATATAATTCAATTTCGGTATTGCCGCCACACAGGGTCCGCAGGTGGTATAAAAGAAATCAAACACATAAATACCCTTATCCATTGGTTTAAAATCTACGCTGTCTTTGTTCGAATAAACACGAGCCCCAAAACCGGGCATGGTATCACCTGTTTTCAGCAGTACAAATTGTTTGAAATAGGCTTCACTCAACGAATCCTGAGACATTTTGGTTTTAAAATAGGCAGAGCTTGTTTTTACCTTAGACATGAGTTTTGCCTGAAAATCATTTCCGTGTTCGGTGATTGAAACCAAAATAATACGGCGGTACTGAACGCCGCCATCAAACCAGACCCAGCTTTCGTTCCTCATGATCAATCCTGTTTTAAGGTCAACCTTGATACGGTATTTGCCTACAATATTGGTAGTCACCATTTCGCTTTCGCTCGAATCCATATATTCCATTATGGCGTATTGACTGTCCTTGCTGATCAATCTGTAGAATTCAAGATCTTCTTTGGTTTTATTGAATGAACGATAATCCAATTCCCGCAAATCATTCAATACACGTTTCTTTTCATTTTTGTTTTTAATGTCATTGCTGCTGTATGCCTGCTCCCTGTATAACCTTGTGAAGTATCTGCCGCCAAAAGCGGCTCTCGACGCAGGCACGGTGTCCCTCCCAAAAGTTTCTGAATAAAGGCAGTTAAAGTTCTTCCCTTTTTTAGAAATATCGGTATTGATTCTCACGAATGTGGTATCTTCTCCCGAAGCAAATTTAAAATCTGATGTGTAGACGACACTGTAGTTTTTATATGATGCGGTAGTGCTCAGTATCTTCTGAACTATTTCTTTTTCGCTTTGGGCATTTGCACCAAAACTAAAACAAAGTATGCTAAAAGCTACAATATGTGATTTCATAGAATCACAAGATTAAATTATTTCATTTAATTTTGCAAGAATATGTACGAGAATATAACAGTTGTAAAGGAAGACGGCATTTGCACCATCAGCATTAACCGCGAGAGTAAACTGAATGCCCTGAACATTCTTACCCTGCAGGAAATCAAGTCGGCAGTTTTAGATGCCAACTCTGACAATACCGTTGGAGGTATAATAATCACCGGCACCGGCAATAAAGCTTTTGCAGCGGGGGCTGATATTTCTGAGTTTGTCAACTTCACTCCTAAACAGGCCAACAACATGAGTGCCGACGGTCATGAAGTAATGAATACCATTGAGCAATCCGGTAAAGCTGTTATTGCTGCCGTTAACGGTTTTGCTCTAGGTGGAGGTTGCGAACTGGCAATGGCCTGCCATATTCGCATTGCATCCGAGAATGCCAAATTCGGACAACCCGAAGTAAATCTCGGAGTACCTCCGGGATACGGTGGTACGCAGCGTTTGATTCAGCTGATCGGCAAGGGAAAAGCCACAGAACTTTTGCTTACTGCCGATGCTATCGGAGCCAATGAAGCTCACGAGTACGGACTGGTTAACGAAGTAGTTCCGCTCGATGATCTTTTGCCCCGTTGCCACGAAATACTGAACAAGATTATGTCAAAATCGCCTTCTGCTATTGCCAAAGTGATAAAATGCATCAATGCACATTTTGCAGAAGGTAAAGACGGTTTTCTTCAGGAGATAGAAGAATTTGGGCATGCTTTTGGCACTAAAGACTTCAAGGAAGGCACAGATGCTTTTCTAAACAAACGCAAAGCCAGCTTTGAAAGATAAACCCGCAATATTTCCGGTCTCTTCGTTCAGCATCAGAAACCTGCTGTTGTGCTTTGTACTAGGACTTATCAATACCATTCACGCTCAGCCTGTACCGGAGTTCTGGTACGATTATAAGCTGAAGCAAATGAGCCTCGAAGAAAAAATAGGTCAGCTATTTATGGTTGCGGCATACAGCAATAAAGATGCTGCTCATACCGAAGAAATAGAAAACCTTATCCGCAACTATCATATCGGCGGTTTGATTTTTTTTCAGAACGATCCTTTAAAACAGGCTTATCTCTGCAATTATTTTCAATCGCTCTCCTCTACCCCATTAATGATCGGTATCGATGGTGAATGGGGATTGTCTATGCGGCTTAAAAATACACAGAAGTTTCCCTACGCATTAACACTTGGTGCTGTCCAAAACGACACTCTGGTTTACAGAGTAGGTGCAGCAATCGGGCGACAATGCAGGCGTTTGGGCATACATATCAACTTTGCTCCCGACATCGATATTAATTCGAATCCCAATAATCCCATAATCGGATTTCGTTCTTTCGGCGATGACAAATACAGAGTTGCCAGACTTGGAAATGCCTACAGTCAGGGCTTATTGAGTGAACAGGTTTTGTCAAGTGCCAAACATTTTCCGGGACATGGCGATGTACACACCGACTCTCATCTCGATTTACCGGTAGTAGACAAGTCGCTGGCCATTCTCGATTCCAATGAACTTTACCCTTTCAATTATCTGATCAAAGAAGGCGTTGCCTCAGTGATGGTAGCCCACATACATTTCCCCCAGCTCGATTCACGTCCAAACCGCTCAGCCTCTTTATCGCGGTATATCGTTGATACCTTGTTAAGGCAAAGAATGCAATTTGACGGGTTAATCTTTACGGATGCGATGAACATGAAGGGCGTCGCAAAATACTACAGTCCCGGCCATGCCGATCTGGAAGCAATTCTGGCGGGAAATGATATCATACTTTTCAGTGAAAATGTACCGGTTGCCATTTCATTAATTAAAGAAGCGGTTTTAAATGGCAAATTGACAATGGAGGAGCTTGATAAAAGGGTATTGCGCATATTGAAATGGAAGAATTTTGCAGGACTCAGCCAGTATAAGCCCATCGAGACAAACAATCTGCTGGATGATTTAAAAGGCATCGAAAACGAGTCATTGTTAAAAGATGTGGCCAATGCCTGTGTCGGTTTTGCTTCGGGAAGTGATAAGGCCAATTATTTTCAAAACAGAAAAGAAACCATAGTCGTAGCAATTGGTGATCATCCCGAATCGAAATGGAGAGCAATCTGCAAAGAAAAATCGTATGTCAATTTCTTAAGTATCGGCAAAAATCTGAGTGCAGAGAAACGCAGTGCCATACTCAAAAAGGTAGCGGCTTATAAAAATGTAATCATTAGTTTGCATCAGCCTTCCGTCTGGAAACAACAGGAAGGCGGCTATACAGCTAATGATTTTGCCCTGATTAATTCGCTTGCCGCCAGACACAAAGTGATGCTGATTGGTTTCTGCAATCCATATATTTTCAATAAACTTCCGAAAGGAATAGCGGTCATCGCGGCATACGAAGATCTGGAGTATTATCATAGCGCTGCTGCTGCAGTCATGTCGGGAGAAACACCGGGTAAGGCGAATTTACCTGTCAAGTTAAATCTGGGTTATCAGGCACCTAAAACCGGAGGTGCACCTCAAAACACAGATAAACTTAACGAGATTGACGGCATTGTTCAGCAACTAATGTTAAAGAAAGCCGCACCCGGTTGCCGCATTCTGGTTCTGAAAGACGGTGTTGAAGTATTCAACCGCTCTTACGGTTACCTGAATTACGATAAAAGATACAGCGTCAACGACAGCAGTATGTATGACATTGCTTCAATAACAAAAATTGCCGCTACCACAATTGCCGTTATGAAACTGTACGATGAGGGAAAACTCGATTTATCCAAAACACTTGGCTATTACGTGCCCGGGGCAAGAGGGAGCAATAAGGAAAAACTGGTTTTGTCGGATATCATGGAACACAGAGCAGGATTAACTGCATGGATTCCATTTTACAAGGAAACACTCCCCTATATTGACAGTATTTTTTGTCCGGCCGAAGACACTGCATTTTGCGTCAAGGTCGCTGATAAGTTTTTCATGCTGAAGGCCAACCGAGACACCATTTACAAACGCATTTTTGATTCGCCGCTGGAGAGCCGCGAATACAGGTACAGCGATCTCAGCATGCTGCTAATGCAACTGGTAGTAGAAGCCATCAGCGGACAAACTCTAGATCAGTACGTCGAAGAACAATTCTATAAACCGATGGGACTGCGTTATATCACCTATAACCCCTGGAAAAAATTTGATACAAAAAACATTGCGCCTACACAACTGGATCGCTTATTCAGACAACAGGAATTATGCGGCTATGTGCACGATCCGGCTGCAGCAATGCTGGGCGGTGTTAGCGGACATGCGGGTATATTTTCCAATACGGGAGATCTTGCTGCAATCATGCAAATGCTCAACGACAGTGGCTTTTATAAGAATAAACAATATCTGAGTTTCGCCACTATACAAAAGTTTACAGCCTATCAGAGAAAAGATTCGCGCAGAGGTCTGGGATTCGACAAACCTGACTTCAGCGGAAAAACAAGTCCGGCAAGCACCCTCGGCAGCCGCTTAATGTTTGGTCATACCGGTTTCACCGGAACCTGTGCCTGGGCTGATCCGCAGTACGGAATCGTCTATGTTTTTCTATGCAACCGCATTTGCCCGATAGAAGAGAATAAAGAACTGATTACGGGCAATTACAGAACACGGATACAGGATGTCATTTATCAGTGGATTGGAACTAAAGATTGAAATAGTTTTTTAAATCTTATTCAGCCTGTATTTCTGAACTTGTCCGTTTACAACAAATTCGAGAATATAGATACCTGCAGATTGTGAACTTAAATCAATTTTTACATCATCAGCAGAATCATTTCCTGTAAACACGATTTTTCCATAAACATCATATACCTTTAAATTCGTGAATGTAATTCCAAGACCTGAAGAAAGTATAAAAACACCATTTCCGGGATTAGGATAAATCAAAATTAAATTCAGCGGCGTTGTTTCATTCATTCCCGACGACCAGTAGTTGAAACAGGCGCTGGTATCTCTGCAATTATTTGCAGAAAGTTCGACTGCATAAGATCCAGAGACAGGGGCTGCAAAGCTCTGACCGATTTGTCCGTTGATAGGCTGCATACCATTATTGCAATCGAGCCATTTGTAATTCATCCCCGACTGATTTGCAGTCAAAACATTGCCATTTTGTGTTATTCCGGTATTGATGACATTGATAGTAAGAGTTATGGTTATCACACTGTCACAGCCGCTTGAAGCCGTAAGAGTATCTTTATAGGTATTGCTGCTTGTCCAGAGGTATTTGCCGCTTGGTGACCTGTATTTATTGCACGCTATTACACCACCTCCCGAATATTCAGTTTTATTCACCCTGAGAACGATGCTAATCACACTGTCGCAGCCATCTGCATTCATAATAGTATCATTATAGGTATTGCTTACTGTCCAGGTATATTTATTGCTGGGAGATTTATAGGAATTGCAGGCAGACACATTGATGGTACTGTTAGTCTGAACACACTGGCTCATTTTCTGCACAAAGCCGTCGAGACTGCCATTTGATACGATATTACTAGTACCCGAATTCGGGTTACTGTCGGCTGTATCATTGAAGTAACCTACTGTATAAATATTGCGTCCGGCATCCAGAGCCAGGCCTATTCCCCTGTTATCAAACCCTGTACCTCCAATTTGTTTTGCCCATTCCAGGTTACCGGAAGCATCCAGTTTGGATATAAAAATATCTTTTCCTCCTGAGGTATAGAGATAGAAATCTGACGAACCCGGATCAAAGTCTGCACTGCTGTTAAAACTGCCGGTAGTATAAACACAGTTGCGTGCGTCGACTGCAATCGAATATGCAAAATCGTCAATGCTGCCTCCAAAATTCCGGGCCCATACAAAGTTTCCGGAAGAATTCAATTTACAGACAAACACATCTTCATTTCCTCCGGAACTAAGGTCATAATTTGCTGAGCCCGGATCGAAATCACAATTAACGGTGAAGGTACCTGTTGTGTAAATATTACCTGAATTATCAAGTGTAATTCCCCGTCCTTCCTCTAAGCCGTCGCCTTCAAATTGTCCGGCCCACACATAATTCCCGTTAGAGTCAAGTTTAGATATGTAGACATCTTTATCGGCAGCCGCACTAAGCGTAAAAGTACCTGTTCCGGGATTAAAATCGACAGTTCCGGTGAAGTAACCTGTAGTAAAAACATTACCGGTATTGTCTGTACACAATGCATTGGCATAATTATCGCCATTGGCACCGAATTTCTTTGCCCAGACGTAATTACCGGATGGGTTTAACTTTGCTATAAAGGCACTCGAAACAGGGTTTGCCGAAAGCGTGTTGGTTCCGCTTCCGGGATTAAAATCTACTGTACCCTCAAATGCACCGCATATCAGAATATTGCCGTTTTTATCAAGGCTGATACCGGTTGGCAATTCAGAGAGTGAACCGCTCATTTGCTTAGCCCAAACAAAATTACCGCCAGCATCCAGTTTAGAAATGAAGATATCGGCATTACCGGATGCATTCATTGTGTTTGTACCTGAACCCGGATTGAAATCGGCTATTGCCATAAAATAACCTACGGTATAAACATTGCCTTTCGAATCAACTGCAATACTCATTCCCCCGTCGTATCCAAATCCTCCCATAGCTCTTGCCCAGACAAGATTACCGGAAGCATCAAGCTTGCAAACAAATACATCCGAATAGCCCGCCGAACTCAGATTATTTGTTCCACTTCCCGGATTAAAATCCGCTGTCCCGTCAAAATTACCCGTTGTGTAAACATTTCCGGCAGCGTCAACGGCAACCGCACTTGCAAAATCGTAGTCGGAACCTCCCAGATTTTTCCCCCATTCAAAATAAGGCTGGGCACTAACTTGATTTACGATACAGTTAAGAAAAAGAAGGGAGATAATTGTTTTAATGCATTTTAAATTCATATGGTAAAGATTTAGTATTTGCCATGCATCACAATATTAATCCGGTGATATTCACTATGGCAATCATGCGAATATACTAAATAATTTCACTTGAATTTCAATGCGCTTCAGTCAGATTCATTCAAGAACGATAAGATTATATCTGTTGTCTTTACTCAGATAATACACTCCGGAAGCAAATGCACTTAGATCTGCGGTCTCTGAAAAATATTTCTCCAGTAGCAGATTGCCTTTCATGTCGTACAGTTTATAAATGCCCGCCTCACTTAGGAATAAATGTCCTGATGCCGTAGGATTAGGAAATATGTTTAATTGATTGCTTTGTTCAATTTCAACAAGGTTCAGGGTTTTAAAACGGGGTATAAACTGATAAACTGTGCCTGATTCGGGAATACCCGACATGGCTTTGAATGTATAGTTATTATTAGAATCCAGAGTAATTGCCGAAGGACTGCCGTTAACCCAGAGTTTTTCGAAACAGGCCGTAAAGTCGTCGAGCGAATAGAAAATACCTACCTGTGGTCCGTTGCCGGGTCCGAATCCGCTTCGATTGCTGGCTGATGAACTGCCATATCTGATCTCCATAATCCCTGATTTCTGATAGACCCAGATCTGAACATTGATATAATTAAGGGCTGCCCCTACCCTTATTTTCAAATTTTTCCACTGCACTTTCAAAACCCGATCGCCCGGCATTCCTTCTATCAGATATGATACCGATGAATTCTCATCTATAGAATCAAGATACGTAAATGCCGCATCTACGATAATAAGCGATGAATCGTTGTCGAAGCGCAGGTTGGCGTAAGGTTGTATGTGTATGGTCTTAATGGTATCAATTGGAAATAAGGTATTGTACCACTTAAAGGTTTCACCTTTAAACTCGTCGAGTCTGTAAAAGCCACTCATCTTATCCATGACATAAAATGGAATTTTTTTGGGGTTATTCAAATCTGCATAAACAGCGTTTGAACTTACAAATCTGTACGAGGACTGAGACAAAAGAGTTAAATAAAAATAAAAAAACAGGATGGTAAAAACAATTGATTTCATGATGTAAAATATTATTGGGTTTTAAATTTAATTCGGAATAAGAAGTAAAAAATACATGCAAATATCAATGCGAGAATAATATACCAAACAAAGGTGTTTATGTAAGGTTGCATTGACCAGTAGTGGTCTTTAAGCGTTTGGATACGCTGATTAATTTCAAGATCGGAACTACCCGACTTTTTCATTTCGGCAATTGTAAATTCAAATTGATTTTTTAAATGCCCGGCATTCAGGCAATGAACGTCAATTGCCATATAGGTATTATATACCACAGCACTTATAAAGGCAATTAACTGACTATGCAGAATAGCAGGCAGAAATTTTAATTTCCCTTCCTTCTGTCTTACTTTTTTAAGGGACAGGAAAATAAAAAACGGCAGAATAAGTATGGCCAGGTAACCCAGATAAGCGCCCCAAGTTGTGGTATAAATGAGTCTTGTGCGATCGAGTACATTGACATATACGAGAAGTAAAAGGCCGGAAAATAATCCGTTGCGCAGGCAGATTCTAAACATGTCTGATTTGACAATTTGCAAGTGGCAAATGTGGCAATTCGGATTGTTTATTTAAAATTTGAAAGGGTTGATTGAGGGTTGATTAAAACTTACATCACTGAATATCATATACTTAATTTATGATATTGATTTGAACTTTTCATGCAATTCTTTGCGACAGGTGATATTTAATTTTTTGTAGATGACGTTAATATGCGTTTTAAGTGTGCTGTTTCCGATATTTAATTTATCGGCAATTTCCTTATTGGGTGAATTACCGAGTAAATATTCCAGAACCTCCCGTTCTCTTTTGGATAAAAGCTCCAGATATGAATTATCCGGAAAGCTGGTTTCCGCAAGTTTGGAAGGAATTATATTAATCCATTGTGATTTCAGGATAAATCCTCCAATCAAAAATAATAAACCGGTGAGCATTATGAATAATTCCGGAAATCGACCGGAATAAAACCAGACATTCTTCAGAATTTCTGTAAGCAGTAAAAAGACGGAAGCTAGTAAGCCGTATCGTAGTGAATTGGAAAACACTTAGCGAATTTAAGAAATAAATTTATAAATGAAATGACTAACTAATCAGCTAACTGAGAATTATTCTTAAACAGGTGGAGTTCTAACGATTAATTGCGATAAATTAAATGCTCAATTAATAGTTTTAAAATCAGTCTCTGAGAGTTACAGGCTTTTAATTTTCAGTCGATTCCATATATTTGTACTATCAATTAAATCTGTAATATGAAAAAAACTTTTAAAACACATTTTCTTATTTCATTTAGATTCCTTTTAATTTTATTCGCCGGCGAATTATCAGCTCAGGTGAATTATCAGAAGCGAATCGAATTCGACATGAAGGACGGTTTCGACAACGAAGAAATTCACACCTTTGGCAAAACCGGTTTTATTATGAGTTCTAGGTCGGACGAGACCGAAAAAGGCGAAGCCGAATGGCGTTACGAACTTTTCAATACTGAACTGGAATCGGTTAAAGTAAAATCCGTTAAGATCAACAAGAAGTATTATGTCGATGAATCTTTTTCATATAAAGACGGACTCTGTGCTTTTTACCGAGACAGAAAGGGAAACTTCAGCATTGTAAGTGTAAGGGCAAACGATCTTGAAATTGAACAGGTTGAAGGCAAATTGCCCAAGAAATCGTTTGTAAAAGACATGGTAGTACTGGGCGATTATGCATTTCTGAACATTGTTTCCAAAAAGAAACCCTTTATCATCACGGTCAACAGAATGAATGGTAAGACTAATCTCATTCCTGTCATCATAAAGGATTACAGTTCCAAGAAGACAAATATCCGGAGAATGCAGGTATTGGAGGCTTCAGACGAGATGCTGGTATTTGTGGAAATTGCCGTTAAAAAGAAGAAAAACGAGATTTATGTAATCAGAATAAACAGCAAGGGCCAAAAGACTGAAACCTATCATCTGAGCAGCAAATTTGAAGAAAACCTCATAGATATCAGCGGAACGAGTATTGGAGAAGATGAGTATGTATTTACTGGCACATATTCAAAAAGCAATATAGCGACATCCGAAGGTTTATTCTTTTGCAAAATGAAAAACGCAAAAGTTGAATTTATCAAATTCTATAATTTCAGCAAGTTTAAGGAATTTTTCAATTATTTATCAGATAGAAAACAAAAGAAAGTAGAGAAGAAAATTCAGAAAAAAGAAAAAAAAGGCAAAGAAGTAGCCTTCAGTTATCTTATTGCTGACCATCCCATCATTAAAATAGAAAATGATTTTCTTTTTCTTGGAGAAGCATTTTACCCAACATACAGACAGGAAGCTTACACCACCACGCGTACTGTTAACGGCGTAGTA
>CAZRKA010000102.1:0-12881 GCA_964600345.1 uncultured Chitinophaga sp. | reverse complement strand
TTTGTCAATTACACCAAACAAACAGGAACAGGTATGTTGTATTACCGCAACGACGGTTATACCATGCTGCTCAAAAATACCGCACAATACGACAGTCTGTGGAATCACATTCATCTGTATAAATCGATTAGGAAAGACTTTGTCATAGACTGGCACAGGATTGATGTCAGATTTAAAAATCCGCGGCCGGCTGTTATAAAACCGGAATTCAGTTCGTCAACCATTTATAATTTTTACAAGGGGAATGATTTGCGTTTCCGGGCAAGCAACCTAAGGGCCTGGCAGCAAATCAACTATATCGGAATTTATCCCGGCATTGACTGGCAGGCAGTAGAAATGGGACAGGCGGTTAAACACAACTTCATCATACATCCTTATGCCGATCCCGGTCAGATCAAACAAATGTATTTGCATACTTCAGGTATGGAGCTCAAAGACGGTTATCTGATAATAAGCACTTCGGTAGCGACAGCCTATGAACAAAAACCGTATGCATTTCAGATCATCGGCGGGGATACACAGGAGGTAAGCTGCCATTACACACTTACAAAAGAAGGCGACGGATACGAACTTGGTTTTGAAACCGGCACATACGACAAATCTCATGCTTTGATTATTGATCCGATACTGGTTTTCTCGACATACAGTGGCAGTCAGGGCGATAATTTCGGGTTCACTGCTACCTACGATTCGCGCTCGCATCTCTATGCCGGAGGAATTGTAGACGGAGGAACAGGAAGCAATGGCGGACCGTTTCCGGTAACACCCGGTGCGTTTCAAACAGTCTATTCCGGAGGTACGGGACAGACACCTGCCAATCTGCCCTGTGATATCGGCATCAATAAATACGACAGCGCCGGTACAACACTGCTGTACAGCACCTACCTGGGCGGCAGCAGAGACGAATACCCTCATAGTCTGGTAGCAGATCACAGGGATAATCTTCTGGTAATGGGCACCTCTTATTCAAGTGATTTTCCGGTCGACACAGGGGGATATGATAACAGCTTTAACGGAGGAACTGATATTTTTGTTGTTAAACTGTCTGCCGACGGTTCACAGATGCTTGGCGGGACATTCATCGGCGGATCGGCAAACGACGGTCTCAATACCCTGACACTTCGCTATAATTACGCCGACGATTTCAGAGGAGATATAGTAGTTGATTCGGCCGACAACGTATATGTGGCATCTACAAGCAACAGCAATAACTTCCCGCTTTTGAACGCCATGCAGAACAGTATAGCGTCGTCGCAGGACGGTTGTATTTTCAGTCTCGACAGCAATCTTCGCAATCTCAGATTCTCTACCTATATCGGCGGCAACGGCGACGATGCCATGTACAGTATCCGCATGTACGATACTTTTGTTTTTATCGGCGGAGGTACCTCCAGTAATGCAATGTCTTTTCAGGTAAACGGAAATAAAAACAGTTACAGCGGTGGAAGAGCTGATGGATTTATTGCAAAAATGAATCTTGGAGGCAGTTTGCTCGGCAGTACCTACTTTGGAACACCTGCATACGATCAGATATACTTTCTGGATATCGATGCCAGCGGTCAGGTATATGCGGCCGGACAGACAGAAGGCACCATTACCCGGACTTTCGGCACATACGGAAAAGACGGCAGCAGTCAGTTTATCGTCAGATTCTCGCCCAATATCAGTGTCATTAATCTCGCAACCTGCTTTGGCAACCGAAGTTTCAATCCCGAGATTTCACCTTCGGCATTTCTGGTCGATAAATGCAATAATATTTACTTCTCTGGCTGGGGAAGTCCGATAAATTACGATGGACTGCATTCGCTTACCACCGAAGGGTTGACTGTAACAGCTGATGCTATTCAGAAAACAACGGATAAAAACGACTTTTATCTTTTGGTTTTAGGCAGAGATGCGCGCAATCTTCTTCATGCAACCTACTACGGTGGCAACAAAACCGAAGACCATGTAGACGGCGGTACATCCAGGTTTGATAAAAAAGGTGTGGTGTATCAGTCTGTATGTTCCAGTTGTCCCGAACCCGGCAATCATTACGACGATTTTCCTGTAACAGCCGGCGCGCCCTTCAAAACCAATCTCAGTCCGAGATGCAGCAATGCTTCTTTTAAAATAGACTTTCAAATCAATTTCGAAGTTGATGCCAGTTTCACTGCTAACCCCGACAACGGTTGTCAGCCGCTAAACGTTGTGTTTACCAATAAGAGCAAAAAAGGAAGAAAGTATTTCTGGGATTTTGGAGACGGCTCACCAATTGATACTTCAAAGAATCCCGTTCATGAATTTCTAAATCCCGGTATTTACAAAGTAAAGCTGACAACTGTCGATTCGTTTTCCTGCAATATTTCAGAATCGGATTCAACTATTATAACGGTCAGGGAAAGGCCTGTTGCAGACTTTGAATACAGTTCAGACGTTTGCAGCAGGGAATTCAGTTTTCGCAATAAATCGCAGAACTATATTTCGCCCGAATGGGATTTTGGAGACAGCAGTGGTATCAATAATGACAATGACCCGAAACACAAATACCTGATCGATGGTCAATTCAGGGTTTTGCTTAAAGTTACTCATCCCCAGAGCGGATGCACGGATACTCAGACTGCCATAGTTCCACTGTTTGGCAACCCGCTGCTTAGTATAAAAATTCCAAATGTATTTACACCAAACAGCGATAACACCAACGATTGTTATACCATTGGCGGGATAACACCCGGTTGCGATGAGGCTGAAATATGGATATACAATCGCTGGGGGATACTGGTGTTTGAGGGGACATTGCCCCGTGATTGCTGGAATGGTTATTTAAAAAACAACGGTGGTGAATTGCCCGACGGAACCTATTACTATATTCTGAAGTTAAAAAGCAAGAATCCCATTGTAAATTCCGAAGAAAAAATCGAAGGTGTTATCAGAATTATCCGATAAGACTTACTGATCCCACCAGTTTCTTTTCTTATCGACTTTCAATGCCTGCAGCATACTGCTGTTGACCTTCAGTGAAAAATTAAAGCTCTTTCTGATACCGTCTGGTATCCAGGAGAAGTTAAGCGCCCAGCAATGCAAAAGCCTGCTTACTTCAAACTGGGTATAGGCAATGCGGTTCTGAGTAAAATCGAATCCCGAATTACAGGCGATTTTCCATTTCGGACTCAGATTAAAATCACCGTGGAAATTGATAGTCTGATTGTATTGTGTATTGAAATTCGAACGGCTGTAATTGAGCGAATAATTGACATTGAGACTCCAGGGCAGATCGAAATTTACATAACCGTATGGATTCATCATCATTTCTGCATACTCGCGTTTTTCTTCTTCTGTAGTTACTTTGCCGCTGGTATCTCCGCTTTGCTTTTTCCTGAACATGTCGGCATTGATGCCTGTGGTCATTTGCAGGGTAGCGTTGGTCCATGTGCCTATTCTTCTGTCTTCAGACCATTGATATTTGGCGGTTCTTATCTCTCTTCCGTCAACAACTTTTCTGGCATAAGGGTCGAGGCTGGCATTGGCATTGACGCTGACGTGCTTAAAAAGTTTGGTGAAACCACTTACACTAATATTGGATAATTGATGGCTGTCAATTAGAAAATTATAGTTTCCGTTAATGCTGAGGTTCTCGATCCAGGTTACATTTTCGTATTTAGCCGTAGAATCTGTTTTCTTAAATACCTTGGCCTGAAGGTTGTTTCCAAACGAAAAATTAAGGAGTCCGCTTGGACCACCCTGAGGCGAGCCTTTGATTCCCTGCTCGTATATGCTGTATTTTCTTTTTGTTCCTGCGCTGTCTGTCTGTACTTCATGGAAATACCCAAATCTCGCTTCTTCGTAATCAGGTCTGTAACTAAAACCAATGTTAGGTGATATGGTATGTCTTACTGTACTCACTTTTTTAGAGGCAAGTTGAAATGTTCCGAAAATCTGGGTATTGATATTGACTGAAGCGCTGTAATCAGATGCCCTGCTGAATCCGTCGTTATACAAAGTATCTACCTTTTTAAGCTGCTGATTCCATTGTTTCTCTATAGTTCTGAAATACCAGTACTCGCGGTAACTTACTACAGGAGTGAGGGCAAAATGTTTCTTCAGGAATTTGTATGATCCGAGCGTAATCGGTATGGAATGACTTATGCCTTGTTTAAACTGGTCTGTTGGGTTAAGAAATGCAGGTGTATTTATTTTGAAACCCGGAATAATCCCCTCGAAAGGTTTGCCTGAAAAGAAAATGCTGTCCCGTGTGTCTATACGGTTTTCCATTTCAAAAATATAACTGATACCAAAGTCTTTATACCACTTGAATTTACCATTTTTATCCGGTTCAGAAAAAGGCGTTATACGCTGCATGTTGAGCGTAAGATTCGGAAGAGTCATATTAAAGGACTTAAGCTGGGTGTTCTGTCTGTGCAGCGCACTGGTCCGCAATTCCAGCCTGTTCTGAATAAGCGTTTTTGAGTATGAAACTGATGAACCGAATTCGTTGGTTACGATCTGAGTTGCATTTAAAGAGTTAAGCCGGGCAGCATTATTTTTCTGAATATCCACATTTGACGAAAAATTGGAACCGGGTCTTGCCTTCTGATCCTGGGTATGTCTCCATGAGAGGCGGAAAGTGCGGGTAGAATTCAGTTTATAATTTAAATCCTCTTTTTCGCCGTTAAGATATTTTGAAAACTCTATACTGAAATTTCCATTGTATTTATAGCGCTTTACATAACGGGTATTGGATGCCAGCCTCCAGCTTCCCCTGAAATAAATGTCGCCCGTAACGCTTTCGTCGAGATAATCGCTGATAGCAAAATGATAGCCTATATTCCTGAGATAAGGGCCGTAAAGACCGCTGCTTCCGTATTCGGGGGGAATAAGTCCGGATTTCTTGTCTTTTTTCGTCGGAAACATGCCAAAAGGTAAAAATAGCGGAGTTGGAATTTCTTCAATTACCAGATTGGAAGGACCGAATATTATTTTTTTATCGGGGATGATTTTGATGTTTCTGGCCAGTAAATAGTAATGAGGGTGTTCCTTGTTGTTGCAGGTTGTGTATTTTCCCCTGTCACTGTAAATACTTTTATCGTCGTCTCTGAAAACTTTGTTGCATAGTATATACCCGTCTCCTTCTTTAATTGCCACCCCATAAGTTCTGCCTCTTTTGGTTTCGAAATTGTAGATCATGGTATCTGCTTCGGTAACCCTGTCTCCGTCGTCGAACTGAGGCTTACCGACATACCTGCCGCTGCTGTCGTCTATTCTGCCTCTGGCATACAGTTCGCGTTTTCCGAAATCCACAATAATCAGGAATGCCTTCAGATCCATGCCGTCGTATTTAACTCTGGCATTGCCCCAGAGGTAAGCTCTTCTGCGGGCTATATCAAAGTAGGATGAATCGTCGCAACTGTACTCAATGATTGCATCAATAGCATCGCGGGAAACCCTGAAAGTATCAGTAAAAACAGGCTTAAGGGTATCTGAGGCACGCTGGTTCTGAGCCTCAATATTTCCGGTGTATAATATGCAGCACGATAATTGTATTATCCACAATAAGCAATGGAGATGTTTCGTTGTAAATAATAGATTAAACAAACTGTTTGCGCGAAATTTGCGCAAAACTAAATTAAAAAACGCAGGCTTAAAAAATAAAACGATGAACCGTAAGAATCTGCTTATAGTACTTTTCCCTGCCTTGCTGCTATGCTCATCATTCAACCATGATGAAGAGAAAGGTAATGTGTTCGATATTGTGGTTATTGATGCCGGGCATGGCGGACACGATCCGGGTTGCAATGGCGGCAACAGTCGCGAGAAAGAAGTAACCCTTTCTATTGCGTTGAAACTCGGCAAACTGATAGAAGACAGCCTGAAGGATGTTAAAGTGATATATACCCGTAAGACCGACAAATTTATTGAGTTGAGCGAACGCAGTAATATCGCTAACAAAAACAATGCCGACCTGTTTATAAGCATACATTGCAACGCAAACGACAACAAAGAAGCTAACGGAACAGAGACATATCTCATGGGATTGCATAAATCCGAAGGCAACCTTCAGGTATCAAAGCGTGAAAACAATGTGATACTGCTGGAAAAGGATTATAAAAACAATAAAGCCTACGAAGGTTTTGATCCCAATTCACCTGCGGGACATATTATTTTTTCACTTATGCAGAATGCCTTCAGGGCACAGAGTATCAAGTTTGCCGGAATGGTTGAAGCCGAATTCAAGTTAAAAAGCAAATTAAAAAGCCGTGGTGTAAAAGAGGCCGGATTTCTGGTTCTTTGGAAATCAACCATGCCCGGAGTTTTAATTGAAACCGGATTTCTGAGCAGTGAAACAGACCGCAAGGTTTTAGCCAAAGACAGCGGTCAGGCTAATATTGCTAAAGCTATTTTCTTTGCTCTGAAAAAATACAAGGGGACAGCAGCCAAATAGCAGTTTGTCTGACTATATTGTCTATTTACCTCGCTTTGTTATACCTAAACCGGAAAACTTTTCGCTATCACTCAAAGCTCACAGTATGGTATAACTCATACTAAGTAATGTTTTCTTCCGAAAACCTACTAAGGATGAGATATCTGAAAATGCTCATCTTGCATCAATAAGCCAGCACAGGTCTTAACCATCTTTCAATTTCTGCCGTTTCCATTTGTTTGCGGAGGGCATAAGCTTCAATCTGATCTTTTCCAATTTTTCCTACACCGAAGTACTTTGAATCCGGATGGGCAAAGATAAATCCGGATACTGCAGCCGTAGGATACATGGCAAAAGACTCTGTGAGTTTGACGTTTATTTTCTTTTCATTCTGAAGCATTTCAAAAAGAGCAGCTTTTTCGGTATGGTCCGGACAGGCAGGATACCCGGGGGCAGGTCTGATTCCTTTATATTTTTCGAGTATAAGGTCTTCTATTCTCAGATCTCTTTCATCCGCATATCCCCAGTATTCGGTTCTTACTTTCATATGCAGCCATTCTGCAAAAGCTTCTGCAAGCCTGTCGGACAGGGATTTTAGTAAAATACTGTTGTAATCGTCGTGATTTTTTTCAAATCGGAGTACATGTTCTTCTATACCAATGCCGGCTGTGACAGTAAAGAATCCCAGGTGATCTTCGATACCGGCTGTTTTTGGTGCAATGTAATCGGCCAGTGAAAGATTGGCTACGCCATTGGTCATTTTACGCTGTTGTCTTAAAAAATGAAACCTGTAATCAACACTGACATCCTTACTGCTGACATGAATGTCTTCGCCATCTGACCAGGCCGGAAGTATGGCGTAAGAGGCATTTGCCTTCAGCCATTTTTCTGCAATCACTTTGTCCAGCATTTTGTTGGCATCTTCAAAAAGTTTACTTGCTTCTTTTCCAACAATATCATCTTTGAGAATGGCAGGGTATTTCCCGCTCAATTCCCAGGTCTGAAAGAAAGGGGTCCAGTCTATATATGATCTGAGCACACTCAAATCCTGTTCAATGATATAATGGATTCCTGTTTTCTTCGGTTGTTTTACTGTTTCGCTGTTGAACACCGGTTTTAAAGAATTTTCCAAAGCCTGGCCGTAAGTAATCATATCCTTGGAAGACTGTCTTTTGGCGTGGTCTTCGGCTAAACGGGCGTATTCCAGTTTCACATTTTCTGCATAAGCTTTCGAGGTGTTTTTGTTCAGCAATTCGGAAACCACAGGTACAGATTTGGATGCATCAAGCACATGCACACAGGGACCGCTGTACTGTGGCGCCACTTTTACTGCCGCATGTATCCGGCTTGTTGTTGCACCGCCAACCAGAAGCGGAATAGTAAATCCCTGTTTTTCCATTTGTGAAGCCACATATACCATTTCGTCGAGACTGGGAGTTATAAGCCCACTCAGGCCTATGACATCGGCTTTTATTTCCCTGGCTTTTTCAAGTATTTTTTCGGAAGGGACCATTACGCCCATGTCCACTATTTCGTAATTATTGCAGGCCAGCACAACTCCTACAATATTCTTTCCGATATCGTGCACATCGCCTTTAACAGTTGCGAGTAAAACCCTTCCGGGACCGTTGTTTTCAGTATCTGATAACAGTTGACCGTTTTTCTCTTTTTCCTCCTGAAGAAAAGGTTCGAGGTAGGCTACAGCCTTTTTCATTACCCTGGCGCTTTTAACCACCTGTGGGAGGAACATTTTTCCGCTTCCAAATAAATCTCCTACAACATTCATTCCGGCCATCAGAGGGCCTTCTATCACCTGTAGTGGTTTATCGAATTGCTGTCTTGCCTCTTCCGTGTCGGCATCAATATAATCTGTAATACCGTGAATAAGCGCATGTTTAAGTCTCTCTCCAACACCGGTCTTTCTCCATGCGTCGTCGATTACTATTTCCTTGCCTTTGGCCTTAACTGTTTCAGCAAATTCGAGCATTCTGTCTGTGGCATCAGAACGCCTGTTGAGCAGAACGTCTTCAACGTGCTGCAGCAGGTCTTTGGGTATTTCGTCGTATACCATCAGCATACCGGCATTTACAATCCCCATATCCATACCTGCCTGAATGGCGTGATACAAAAAGGCTGAGTGCATTGCTTCGCGAACAACATCATTGCCTCTGAATGAAAATGAAATATTGCTCACCCCTCCGCTGACCTTTGCATGAGGCAGATTAGCCTTTATCCAGCGACAGGCATTGATATAGTCGAGTGCGTAATTGTTATGTTCTTCTATACCGGTGGCAACCGTCAGTATATTCGGGTCAAAAATGATGTCCTCTGCAGGGAATTTTACTTTTTGAGTCAGTAAATCGTAGGCCCTTTTACAAATTTCGATTCTTCTTTCAAAAGTATCAGCCTGTCCTTTCTCATCGAAGGCCATTACAACTGTCGCAGCCCCATAGCGTTTGACCAGTGTCGCCTGTCTTAAAAATTCCTCCTCTCCTCCTTTAAGACTTATTGAATTGACTATGCCTTTTCCCTGAATACACTGCAAACCGGCTTCAATTATTTCCCATTTGGATGAATCTATCATCACCGGTACCCTCGAGATATCAGGTTCGGCTGCAATCAGGTTAAGAAACTTTACCATTGCAGCTTTTCCGTCCAGCATACCTTCGTCCATGTTAATATCTATCACCTGGGCACCGTTCTCTACCTGTTGTCTTGCAACAGATAAGGCCTCGTCAAACTTATCATCCAGAATTAAGCGGGCAAATTTCCTGCTGCCTGTAATGTTGGTTCTTTCGCCGATATTGATAAATTTAATCTCGGGTGTTTGTGTCAGCGGTTCGAGTCCGCTCAATCTCAGAAATTTTTGTATGGTTTTGCTCATGCTTTATGCAATTCAAGAAAACAGACAGGGAATTGCAAATGCAAACAAATCTGCCATTATTTTTCTCCGCCTCGGGCAGAGCAGGATGTAGCACCTTTATCGCTTTTAAAAGGTCAGGTTGCCAAGACATCAAAGGACCAATTCCCTCCGTCTTTCTTAATAATTGCGCTGCGAAGATATAAAGTAATTCGCTAAGATGCAATTCGTATTACCATGTCATCAGATCTGTTTTTCTGAAACGCCACTCGGGAGTATGAATTTCGTATTCGTCTGTCAGCGGATACCAGGGTGTGGAATCTGCAGGATTTATTAGTATCTGCGTTTCCTGAGCCGGCATATAACTTTGTGCAAGCATATACATTTTTTCGCCCTTATTATTCTTACACATATCTACAACTATAACGGCATGGCCAAACGGGTTCCCGGATTGTATCAGTACATCGCCAATCTCCATTTCTGCATATACCTTCGGCTTTAACTGCTTTTTCAATGAAGCTGTATTGGCGTAGTTAAACACATGATCCATGTATTTGCGGAATGTCTTATATGTCCGGTCGCTTCCGGCATAGCTCAGATATGAATGCATGAGTCCGTCGCCCAGAAACCTGAAACTGATCTCACTGTAACGCTTCATTTTAAAGAGAAATTCGCCCCTCAGCCTCATTACCGCATCAGCGCATTGCTGCAGATCTTTGGGTGATATTTCCATATCAATGACCGCACAATAGATGTTTTCGCCTGATTTTATTTCGCCGTTGTATAAACTGACCTCAGCACCTTCGGCCTTTAATCGGAGCTGTCTCAGATAATATCCGAAACTATTGCTGTCTGAATATGTCCTTGTAAAACTATCGGGAGTTGCAAATCTGCCGGCGATATCAATGCCGGCACTGTCGCCGGCTACTACAGCCGAACTTTCTGTGATTGTCAATGCTATACCCTGATTCCCGGCATTTGAACAACAGATAAGTAATAGCGAAAAGAATGTTATTCTCATTCCACATCAACGCATGAATCAGCATTATATTTTATCTTAGCTTTTAAATTAATTCCTGAATCTACAGTCTGAAGATAAGTTGACATAGGTACTCTAGAATGCACAACATATATTTGCCGCCGGGAGATAAATTTAGTGCTATTCAATTCATTCGAATTTTTAATATTCTTACCGATAGTATTTTGTCTGTACTGGTTTGTCTTTAACAAATCGCTCAGGTGGCAGAACGTACTTCTTCTCTCGGCAAGCTATTTCTTCTACGGCTGGTGGAGTGTTGAGTTCATGGGTTTGCTCGCACTCAGTACTCTGCTCGACTATCTCTACGGTTTCAGCGTCGCCTCTCCCAACAGAAAAAAAGCCAAACTCTTTCTTTGGCTCAGCATCATCAACAACCTGGGTATACTCGCTGTTTTTAAATACTACAATTTCTTTGCCCTGCAGTTTAAACAGGGTTTTGAAGCTCTCGGCCTTCACGTTGATCCTGTTCTGCTCGACCTCGCCCTGCCTATCGGTATTTCTTTTTATACCTTTCACGGTATGTCTTATGTCTTTGACATATACAGAGGGAAACAAATTCCTGTCCGCAATTTTATTGAATACGCCGTCTTTGTCAGTTTCTTCCCACTTCTGGTGGCCGGTCCTATCGAAAGAGCCAATCACCTTTTGCCTCAGGTGCAGAAAAACAGAAGCTTCGATTACATGCAGGCCGTCGAAGGGGTTAAACTTTTTCTCTGGGGTATGTTTAAAAAGATTGTTGTCGCCGACAACATTGCCGGTACTGTTAACGAAATTTTCGGACATTATCAGGATGAAAACGGAATGACCCTCATTGCCGGTGCCGTTCTTTTCAGCTTTCAGATTTACTGCGATTTCAGCGGTTACTCCGACATTGCTCTGGGTACTGCCAAATTATTCGGATTCGAACTGCTCTCCAATTTCAAATTCCCCTATTTCTCCCGCGATATTGCAGAGTTCTGGAGAAGATGGCATATCTCCCTCTCTTCCTGGTTCAGAGATTATCTGTATATACCCCTCGGAGGTTCTAAAGAAGGCAAAATAAAAGCTGTCAGAAACACATTCATCATTTTTCTGGTCAGCGGTTTCTGGCATGGCGCCAGCTGGAATTTTATAGTCTGGGGTTTTCTGCACGCCTGTGCTTTCATGCCCCTGCTCCTGCTCAACAGAAACCGCAAATACGCTACCGAAGTTGTGGCCTTCAACAGCAAAATACCTTCAATTAAAGAACTCCGGCAGATGATTTCCACTTTCGCTTTCGTAACATTTGCCTGGATTTTCTTCAGAGCCGAAACCATATCTCAGGCTTTGAATTATATTAAACGCATACTGTTGCAACTATATTTTGAACCGTCTCAGATTGCAACTTTGCCAAACGGGTTTACAGCGTTCTGGTATGTGCTGCCTTTGCTTGCGGGCGACTGGTACCTGAGACGTGATGAAAGACATTTAAAAGCAAGCAGATACAGAGTTCTGAATGCTGTCATTATGATTATCCTGATCATTTTGATTGGAACAGAATTTCTAAACTACATTGAACAACAACCTTCAAGTTTTATATATTTTCAATTCTGATGAAAAAGTTTATACGCGAAACACTGATAATTCTTGGGTTGAGCTTGCTGATTTTTATATGCATAAAACTTCTGTTTACGCAGTTTCAGCAGAAAAATTACAACTCAGCGTTTGTAGATAAATTAAAAATACTTAAGGCGAATAAAGATAAGAAAAAGATTGTTCTGATCGGTGGTTCATCAGTAGGTTGGGGTTTATCCGCCGAACAAATTGAAAAGGCTTTAGGTATCAGAACAATAAATCTGGGACATCATGCGGGATACGGACTTACAGACTTCGGTCAATTTATCAGCGAACAAATCAATCCCGATGATATCATTATTTTTTCGCCAGAATGGAATTTCTATATTAATCCCGGTTTTACGGATAAGGCAACTCTCGACGATCTTATTCATCAGAATCTGGAATACGGCAAACTGACGGGTAATAATTTGCATCGTTTAAAATCCTTTTTCCTGTATGATATCAGATTACTGAATCCGGAGTATTACACGGAAAAGAATCCTTATATATACAGATGTATCAATCAAAATGGCGATATTATCAGTCATTGCGGTCTGAAGCCGAATGGCGCAAGTGATTATGAACTCGGAGATGATGACTTTGATGCTGCCGAATTTTCGAAACACTTTCCCTATCTGAAGCTGGCAAAGACTATAATTGTATTTCCGCCAACACAGAAGAGAATTTACATAAAATACAAATCCAGGCTTGATAAACTCGAAACCGACATCAGAAAACACGCTTATACCGTTGCCGGAACAGTGGCCGATAATGTATACAGTGAGAATGAGTTTTACGATGCCGCCTACCACCTGAGCTGTGATTCCAGAAAAAAGAGAACCGACAGTATCATCAGATTAATTTCAGGGTATGTCAACGACACAGTGTTGGTAAATAACGGACGCTGATACAATAGCTTTTATAATATATTTGCGCAAGCGTAACAGAATAAAGCGTGCTATTCAATTCATTCGAATTTTTAATATTCTTACCGATAGTATTTTGTCTGT
>CAZRKA010000101.1:0-13102 GCA_964600345.1 uncultured Chitinophaga sp. | reverse complement strand
TTATATTATGGTTTTTTATGTTTCCAGCGTCGGTGACTCCACAGCCAGATTTCCGGTTGTTCCTTAATTTTATCTTCCAGTACCCGGGTGTGAATTTCACTAATTCGACCTTCCGGTAAATTTTGATCAACATTAAGCAACAGTTTAGTTTCACACGTATAATAACCTCTCTTTAAACGTTTAATGTCATTAAACAATAAAGGCAGATTAAACCTTTTAGACAGTTTCTCCGCACCATTCAAGACTGCTGTTTCCTGATTTAAGAATTTGGTCCAATACACGCCATTGAGATATGAAGGTGACTGATCTGATAATAAAATGAGTAAAAAAGGTTGTTTTTCCTGCAAAATAAACCTGCCTACCTGCGACATTGGCACCTGCCTGACACCAAATTCTGTTCTTGCCCGGGCTATCAGTTTATCAAATGTTTTGTCAGAAAGTGGTTTATAGGCTACAATGACTCTGTTTTTCATTTTAAATGCTGCAGAACGACATATCCATTCCCAGTTACCGCAATGCCCCATAACAACAATTGCACTTTGACCGGAATTATGCAATTCGTCCAGTATTTCACTTCTGATGTACTCAACGCGTTTGTTTAAAAATGCTTTACCGGCCGTAAATCCTTTTACGGTTTCCAGAATCAGATCGCATAGGTAGCGGTAGTATGCTTTCTCTATTTTAAGCCGCTCATCTTCGGTTTTTTCAGGAAATGATAATTGAAGATTTGTGCGAACTACCGCTGTGCGGTATGAGGCTAATCGGTAGATTACGATATAAAGTAGATTGGATATCAGATAAAGAAAACCAATTGGGAGTCTGGAAATCAGTTTAAGAAAACCGACGAGAATATTTGAAAAGAAATATTTCACGTGCCCGTGGTTTTATGTTCTGTTTTGACCAAATCAGTTTTCAGTTAAAATACAATGGTGTTAGCAGGTGTATTTTTATTTAATGTATCTGAAGTCGTGGCCTGCTTTAAGCTGAATTACAAAATGATACATCAGATCTATCACCTGTTCCAGATCCTTTTTGTGCACAGTTTCCACCGTTGTATGCATATACTTTAAAGGTAGCGATATCAGGGCAGAAGGTACACCTTCACCGCTATAGGCGAAACTGTCTGTATCGGTACCGGTGCTTCTGCTGACGGCAGCTCTCTGGAATGGTATCTTTTGTTTTTCGGCAACCTGAATCACCATTTTCAACAAATTGTTCTGAACGGCTGGACCGTACGTAAGTACCGGACCGTGACCGCATTTCTGATCTCCCTGCTTCTTTTTATCGTATAATGGCGAATGTGTATCATGGCAAACATCCGTTATGATAGCCACATCAGGTTTTATCTTACGTGAAATCATTTCAGCTCCACGCAAACCAATCTCTTCCTGAACTGCATTTACCACATAAAGGGTAAAAGGCAGTGATTTTTTATTTTCTTTGATTCTGCGGGCTACTTCGGCTATCATATATCCTCCGATTCTGTTATCCAGTGCCCGGCCGGTTAAGTAGGTACCATTGAGTTCCATCAGTTCATCTTCAAAAACGGCAACAGAACCGACGTGAATGCCAAGTTTTTCTACTTCAGACTTTTTTGAACAGCCAACGTCGATAAAGATGTTATCGGTATTTGGAGTTACTTCTTTTTCGCCCATTCGGACGTGAATTGCGGGCCAACCGAAAATTCCCTTTACAGGACCTTTCTCGGTTAATATATTAACCCGCATAGACGGAGCTATAAGATGATCAGAACCGCCATTTCTCGTTACATATAAGTAGCCATCCTCGCTAATGTATTTAACAAACCAGGAAATTTCATCTGCATGTGCTTCAATTACAACTTTATATTTCTTTCCGGGATTTATTATAGCTGCAACAGAGCCGTAGGCGTCTGAAATATAGTCATCCGAATACTGTTTCAGGTAGTCGAGCCAGATTTTCTGACCCGAAGTTTCGAATCCCGTAGGTGAAGTATTGTTGAGATAATTGTAAAGAAAGGCCTTACTCTTCTTATCCATTTAACAAATGATTAGAATGGCAGGTCGTCGCTCACATTTTCGTTTCCGAATTCGTTCATCTCTTCAAATACAGGGGGAGCCTGTGATGAATTGTCTCTGGTCTGGCCCTGAGCCGATGCCGATTCGATTTTCCAGAACCTTACATCCGTGTACCATTTGCCGTTGTATTCGCGGCTTTCTATGTTAACCGAAAGTTTAACGTCATCATTAATGTTGTACCTGTTAAGTTCATCTACTTTTTCGCTCCAGGCAGAAACACAGATCTTTTTAGGGAACTTATCGCTAGTCTCTATTATAAAATCCTGCTTTTTCCAACCGCCTTTTGCACTGGTGCCTTCCTGCAGCCCCAGTTTCTGAATAATTCTGCCTGTTATTTCCATTTTGATAAAAGATTGAAGTACAAATATAATACATAAAAAAAATTAAATTCACCACCGGCAAGGGATATTATGTACAATTTATTTAGTAACTTAAAAAGGGCCAAATACCTATATTTGTAGGGTATTAAGGCCTTTTTCGGCTTATGTTTTCAACAGCAATCAAATTATGTGCATCGTTAGTCTTGTTTTAAATGAAAGTGAATCTATATTGACGTTTAACCGCGACGAAGACAATCAGCGTTCTTTTGCAGAGCCGGAATATCGCTTTGGTTCTACTGTATTTTGTCCGCTGGATCTTGTATCGGGAGGAACCTGGATCGGTATTAATGACAGAAGTGTTATTTGTATTCAAAATGGCGGCGACATTAAACACAAAAGGGATTTGCCTTACACCAAAAGCAGGGGAATCATTTTACTGGATTTGCTGAAGGAAAACAATATGGCCGAAACTCTGGCCAGACTCTCGTCACAAAAAATTGAACCATTCAGTATTTTCTCGTTCAACCGAAAAACCCGGCTTTCCGAATTACTGGTTTATGATGGCCGCAACCCTGTATTGACAAGGCTGAACAGAAATAAATTATTTGTCAGATGCTCAGCAACCCTTTACAGTCCTCAGCTTAGTTTCTTAATTAAACAAGGTTTTGAAGACCTTAAAACTTACAATCCCGATTCTGTGCTCAGGTTTCATATGGATTACCGGATTGGGGGACCCAAAAACAAATTTCTGAGCCGTCCGTTAAGCAGCAGCATTACTCAGTTCGTTTTAAAGGAAAACAATACGGTTTGCCGGTTTCAAAACCTCTTAAGCGGTCAAAATTCGGTATACCAGATCAAATGAAGCGCTTTTTAGTTCGTTTGTCAAATTATGAATACTGGCCGATGTGGGCCTTTTATCTGCCTTTGTTTTTTTATTTTGTTTACAGAGGTATTATAAACAGAAACTTTTTCTTCTTTACCAATGTCAATACCGGTTTCGATCCCATGGGTGGATTGTTCTTCGATTCCAAGAGCACTACTGATAAATTTATTCCGCAGCAGTTCCGACCCGGAAGTATACTGGTGAGAAAAGGTGAAATAGCTGACATTGATTCACAAAGATTCAAATACCCGCTGATTATAAAACCTGATCAGGGTGAACGGGGGAAGAGATTGTGCAAAATTGACGATAAATCACGCTTGAATGATATATTGATTCTGTACGATGAAGATATATTGATACAGGAATTTAATAGTTTCCCATTAGAGTTTTCTGTTTTTGTGGTTTATGATCCTGATCTGTGCAAACACAAAATACTGTCATTGACTGAAAAGAAATTTTTCAAAGTTTCAGGTGACGGCTACAGTAATTTTTCTATATTGATTAAATCAAGCCACAGGGGAATTTATGCTTACAAAAATTTACTGGAACTCAGCGGCATTAAGGAAGAATATATTCCTGCAAAAGGGGAGGAGATTTTGGTTCATCAAATAGGAAATCACAATAAGGGAACAGAATTCATTGACGCCGGTTTAAAAATCAGTCCTGCAATGCAGGAACGCTTTGCGATGTTTCTCAAAGATTGCCGGGTATTTGAATACGGAAGATTTGACGTAAAAACCAAGAGTTTAAAAGATCTGGAGACATTTGAAAAAATCTGCTTCATAGAGTTTAACGGACTAGCCGCAGAACCCACCGTTGTTTACGATAGCAGAACAGGTTATTTTAAAGCGCTCAAAACATTTGTAAATCACTGGAAATCAATGGAGAAAATCAGTAAATACAATAAATTAAAAGGTGTTAAGCCGCAAAGAACCGCTGTCGTTGTCAAAAAAATTGTAAAAAGGCACTTGGGAAAAAGTGAATAAAAAGTCATATTTTTGTTTTATTAATTTATACACAAATCACCATTGCTTCGAAATTTATTTTTAGTTTTAATTCTGATAATCAGTGGCAATAGTGTATTTGGACAAGGAATCCGGTCTTACAATATTGAAGTTTCCTGCAGTGCCCGGACCATTAATTCCACTCAGTCTGTACTTGAATTCAAATGGCCATACCGGGCACCGGTAAATCATGCACAGAGGGTTTACCGCAAAAACCGCGATATACTTGGCTGGGGTTCGGCATACCGCAGTCTGGGAAATTACGATTCTACATTCAATGACACGATATTAACAGGTTCTGTTTTCGAATATATGTTTGAAAAGGATTCCGGATATGACGGCTTTGAAGTATACGGCTATATACTGGCCGGAAACAGGTTACCGGTGGTTTTAAACCGCGGTAAGATCTTATTGCTTGCAGACAGCACTCACCGCAGCTTTCTCGAAAATGATATCAGAACCTTTCGCAATGATTTGATTGGGGATGGATGGAAAACAGAACTGCACTGGTTCGATTCGCTCACAACGGTTGCTCAGATTAAATCTTATATCGTGTCCAGGTACAATGCCGATCCTGCAAATTTAAAATCGGTAATACTGCTTGGCAATCTCGCCGTTCCTTATTCCGGCGATTTCAGAGGTCCAAGCGCGTATTTTCCACCCGACGGACATACCACGACTTCATCTCCACCCAGTCACGAAGGTGCCTGGCCGGCAGATATCTATTACGGTTGTACAGATCTGCCTGTGTGGCCTGATAGTGCCGTAAACAATACACTTGGAGCAAGAGCAGCCAATAACAATGTGCCTAATGACGGCAAATTTGACTACTCGAGTTTTCTGGAACATTTTGTACTTAATTCTCTTCAAATCGGCAGGATAGATCTGGCCAATATGACTGCATTTACGCAAAATGAAAGGGAACTATTAAGGCGATATCTTACCAAAAATCACAGATTCAGGCATAAAATTGATGTAATAAGAGAGCGTTGTTTACTTGACGATAATGTAGGTTTTCTTAATTATCCTTCGGGGAACCCGGACGAACATTTTGCTACCAATGCCTACAGAAATATGGCACCTTTGATTGCCGATTCTGTTACCAAATCCTTAGACTATTTAAGCACGCTCGACACCGGTGATTATTTATGGAGCTTTGGTTTTGGTACAGGTTCTTATATCAACTGCAGTGGTATCGGCAATACCGGTCAGTTTGCCGGCAGCACCCAGGAAGTAAAAAGCGTGTTCAGTGGTTTTTTTGGTTCTTATTTCGGCGACTGGGATAATCCCAATAATTTTTTAAGAGCCCCACTGGCGGCGCAGGGCAATGTTTTGAATACATTTTATGTCGGAAGACCGCCTTTGTTTTTTCACCACATGGGCATGGGCGAAACCATAGGTTACAGTATGCTCAGGTCGCAAAACAATATAGATACCCTTACTAATACTAACTATTTATACCCCGTTGCATCATTCTGTTATCTCCAAACCCATGTTTCACTTCTGGGCGATCCAAGTGTCCGCATGCAGCCTGTAATTCCTGCAAGTGTATTGACAGCTATTCAGGACAGCTGCTTTCAGAGGATTAAACTCAACTGGAATGCATCTTCAGATACTGCAGTTCATCTATACTATATTTCCAGAGCATCTCATATCGACAGCAGTTTTACACTGCTTGGCAGCACTGCTTCGACAACATTTACCGATAGCTTTCCGCTTTCAGGGGACAATGTTTACATGATCAGAGGCAGTAAACTTCAGTTAAGTGGCAGCGGTTCATACTTCAATCTGAGTCAGGGGATTTTTGATACTGCAAGGTTGATCAGCCTTATTGCAAATGCAGATACATCTGTATGTCTCAATCAAAGGGTAAGACTTGGATCAGTTAACCCTAATTTATCAAATGTTGTCTATAGCTGGAATCCTGCTGCAGGAAACAGAGACACCTTCAGTCTGACTGTAACGGCTTCCGGCAGCAAAATATTGATTGCTACCGATACAGCAGGCAATTGTGTTATGAGAGACACATTTCAATTGAATGCCCTGAGTTTACCGGTCAGTGAAACTATCAATACCGCAACCAATTCGTGCAGCGACACTGTAAACTGGAGCAGCAGTCTTAACAATGGAGCCGGTTTCCAATACCAATGGTTGTTTAACGGAGGAAACCCATCGGATACAACCGGATTCGGACTGGATAGCCCCGGAGTTATTTTATACAGCAGCATTGGAACATATCTTACCACATTAAGGATAACCAATCCGGCAACACTCTGTCAGCATTTGGATTCACAATTGGTCGTGGTTGTCTGCAGCAGTTTACCTATCGAATTAGCAAATATCAATTGTTTAAATACAATTAAAGGAAAGGAAATACGTTTTTACGTGTACGATAATGATAAATACAACTCATATAAGGTTGAAGGATATAATGGCGTATTTTGGGAAATTATAAGAATTATACCATCCGCTAATAATTCTTTTTACAGTTTTCAACTGGAGAACATCAGACAATTTGAGGAAATAAGATTGCAGGGAATAGACTATAACGGAGAAACTACGGATTTGGGATTATGCAACTGGAGTGATGAAAATCTGGAATGGAGTCTTTTTCCAAATCCCTTTTATGATGAATTGAATATTTCGTATAATGGCATAAACGGTACCAGGATTTCAGTTGTACGGATTATAAACAACCTCGGTCAGGAAGTGAAAATCGAGCAATTCAATTTTAATGACAATGTTTTAAATCTCAATCTCAAAGGCTTTGAGCCGGGCATTTATACCGTCATCATTCAAACCGGTGAAGGCATATTTACAGCTAAAATTATAAAAATCTGATGCCGGATTTAAAAACACTTAAAGCAAAGCTTATTAAGGCTTGTATGGAACAGATAGATTCCAAGATAGCGATACTGAACAGTGAATTTAAAGCTTATCAGTTGTCTGTTGCAAACGAAACTAAAAGTACAGCCGGTGATAAACATGATACTGCGAGGTCTATGATGCAGATGGAACAGGAAAAGATGGGATCGCAGTTAAAAGACCTGACACATCAGAAATCCATTCTTCAATCTATAGAGAATTCGCAAGGGGATAAAATTGGAGGAAAAATTATCAGAACTGATCAGGGTAATTTTTTCATTTCAGTTTTTGCAAAACCTGTACTTATAGACAATGAAGAATTTTTTCCGGTTTCGGCTGTTTCACCAATTGGAAAACTGTTGTTATTAAGCAAACCCGGGTCAACGTTTTCAATCAATCAAAAGACTTATAAGGTACTTAATAATTGATAAGGATTTATTAATCAATTATTTAAAATACACTTATTCGTCTCATAATTAATATTATGTTAACTAGTAGTTTAAAAGAAACAGCCACTGATTGTATTCAATGGCTGTTAGTATTAAATGTCCTATTTTGATTATTGAGCCTTCTCTTCCAGCTTCTTCTTTTCGGCTTTCATCATTGTATCGTATTTAAGTTTACCTTCCTGATCGCCGATTTTAATACAGATAGTTTTCATATCTTTCAAAGCATCTACAAGATCCTGATCTTTTAAAAATCCGGATGCTCTCAGAGCTTCAAATTTATCGAGCGCCTGTTTGTAAAGTGAAATTGAAAGTGCATTATACTTTTCGTATTCAGCCGGCGCAACCCTGATTCTCATTTTGTAAATATAATTAGCTGAATCAAACATCAGGATAGCTTCATTTTTTAATGCGTCAAAATAACCGGGATCCAGTTCGAGAGCCTTTCTGTAATCTGATAAACCCTGAGAAAAATGGTATTTACTTGCAGCTGGCGTTGTATTGTTTTTATAAGCCTGTTCCTGATCTTTCAATTCATCGTCTTTCAGTTTGTGGTAAGAAACACCTCTGGCGAAATAATACTGAGGATTTTCAGGATTGTTTTCAATTGACTCGTTGAGCTTAGCCAGCAATGCAACCATATTTTCCCTTTCAATCTCTATATTGATCTGCATGTCCAGAAAATCACCTGATTTCTGAGGGATTTTGAGCTTGCCTTTATCAAGATATTCCAATGCTTTATCGTATTTTTTCTTTTCACTGAGTATCTGAGCCATTCTGACATAAATGTAAGAATTGAGATATGTAGGAATTTCCATCAGCTTTTCCAGATAAATGATCTCTTCGTCAATCAGCGAATCGTTGTAGGCGGTTCTCCAGATAGCGTAAAGCGCCTGTTCGCGTGTAACTCCATTGCCTTTGGCTTTTTCTTCTTTATCGTAAGGAAGTAATTTTTCGACCACCAGCATGTGTTTTTTTACAATTTCGTATGATCCTTTCTTTTGTGATGCGTATATGGCTTCATTCCAGCAAGCTGAAATTGCATTTACTACATATAGATTAGCCGCAACAAGTGCATCTACTTTTTCCTGTTCTTCAACTGAACAAGCATAGAATCTTAAGAAAGCTTCTCCGGATGCAAGAGCTGCACTATTGTCTTTGTCGAGTGCTCTGACGCTGGTATCACCTGAAAGAGCAACTTCAGAATAAACAACGCCTTTCCAGGCCCAGGCGGCACACATATCTCTGGTATCAGTATGCTGCATAACCTTGTCGATTTCATATTTGGCAAGACTTACATTCTTGTTCGATTCGTCCATGATATTATCTCTGACGCCTCTCAGTAGTTTAATTTGAGAATAAGAGCTTACTGCGGTCAGAAACACCCCGGAAAACATGGCAGCTTTTAGAAATTGATTCTTTATTTTCATTATATAATACGCTTATTTACCTGTAACTATTCAATTGTTGTGCCATTATCATCACCGGCATCATCATTGTTTGCCGGCGTATCGTTGCCGTTGCTGTCTGCATTGTCAATTCCGTTGCCGTTTTCACCGTTGTTTTCCAATTCATCTTCTTCCTCTTCAACAGGAACCACAGCAACTGAAGCAATTGCGTCATTGTTTTTGATGTTAATCAGTCTGACGCCCTGAGTTGCCCTGCCCATGGTTCTCATGCTGTCAACCCGCATGCGTATGGTAAGTCCGGATTTGTTAATGATCATCAGGCCATCTTCATCTGTCACATTGTTTATGGATATAAGATCGCCGGTTTTATCTGTAATGTTAAGCGTTTTAACACCCTTTCCACCTCGGCCGGTTAC
Organism: uncultured Chitinophaga sp.; assembly: GCA_964600345.1. Classification (GTDB taxonomy): domain Bacteria; phylum Bacteroidota; class Bacteroidia; order NS11-12g; family UBA955; genus JABMMZ01. The sequence goes on along the minus strand of CAZRKA010000101.1, from coordinate 3,702 downwards.
CCTGTATTCGTCTTCTCCGGTTTCAGGATCTATCAGATAGGAGCGCTTTCCGTAACCTTTTTCAGATACGACCAGTATGGTGGCTTCTTTAAGTTTTTCCTTGTCGATGGTAATCATGCCTATTACTTCATCAGCATCAGATTCAAGTGTTATACCTTTAACACCACTGGCGTTTCTGCCCATTGGTCTTACCAGTTTTTCGTTAAATCGAATTGCTTTACCGGATTTTTTAGCCATTATTACCTCACAATTGCCATTGGTGAGTTTAGCCGATAACAATTCGTCTCCTTCCCTGATGGTTATTGCATTGATACCATTAGAACGCGGACGGGAGTATGCTTCCAGAGTGGTTTTCTTGATAATCCCTTTCTTGGTACATAGAATGATATTATGAGTATCCAGATATTCAGGATCTTTCAGGTTTTCGATGTTGAGATAAGCCTTGATCTTATCATCCGGTGGAATTGCAATCAGGTTTTGAATAGCTCTTCCTTTTGTTGTTTTACCGCCCTCAGGGAATTCATAGACCTTCATCCAGAAGCACCTTCCCTGTTCGGTGAAAAACAGCATATAATTATGGGTATTGGCTACAAACAGATGTTCTACAAAGTCTTCATCTCTATGTGACACTCCCCTGTTTCCGCGACCTCCCCTGTTTTGTTCCTTATATTCGCTCAGAATAGTGCGTTTGATATATCCCATGTGTGAGATGGTAATAACCACCTTTTCATTGGGAATAAGATCTTCGATATCTATCTCACCGGCACTGTGTTCAATCAGAGTTTTGCGCTCGTCGCCGTACTTATCTTTCATTTCCTTCAGCTCATCTTTGATAATACTGTATCTGAGCGACTCGTCGTTCAGCACAGATTCCAGATAAGCTATAAGTTTCATTAGTTCTTCGTATTCTTCTTTGATCTTTTGACGTTCAAGTCCGGTTAAACGCTGCAATCGCAGTTCAAGAATGGCCTTTGACTGAATTTCAGAGAGCCCGAAATTACTCATCAAACCGTCTTTAGCTTCATCCGGATTCTTTGAATTCCTTATAAGAGCGATTACTTCATCCAGATGATCGAGTGCTATCAGCAATCCTTCCAGAATGTGAGCGCGTTTTTTAGCTTCGGCAAGGTCATATTTTGTACGTCTGACTACTATTTCGTGACGGTGTTCAACAAAATAGCGAATCATGTCCTTGAGATTAAGCATCTCCGGACGTCCGTGTACAAGTGCAATATTGTTTACCGAGAATGAAGATTGCAGAGCAGTGTATTTATACAACTGGTTTAGGATAACATTGGCTATTGCATCTTTCCTCAATTCAAAAACCAGGCGCATTCCCTGACGGCCTGATTCATCTCTTACTGCTACTATTCCGTCAATTACTTTTTCCTGTATAAGTTCAACGGCTCTGGTAATGATCTGACTTGGCATTACCTGGTAAGGTACCTCAGTAACTATAATCATTTCCTTGCCATTGCTGAGCGTTTCAATTTCCGTTTTACCCCGCATCAAAATGCGGCCTCTTCCGGTTTCAAAAGCCGAACGAATGCCGTCTGTACCGTGAATAATTGCGCCTGTTGGAAAATCCGGTCCTTTGATATGCTGCATCAACTCAGTAATGCTAATCTCTCTGTTATCTATGTAGGCAGTGATGGCATCAATAGATTCTGTGAGATTATGCGGGGCCATATTAGTGGCCATACCTACCGCAATTCCCGATGCACCGTTAACCAGCAGGTTTGGAATTTTTGAAGGAAGTACTGAAGGCTCTTTTAAGGAATCATCAAAGTTGGGTCTGAAATCAACTGTATCCTTCTCAATGTCATTCAGCATCTCCTCGGCAATTTTCTTAAGCCTGGCCTCAGTATAACGCATTGCTGCCGGAGAATCGCCGTCTATTGAACCGAAGTTACCCTGACCGTCAACCATGGTATAACGCAGACTCCAGTCCTGCGCCATACGAACCATAGTGTCGTATACGGAAGTATCTCCGTGCGGATGGTATTTACCCAGCACTTCTCCGACGATACGCGCTGATTTCTTGTATGGGCGGTTGGGTGCCAGACCCAGTTCAGTCATACCGTATAAGACCCTTCTGTGTACCGGCTTAAGTCCATCTCTCACGTCGGGCAACGCTCTGCTCACAATAACCGACATCGAATAATCGATGTAAGCGGTCTTCATTTCATCCTCAATGTTAATCGGAATTATTCTATCGAAATTGTTCTCGTCAGGGTTTTGATCCATAAATGTTAATTTTCTAAAAACAGTGCAAGTTACTCATTTTTCGGGGTGTTTTTCAATTAGCATTCCACAATATACCAACAAAAAAAGCCCCGGATTTACCGGGGCTTTTTCAATATCTCAAATAAGAAATTTACTACAGTTTTATGACTTTTACTTTGCCCAGTCCAAGGCCTTCAAGTCTCTCCTTGATTTTAACATCATCTCCTATACAAAAGATAACCATATTATCGAGCAGAATGTATTTTTTAGCCAGCGCATTCACTTCTTCCTTAGTCAGGTTTTTGATGATATCAGCACGTTTAGCGTTGAAATTCCTGTCGAGGTCAAGGGTAATGATGCTGGTTAAGAATCCAAGTTTGCCGAACGGACTTTCATAATCCAGGGCTTCACCTCCCAGCAGTGATTTTTTGGTGAATTCAAGTTCTTCATCAGTAATACCGGTTTCCACGTATTTTTTGAGTTCCATGATCACCTCTCTGATTGCACTGTCGGTTGCGGTGGTTCTGATACCTGCGCTTACAATGAACATTCCAGGGTAACCCGGTCCGTTAGAACTGAATCCGGAACGAATACCGTAAGTCCAGCCTTTATCTTCTCTCAAATTGAGGTTAAGTCTTGAGTTAAATGCTCCACCCAAAGCGAAGTTCATTACAGTAGACTTGAAGTAGTCGCCTTCCACATCGAATGACAGTGAACGGAAACCAATCAGCAAGGTTGTTTGAGGCGCATTATCCTGATTAACCATATAAAGCTGAGTTTTGGCAACCGGTGGGTAGTTGGTGAAAGCAGGAATGCTCAGATTTTTATTCTGCCATTTTTTAAGGAAAGACAGGTTTTCCAGCACGCTTGCCTGATCGATATCACCAACTATAGAAATAGTTGTCAGATTTGGTGAAAGGAAATTTTCCTTATAGTTTTTAAGGTCATCAATAGTGATTTTATTCGCTACTGAATATTCGCTCAATGATGTTTTACCTATTGGATTTTCATCGCCGAATATAAGCTGTCTGAATTCTCTCGATCCGAAACTGGTTGGATTGAAATTGTTGTTGGCAATAGAACCGAGAAATGCTTTTTTATTTGTTTTGAATTCCTTTTCGTTGTAGGCCGGGTTGTAGAAGATATCTTCCAGCAGAGCCATGGTTTGCTTCATTGAATCTTTGAAGCACTCAACATAACAAGAAAAACTCTGTTCGCTCGCACCGAATGAAATAGTACTTCCAAGTGCGCGAAGTTTATTTTCAACTTCTACCGGAGATTTGCTTGTGGTTCCTTCGTTCATTATAGCTGCAAGCATGCTGGCAGTACCGTTTTTAACTTTTGCTGTTTCGAAAAGGTGGGACCCACGGATATTTATGGTCATATAAACCCTGGGGGTTTCTGTGCTTTTAGTACCGATAATTTTGATTCCGTTATCAAAGTTTGCTTTGAAAAAGTCCGGAACCACTGCCGGTT